>JANOWY010000103.1:0-2254 GCA_031418135.1 Rhodoferax sp. | reverse complement strand
GCGCTTTGCCAGGCGGCTTCTTGTTCCTGGCGGCCAAACCTGCTGCCTTTGGCCATGGCCCGCGCTGAACGGGAGTTTTTTACCTTTCGGTTTTCGGTGTAATCCACCGCCTGCCGAAAGCTGCGCTGCGTGGCTTCTTTGTAGATCTTGGCGCAGCGGGTTTCGTTGCCACAACGCACCACAAACACCATGGCTTCCTTGCCACTCATCAGTTGGCGAACCACGGTGTCGATCAGGCCTTCTTCGATGAGGGCCTGCAATCTGGGCGGCGCTTTCATTGCGATTCTTGAGTCAATTACCGCACCAGCACCGACCAGCCCGCCTGCCGGTTCACCTTGTTGTTCTCATACTCCCAAACCGTACCGCAGCGTTCACAGCGGTATTTGGTGATGGTGACTTGCCCGTGTTTGTGGGCAACACTGCGGTTCGTGCCCTGCACCAATTCAGGGTGACCAGGGGCGCGGCGCCAATTGCGTTGCACGCCTTTGCAGGGCTCGCACAGGCCCTCGTCGGTCGAATTGGCTGCTGGGTTTGCGTCTTGGGTCATTGGTTCATTTTTGAGGTTGCCTGATTGTCGCCGCATCGGGGCACTACCGGCTGGCTTCCAAACGCTGGTGCGCCGCATCATGCCAGTCAACCGGCACGCTTTGTTTGGCACTCAGGTAATGCTCGGTAAACACGGCCAGATAAGCTGCCAACACCTCGGCGGCACGGGGTTCGCCCGCCAAACCCAGGCACATCGCCGCGACCTCGGCGGTGCAAAAATGGGCATCGTGCCCGGCGCGGCGCAAACGGTAAGTTGACAGGTGCGCCGGCTGCAAACTCAGCACCGGCAACCCGTCCAGGTAAGGGCTTTTGCGAAATATCTTGCGGGCCTCGGGCCAGGTGCCATCCAGCAATACAAACAATGGTTTGCGGGCACTGGCGTTGGCGGCAGGTTGCGCGGGCAGGTCTTGGGCCAGCGCAGCTACCACCCGTTCGGGTGCCACAAACTTGCCCGGAAACACCAGGTAAGGCTGCCATTGCGCATCAGCCAGAAGCGCCAGCAGGGCCGGGTCTGGCTCCGTGCGGGTCCAGGCAAAAGCCCAAGTGTTGGGCACCACATCGGCCACCAGCCAACCGGTGTTGCTGGGTTTGAGCGTTTCCAGGGCCGTCATGATCAAACACATACCGACCGGTGTGGGCACTTCAGGTCGAAGGGCGCACAGGCAATGGCTGATGGCCACGCGGCAATGGCCACAACGCTTGACCCGTGAGCCCCGCGCCTGGAAGGGTTTGGTGAGCAGCGCCAACTGCGCAGCGCGCAACCGCGCCACCGGGTGGGCTACAAAAGGCAACGGCAACCGCAGGCCCATGGAATGGCCGCTCTCAACGCAGATGTTCAAGCTGCTTTCGCTCTTGCGTTGCCCAGCCGCCAGCCAGACAACTGGCGCAAAACCATGGGCACGCACAGCGCCACGCCCAGCAAGGTGGCCGTCAACCCCGGGGCAATCATGAGCAGCGCAGCAGCCACACACAGCACCTGCTCCCAGCGCTTCATTTCGATCAAGAAAAACTTGCTCAAAGCGGCGCCCAGAACGGTAATGCCCAGCAAGCAGCCGGTGAAGGTGACTATAAAGTCGTACCAGTTGAAGCCCTTGGCCACCAGCAGCAGGCTGGGCGAAAACACAAATACAAACGGCACCAGCGCCTTGGCCAGACCCAGGCGGAACGCGGTGTTGCCGGTTTTGAACGGATCACCTCCGGCCATCCCGGCGGCGGCATAGGCTGCCAGTGCCACCGGCGGGGTAATGTCGGCCAGCACGCCGTAATAAAACACGAAGAAGTGCGCCACCAGTGGCTCCACGCCCAACTGCACCAGTGTAGGCGCGGCCACTGTCACCATGATGATGTAGTTGGCCGTGGTGGGTATGCCACAGCCCATCAAAATACAAACCAGCGCCGTCATGAACAGTGCGGCAAACAGCATGATGCCTTGCTGCGAAGCCAAATAAGCGGGTACGAACGTGCTCAGCCCCATGGCAATGCTTTGCGCGGCGCTGGTGATGATAAAACTCACCTTGAAGCCCACACCCGTGAGCGTGACCACACCAATCACCAGGCCGACTGCAGCCGCTGCAGCGCCCACGGCCAGGGCATATTTGGCGCCGGTTTCCAGCGCTTCGGCAATCACGGCAAAATCAATCCGGCCGCGCAAACCGCCCCACCAGGTGCTAGCCACCATCAAGGCAACGCCCGCAACAAACAGGCCCAA
>JANOWY010000102.1:0-2613 GCA_031418135.1 Rhodoferax sp. | reverse complement strand
CAGGTCAAAATCAAAGGAAGTCATGTGTCGCTTTTATGGAAATGAATAAACGATGGATTTTGCGCTGGTTTTGTTGTTGGGTTTGATTGCAGGCACCGTAGGGGGCATTGTGGGTTTTGGCACGTCCATCATGCTCATGCCCGCCCTGGTGCTGGTATTTGGCCCGCGCGAAGCCGTGCCCATCATGGCCATTGCCGCCATCATGGCCAACGCCTCGCGCGTGGCGGCCTGGTGGCGCGAGGTGGATTGGCAAGTAACCGCCGCCTATAGCGCCACCGGCATCCCGGCCGCCGCCCTGGGCGCGCGCACCTTGCTCACGCTGCCGACGCAATGGGTCGAACTGGCGCTGGGTATTTTCTTCATCGCCATGATCCCCATCCGCCACTGGATGGCCCGCCAGCACTGGAAACTGAACCTGTGGCACATGGCGCTGGTTGGCGCCGTGATTGGCTTCATCACCGGCGTGGTGGTGAGCACCGGGCCGATCAACGCGCCGTTCTTTTTGGCCTATGGCCTGGTGAAAGGTGCCTACCTGGGCACCGAGGCCATGGGTTCGCTGGCGGTATATGTTGCCAAGGCCATCACCTTCCGCAGTTTTGATGCCCTGCCCTGGCTGATTGTGCTCAAGGGCCTCATCATCGGCTCCAGCCTGGTGGCCGGTGCCTTCATCGCCAAACGCCTGTTGCACCATATCGATAACCAGCGCTTCAAAACCCTGATGGATGTGCTGCTGTTGTTCGCGGGACTGACGATGTTGTGGGCGGCTTGGCGGGGTTGATGCACGATCGTTCTGTACCTTTTGCGACCGAGTGGCATGCGAATTGCTCTACCATTGTTCATCCGCAATCGCAGACCGGGTTGTCCGGTTAACCAATCATCAACACACGGAGACTCACCCATGTTCACCCGACGCACTTCAATCCTGATGACCAGCTTGCTCACCGCCCTCACGCTCGCTGGCACCGCCAATGCGCAAGGCAAATACCCGGATCAACCGGTCAAACTTGTCGTGGCGCTCCCCGCAGGCGGCAGTGTCGACATGATTGCCCGCACCCTCGGCCAAAAGCTGAGCACCGCTTTGGGGCAGCCCTTTGTGGTGGAAAACCGCGCCGGTGGATCAGGCCAGATTGGCATGCCGTTTGTGGCCAAGGCCCCGGCCGATGGTTACACGCTCACCGTGTCGCCTGCTTCGTTTTTGACCACCAACAAGAGCGTGTTCAAAACACTGCCCTACGACCCCGAGGCCGACTTCATCCCCATCTCACGCCTGGTGAACCAGCCCATGGTGCTGATCGTGAAAGACAAACAAAAGTACCCCACAGTGGCTGCGTTGGTCGCAGCGGCCAAGGCTTCGCCCGGCAAAATTACCTATGCATCCTCGGGCGACGGCAGCCCGCAGCACCTGGGCGGGCTGTTGTTCGAAGCGCGCACGCAAACCAAGCTGCTGCATGTGCCCTACCGGGGCGGCGCACTGGCCATCAACGACACGATTGCCGGAACCGTCGACGCGATGTTTGCCGTGATGCCTGAAGCCGTGCCGCATGTGTTGTCTGGCAAGCTCGCCGCATTGGGCGTGATGAGCCCCAAGCGCTCCCCCGTCTTCCCACAAGTGCCCACCATGGCTGAAAGTGGCGTAGCCGACATGGACCTTTCCGCCTGGATGGCGCTGTTGGCCCCGGCCAAAACCCCCCGCCCCATCGTTGACCAGCTGAACCGTTTGGTTCAAACCGCCTTTGATCCCGAGTTCCGGGCCAAACTGGCCGAAAGCGGCATCGAAGTTTCGACCAGCTCACCCGAAGACGTGCAGCGCCTCATTGCGCGGGATATCAAGGTGCATGCGGAGTTGGTGAAGGCTGCGGGGTTGGTGCCGCAGTAACTTCGTTGGTTGTTATTGCGTTTGGCCCAGGATGACGCCTTTGCTCTTGGGCCTTTTGTCTGATTGACGCGTGTGCCTTGTGGCCCGGCCAGGGCGACAAGGCAAGGGGCGTGCGGTTTTGCGGTGAAATCACGCGCGGGGATGAGAACCAGCTTGTTCAAGGCGGTGTTGGCCGGCAAGTGGTGAAGAATTAAGGTTCGGAATTTGACTCGCGATCCCGTGACAGACGGATTCGGCTCAGGACTATGCCGCCTGAAAGTCTGCGGATAATTAGTACATGGACTTATCACGTCTTCCAAACGAAATAACCGGCCCTGCGGCATGGGTCGGCCCGGACATGGCAAAGAATGAGTGCGCGTGGCTGTACCAATTATCGCGGTGCGATGTTGAGGATCTGGAAATGGCCGCGCGGCACTACCTCTTTTTGGACCGTGACGTGGGGGCAATTACCGCCGATGATTTTCCGTTGACTTCATTTGCGGTCCACTTGCAAGCACTCCGGCAGAAGCTCTTGCATGGCAACGGAATCGAAGTACTGCGGGGCTTGCCCCTTGCGGGCTACAGCCAGGAATTTGCTGCCACCGTGTTCTGCGGCGTTGGTGCTCACCTGGGTAGGGCACGATCACAGAACGCGGCGGGCCATATCCTCGGGCATGTGCGCGACCTCGGTGCATCGTCCAAAGACCCGAACACAAGGATTTACCAGACAGCCGAGCGCCAGACCTTTCACACTGACA
>JANOWY010000101.1:0-32057 GCA_031418135.1 Rhodoferax sp. | reverse complement strand
TGGCCGGTTTAGGGTCAAGTTCGAATAGGGGTTCAGGTTCAGGGCGTATCTATGACCGCCCGACCCCCCGCAGCGCGTCTTGCGCTCAACGTGTTGCAGGCCCTTCGGGCGACCATCTGCAGTGCTCAATCCCAGCCCCGGCCCGCTTTCCGCCCCCAGACCCTGAGATTTCCGCGCTTAGCGGCAGCAAACATTCGCTTCAGCCGCGCTGCGGGGGATCGGGCTATTCTTTGCATTTCGCAACTACGTTTCCGCAGCCGCTACGAGTCATTTGCTGGGAAGTCCCATCGTCTTCAAAATGAACCTCCCAACATCTATCTCATCAGGAGCCGTGCCGCCGCACACCAATGATTCAGTCATCGAATTTCTTGTTATAAACTTAAAGGTTGCAAGTAGTTTGCCGTTTACACGTTCCTTTGCTGTTATTTCAAACAGTTCAAAAACCCGACGAGTTCCAGGCGTTTCAATTTGAGATATCTCGTACTGAATGAGTACGTCAGCAGTGGATTTTTCAACGTTGAGGTAGGTGCCGCCATTTGCTTTACGTAAATACGGCAACTTGTCATCGACTGAAGCTGGATATCTGCGGTTGTTCATTCGCTCAACAAATGCAATCGCTGGCGGAAATGAATGGTTGTCAAGCAGCCACACTACATCGACATGTTTCCCCGCCTTGATGCGGCCTGGACGGGCCCGCTCATCCTTCGTTGTCCATTCGTAAACAAAGGAATTCATGGGTTTTGATGGGAGAGAGAAAATTTTTTCTCCGGCAGTTTTACAAGCCTCCTCGACGGCTATCGGCTTAGATTGATACTTGTCAAATAGTTTCTCCCCTAACTCTAATAGTGGAGCTAGGAACATCACTGTCCCATAGGCAAATGGAATAGTTGCGCCGGCAATTGCCAATCCCAAAAAGCCACCTCCCTTTGAGCACACACGAAGTGCGAACACAGTGGTAGAAACAACCCAAAAGCCACCGAACAAGATGACGAGCACTACTCCAGTTTGCTCACCGCCATCGCCACGAACTGCAAAAACTGATGAGGATAGAACGGCTAAAAAATTTGCGATTGCAACAAAAAAAATGGCGACTTTCATTTTTCTGTTCCAAACCTAAACCAACTTGCTAGCCCGCCCCGCCCAATACTTGTCCCGCAACAACCGTTTGTACAGCTTGCCGGTCGGATGCCTCGGCAACTCCGCTTCAAAGTCAATCGAGCGCGGGCACTTCACGTGCGAGAGGTGCTCTCGGCAAAAAGCCATCAACTCCTCGGCCAGGGCGGGCCCGGCATCGGCCATGTTGCGGGGCTGAACGACGGCTTTGACTTCTTCGCCAAACTCTTCATTGGGCACGCCAATGACAGCTACGTCCATTACCTTGGGGTGGGTGACCAACAGGTTTTCGGATTCTTGCGGATAAATGTTCACGCCGCCTGAAATGATCATGTGGGCTTTGCGATCCGTCAGGTACAAAAAGCCTTCGGCATCGACGTAGCCGATGTCGCCCAGGGTTGTCCAGCCTTGCGCGTTTTTGGACTCGGCTGTTTTGGCCGGATCGTTGTGGTATTCGAACGCCTTGCCTTCGGCAAAGTGGATGGTGCCGGCGGTGCCGGTGGGTACCTCGTTGCCGTGTTCGTCGCAAATCTTGAGCTTGCCCACCACCGCTTTGCCTACTGTGCCCTTGTGGGTTAACCAGTCTTTGGAGTGCACCAGCGTCATGCCGTTGCCTTCGGTGCCGGCGTAATACTCCCAGACCACCGGGCCCCACCAGTCAATCATTTGCTCCTTGATGGGAATCGGGCAGGGCGCTGCGGCGTGGATGGCAAATTTGAGGCTCGACACATCATGTGCGGCGCGTTGCGCAGGGGTGAGCTTGAGCATGCGCACAAACATGGTGGGCACGGTTTGCGTGTGGGTGGCGCGGTGTTTTTGCACCAGGCGCAGAAATTCTTCCGGATCAAAATGCGCCATCACGATGCAGGTGGCACCCAGGCGCATGGCCACCATATTGAAGCGCAGTGGCGCGGCGTGGTAGAGCGGCGCGGGCGAGAGGTAAATGCTGGTGGGGCCCAGGCCATAGACGTTTTTGCAGATGTCGATGAGCGAGGTGCTGGCATCAATTTGCGGAAACTCGGGCGGCACAAACACACCCTTGGGCCGCCCAGTGGTGCCGGATGAATACAACATGTCGGTGCCGGCGGTTTCGTCGGCAATGCGCGTTGCGGCGTAACTTGCGACGGTTGCCTCATACGCCTCATAACCCGGTATGACACCGTCCATCATCAGGCGTGCCTTGAGCCCGGCCGTTTCAGGCACCAATGATTGCGCCAAGGCCTGGTTGGCTTTGGAGGTAATGAGCACCTGTGCGGCGCAGTCTTTGACGATGTAGGCGGCTTCGCCCACGGTGAGGCGGGTGCTGATGGCGGTGTAGATCACTCCGGCGCGTTGCGCACCCCAGCACACTTCAAAAAAGCGCGGGTGGTTTTCCAGCAAGATGGCGATATGGTCGCCCGCCTTGAGGCCCAACGCACGCAGCATTTGGGCCACCTGGTTGGAGCGGTCTTCGAGTTGCTGGTAGGTGACGGTTTCGCCCGTTTCGGCCATGATGTAGGCCGGTTTGTTGGGGGTGGCGGCAGCGTGGTGAAAGGGGTGCATGGGCGGTTTGGCGGGCAGGTTGAGGGTAAGGCCAGGGCGGGGCAGACGGCCCTCGAATTTACGTCATATCGCAGCGGCTGGGGTGACCAGTGGGCGACATCGGCAAACGTGAAATCTGGTTCAAAATCAGTCGTCCGCTTTGACCAGTAGATTTGCCCCTGAATCTCGCCCGCTTGGCCCCTGATTCTCCCTTTGACTCCACCCTGACTGAAGGAAACCCCATGATCGACGCTCTCATCATTGATACCTGCCGCACCCCGCGCGGCATTGGCAAATTCGGCAAAGGCGCACTGGCCGACATGCACCCGCAGCACCTGGGCGCTGCCGTGCTCAGGGCTATCAAAGAGCGCAACAACCTGAACACCGCCGAGGTAGACGACATCATCTGGGGCACCAGTTCGCAGCGCGGTGCGCAGGCTGGCGATCTGGGCCGCATGGCCGCGCTTGATGCGGGCTACGACATGCGCAGCAGCGGCGTGACGCTGGATCGTTTTTGCGGCTCGGGCATCACCACCGTGAACCTGGCTGCCGCCTCCATCATGTCGGGCATGGAAGACCTGATGATCGCCGGCGGCACCGAGATGATGTCCATGCCAGGCCGGCGTACCGCCGAAGAAGGCCCGATGATGATGGATTCGGGCAACCTGCGCCTGCGGGCCAATGTGCCGCAGTCGCACCAAGGTGTGTGTGCCGATGCAATTGCCACGCTGGAAGGCATCAGCCGCGCTGATCTGGATGCCGGTGCACTGGAGAGCCAGCGCCGCGCCGGTATCGCCATCAAAAACGGCCATTTCAGCAAAAGCCTGATTCCGGTCTACAAAGCCGACGGCAGCCTGGCGCTGGACCACGAAGAGTTCCCGCGCCCCCAAACTACCGCAGAAGGCCTGGCTTCGCTCAAGCCCGCCTTCACGCAAATTGCCGACATGCCCCTGGATGCCAAGGGCAACACGTTTCGCAGCTTGATTTTGCAGGAACACCCCGGCCTGGACATCAACTTTGTGCACCATGCAGGCAATTCCTCCGGCGTGGTGGATGGCGCGGCGGCGGTGCTGCTGGCTTCCCCTGGTTATGCCAATAAACATGGCCTCAAAGCCCGCGGGCGGGTGGTAGCCATGGCCAACATGGGCGATTCGCCCACGCTGATGCTGAATGGCCCGGTGCCCGCCGCCCGCAAGGTGCTGGCCAAGGCGGGCCTGACGGTGGACGACATCGACTTGTGGGAAATCAACGAAGCCTTCGCAGTGGTGATGGAAAAATTCATCCGCGATTTGAAGCTGGACCGCGACAAAGTGAACGTGAATGGCGGCGCCATGGCGCTGGGCCATCCGATTGGGGCCACCGGTTCGATGCTGATTGGCACCGTGCTGGACGAGCTCGAGCGGCGTGGGTTGAAGCGCGGGCTGGTGACCATGTGTGCCGCAGGAGGGATGGCCCCCGCCATCATCATCGAGCGGATTTAACCCTGCCAAATCCGCCATTCGGGCGAATTGCGGCGTTGCGCGGTGCTCGCAATCCTCATGGACCGAAGTCCATTCCGGTTGCTGTGCGCCGTGCGCCTTGCACTTCATCCCGACTGGCGAATTTTTCAGGGTTAAATCAGGCAAACTTTTAGTAAACCGCCAATTCACCAATTCACTATTCAACATTCAGGAGATCATCATGAAACTGCAAAACATGTCAGCGCTTGTCACCGGGGGCGCTTCGGGCTTGGGGCTGGCTTGCGCCACGCGGCTGGTGGAGAAGGGCGTGCACGTGGTCATCGTCGATTTGAACCGCGAGGCGGGTGCGGCAGTGGCGGCGCGGTTGGGGGTCACGTACATGCATGCTGATGTGTGCAACACCGAGCAGATCAACGCTGCGCTGGATGCCGCGCAAGCCATGGGCACTCTGCGTGCGCTGGTGCATTGCGCGGGTATTGGCGGGCCGGTGCGGGTTGTGGAGAAAGATGGCCAGCCGGGTTCGCTGGAGAAGTATGAAAACACCATTCGGGTGAACCTGGTGGGTAGCTTCAACTGCCTGCGGCTGGCGGCTGCACGCATGGCGAAAAACGAGATGGTGGATGGTGAACGCGGCGCGGTGGTGATGACGGCGTCGGTGGCGGCTTTTGAGGGCCAAATTGGCCAAATTCCGTATTCGGCCTCCAAGGCTGGTGTGGTGGGCATGACGGTGGTGGCCGCCCGCGATTTGGCCACCAAATTCATCCGCGTGTGCACCATCGCACCAGGCCTGTTTGACACGCCCTTGCTGGCCAAACTGCCCGAGCCGATTCGGCAATCGCTGGGTGCCTCGGTTCCGCATCCAGCTCGCTTGGGGCAGCCGGATGAATTTGCCCAACTGGCCATGCATATTCTGGAAAATTCGATGTTGAATGGCGAGACCATCCGCCTGGATGGTGCGATTCGTATGGCGCCGCGCTGAGTGGCGGGAGTGGCCGGAACCGGGTGATGTAGAAATGCTAAAAAATATCTATTTATAATTATTCAAACACAAATAATAATATAAATATATACAACTTAACTGCAATATACATAGCTAATTGTGAAATTTTTACATGAACAATATACTTTTTTTGTTTAAGTGCTAATTTCCATGTAGTTACTTTTAACTTTTTGGTGTGTTTTTGTGGCGCTTCTGCAGGCGCAGGCGCTGCAAATAACAGGCTTGAACATGCGCTGATTTCAAAACGCATCCACCTGCCGGCAGTACGGGCAGTACCAAGAGTACCCGGCGGTGTTGATGGTCAGTGTTGGCCGGGCCGCCAAAACCGTAGTGTTGTGGCCAGCACCAGAGGCAGGGCATCGGCGCTGTCGGCAGGCACCACCACGCGCTGCGGCAGGCTGCGCAGCCAGGTCATTTGCCGTTTGGCCAACTGGCGGGTGGCAATCACGCCCCGTTCTTGCCAAGCGTTTGGCGCGATCTGGCCGTCCAGCATCTCCCACGCCTGGCGGTAACCCACACAACGCATGGCGGGCAAGTCGGCATGCAAATCGCCCCTGGCACGCAAGGTACGCATTTCGTCCAAAAATCCCGCCTGCAGCATGGCATCAAACCGCAGCGCGATACGCTGATGCAGCCAAGCCCTATCAACCGGCTCCAGCGAGATCAACAGCGAATGGTTGTCGTGCGCAGCAGGCGGTGTCTCGGTAGCCGCTTGGGTTCTCGCATGAAACGAACTCAAAGGCCGGCCCGTGAGCCTGAACACTTCCACCGCACGGGAGATGCGCTGCGAATCGTTGGGTGACAGGCGGGCGGCGGTGATCGGGTCTAACGCGTGCAGTTGTTGGTGCAGGGCGGGCCATCCAACGGCGCTGGCCTGGGCATCAATCTCGGCTCGCAGCACCGGGTTGGCCGGTGGCATGTCTTCCAGCCCATCCACCAGCGCCTTGTAATACAGCATGGTGCCGCCTACCAGCAACGGCAATTTGCCCCGGGCGGCAATGTCGGCCATCAGGCGCCGGGCATCGCGGGCAAACTCGGCCGCGCTGTAGGCATTCAGCGGGTCTCGGATGTCGATCAGGTGGTGCGGCACCTGCGCCTGTTCAGCGGCTGTGGGTTTGGCGGTACCGATGTCCATGCCGCGGTACACCAGGGCCGAATCCATGCTGATGATTTCTGCGCCACCGTGCGTTTCCAAGGCCTCGGCAATGGCCAGCGCTGCGCCGGTTTTGCCACTCGCCGTTGGGCCGACCAGGGCAATATGGCAGGGCAACGGCCCGGCAAGCGCGGCTACCGCGTCAGGTTTCGCCACGCGCCGCCCCAATCGATGGCGGGGCCGCGATTTCGGATGACGCGCCGTGCACGTCTGAAGCACCATGGCGCTGAATCAATGTCCAGGCCGTCAGCGCCAGCAAAACGCTCCAAAACCAAACGCCATACGCCATGGGCTGCACCGTGCCGTCCAGGTTCCGGCCCAGCCACAGGCCAATACAAAAGGCCACCGCCATCATCAAAAAACCATTCATGGCCGATGCCGCACCGGCAGCCTGCGGGAAAGGCCCCACCGCGCCGCTTTGGCCGCAGGCCTGGTGAATGCCATGGCCCACCATGTAAATCCAGAACGGGCCCATCAGGGCCAGAGGATGCACAAAGCCCAACCAGGCCAGCAGCGCCATCAGCGTGCCGCCCGCCAGTGAAATGCCACCGCCAATGGCAATGGTGCTGCGTACACCGTATTTTTGCAACAAGCTGCGGCACAAAAAGGTGCCAGGCACGTAGAAAAACACCATGGTGCACATCCACAAGCCGTATTCGGCAGGGCTCATTTTCAGGATTTGCAGGAACACAAAGGAGGATGCCGCGAGAAAAGTAAACAGGCCGCAGTAAGTGGTCACCGTCAGGCAAGTGAACGCCAAAAATACCGGGTTGGTCAGGATGCTGCGCCAGGTGCGCATCAGGGTCAGCGGCTCCAGCGCACGCGGGTTGGGGCTTTTCAGTGATTCGGTGTACTGCGTGGCGACGATCAAGAGGCTCAACGCACCATACGCCGCAATGGCCACAAACGGAATTCGCCAGCCCCACCATTGCCCCATAAAGGCCCCAAGCGGCATGGTCACGCCGACCAGCAAGCCCAGCACGGAATAGGCTTTGGATACTACCCGCGCCCCGTGCACCGGCAAGTACAAATCACGCACGATGGCACGGGCGCACATCACCCCAGCGCCCATCGACGCGCCTTGCGCCACGCGGCAGGCTATCAGGGTAGAGATGTCGTTGGCCAGACTGCTGGCAATCGCCGCCAAGGTGTAGACAGCCAGCCCCGTCAGCAAAACCGGCTTGCGGCCAAAACGGTCCGATACCGGCCCCCAGATCAGCTGCGAGAGGCCAAAAGCCAGCAGCATGGCGGTCAGCGTGAGTTGGCCCTGCGCCATACTGGCCCCCAGGTGGGTTGTCAGTGTCGGCAGGGCCGGCAAATACAGATCCGTAGCAATGGGCTGGGCGCCCATCAAAAGGGCAATCAACACAACGATCAGGCGCTCAGACATGGCTGATTATTTCATGACCCCATCGCCATCAAAGCGCGGTTGCCAAGCGCTTGCCACCCGATCGTCCGGCAGATTCAATTCGGCGGGCTTGGCTTGCCAAACAAGTGGGCCAATGCGTCACGGTACAAGCCTTGCCCAACAGAATTGGTACTGAAATGGGAGCCGCCGTCCACCAAAACAAACGCTTTGGGTTCCCTGGCCGCCTCAAACAGTTTGCGGCCGAACTCAGGCTTGATGGTGCTGTCTTCGCTGCCATGCACCACCAGCAGGGGTGAACCGATATGGGCCACCTTGCTGGCAGCGTCAAACTGTTGGGTGATGAGGCCACCAATCGGCAACCAGCCCCATTTCAGGCTGCCAAAAACATCCGCAATCGAGGTGAAAGTGCCTTCGACAATGGTGCCACTCTCGTCTGGAACTTGGGCCGCCAGGTCAATCGCAATGGCACCGCCTAGCGAATGGCCAAAAATAAAACGTTTCCGCCCAGGGTATTTGGCCGCCATCCAGTCCCAGGCGGCACGCGCGTCTTCATAGGCCATCGCTTCCGAGGGCAATTCGGCACTGGTCTTGCCAAACCCCCGGTAGTCAATCGCCAACACCGAAAATCCAAGTTCCTGCATGCGGCGAATCCGGGCTGATGAGCCTTCGACGTTCCAACGTGCGCCATGCAGGTACAACAGGACGGGCGCAGCGCTGGCAACACTGTTTGTCAACTGGCCGTCTGCCGCATGGAAAAGCGCATGCAGCTTGACGGGTTCTGCGGTGATGCGGGAATCAAACGGGATCCACAGGTGTTGCATGCCATCGGCAAAGGTGGCGCTGGCACCCCAACTGCGGTCGCCGGGCTGGAAAATCCAGCTACGCTGTTTTTCATCCAAAACGGCACAACCTGCCAATGTTGATAGGGCCAAGCCAAGTAGCCAGGCCATTCGCATGGTGAATTTCATGGTTTAAAAGTAGGAGGAGATGACAAATGAAGGTTGCTTTGGCTCAGAATTGGCTGACAAGTTCAACAAAATCAATGGTCTGCGCTATAATCATGGGCTTCGCTCAAACCCGGTCTGGATTGTCGGCCCAGGTTTCCAAGCGCTCGCGTTTCAAAATTTAGCAACCCTTTCGCAACCCCAAGTGCCTTTGAAAAAGGAAGCGGGCGCCGTTCATTGCGGCGACCATTCCCAGGCGCAAAACCCAGGAATTGGATCATGGCTGTCCAGCAAAATAAAAAATCACCGTCCAAGCGCGGTATGCACCGTTCGCACAATGCGCTCACAGTGCCCGGCATCGCGGTGGAATCCACCACCGGCGAAACCCATCTGCGTCACCACATCAGCCCCACCGGTTTTTACCGGGGCCGCAAGGTTCTGAAGTCCAAATCAGAATCCTGATCCAGCACACGGTTCCGCGTGTGGTGAAATGGGCCTGTTAACGGCAGACTCACTTACAACCCGATGCTAATTGACATGGCGTCGGGTTTTTGCATTTTTGGCCAGAACCCCCTACAACCCGCTGCTTGCCGCCATGATTGACCCGCCTGCGCGAATTTTGGCCAACTCTCCAATGATTGCGGTAGATTGCATGGGCGGCGACTTCGGCCCTTCGGTCACGCTGGTGGCCTGTAAAAATTACCTCAACAACAACCCAGATGGGCAACTGATCCTGGTCGGGCTGGCCGACAGCCTGGCGGGGTTCTCCCATCCCCGGGCCCGAATCGTGACGGCCACTGAAGTCGTCACCATGGACGACGCGGTCGAAGTCGCCATGCGCCGCAAAAAAGATTCCTCGATGCGCGTGGCCATCATGCAGGTTAAAGAAGGCGCTGCACAGGCAGCGGTATCGGCTGGCAATACCGGCGCGTTGATGGCGATTTCTTATTTGGTTCTGCGCACCGTTGAGGGAATTGACCGCCCGGCCATCGCCGGCCAGATCCCCAATGTGAAAGGGCGTGCCACCACGGTGCTGGATATGGGCGCGAATGTCGACAGCACCGCCGAGCATTTGCTGCAATTTGCGGTCATGGGTTCAGCGCTGGTTTCTGTGCTGGATGGCAATGACAACCCGAGCGTCGGGCTACTCAACATCGGCGAAGAAGCCATAAAGGGCAACGAAGCCACCAAAAAGGCCGGCAAATTGCTGCGAGCCGCTGGCGCGTCTGGTGAGCTGAATTTTTATGGAAATGTGGAGGGCAATGACATTTTCAAGGGTACGGTGGATATCGTGGTCTGTGATGGTTTTGTCGGCAATGTGGCGCTCAAGACCAGTGAAGGCCTGGCTTCCATGATTGGCGAATTCCTCAGGAAGGAATTTTCCCGCAACTTGTTCACCAAACTGGCGGGGGCCATCTCATATCCGGTTTTGGCGGCGCTCAAACGGCGGGTAGACCACCGGCGGTACAACGGTGGCGCATTGTTGGGGTTGCGCGGCCTCGTGTTCAAAAGTCACGGTTCGGCAGATGTGCTGGCATTTGAAATCGCCTTGAAACGCGCCCACGATGCTGTTAAAAACAATTTGCTTGAACGTGTTAAAGCCCGAATTGCCCATGCGGCAGCTACCTTGACGACCGATTTTTCCAATTCTGAGCCTTCTGCCGAGCATCCGTCTGCCAGCTAAACTTGTGCCTTGACCACTGCGTAAACTACTGCGAATGCAAGCTGCAATACAACGATATTCCCGCATTACGGGTACCGGAAGTTATTTGCCACCCCGGCGACTGTCCAATGCTGACCTGGTGGCAGAACTGGCGGCCTCGGGTGTTGAATCCTCTGATGAATGGATCGTTGAGCGAACTGGCATCCGGGCCAGGCATTTTGCTGACGCGGGGGTTTGCAGCAGTGATTTGGGCCTCGAGGCGGCAAAAAGCGCGCTTTTGGCAGCGAATGTGCGGGCACAAGACATTGACCTGATCATCGTGGCGACCTCAACACCCGATATGGTGTTCCCGTCAACGGCTTGCATTCTTCAGCACAAGTTGGGCGCGAACGGTGGTGCTGCTTTTGATGTGCAGGCCGTTTGCAGCGGTTTTGTCTATGCGCTGGCGATTGCGGATTCCATGATCAAAACCGGCGCTGCCCACAAAGCGCTGGTGATCGGCGCTGAAGTTTTTTCCCGCATTCTGGATTTCAAAGACCGCACAACCTGTGTCTTGTTTGGCGATGGTGCCGGTGCAGTGGTGCTCGAAGCTTCCGATACACCCGGTATTTTGGCCAGCGATTTGCACGCCGATGGCAAACATGTAGGCATTTTGTGTGTGCCAGGGCATGTCAGTGGAGGTCAGGTCTTGGGTGATCCGCTTTTGAAAATGGATGGGCAGGCGGTTTTCAAGTTGGCCGTTGGGGTGTTGGAGCAGGCAGCCCGAGCTACCCTTGCCAAGGCCGGCAAAACCGAAACCCAAATCGATTGGCTGGTACCGCATCAAGCCAATATCCGGATCATGCAAAGCACGGCCAAGAAGCTGAAATTGCCCATGGAAAAGGTGATGGTGACGGTTGACCAGCATGGCAATACGTCTGCCGCGTCCATCCCGCTAGCGCTGGATTCCGGGGTGCGATGGGGCCAGATCAAACCGGGACAGTTGATCATGCTCGAAGGCGTGGGCGGTGGCTTCACCTGGGGCGCTGTACTGCTTAATTTATGAAACCATTTGCATTTGTATTTCCGGGCCAAGGCTCTCAATCCGTCGGAATGCTGGACGCGTGGGGTGATCATCCGGTGGTTGCATTGACCTTGAAAGAAGCATCTGACGCGCTAGGGGAAGATCTTGGCAAATTGATCCGTGAAGGCTCCAAAGAGGCCCTCGCGCTGACGACCAATACACAACCTGTGATGTTGGTGGCAGCCATTGCAGCTTACCGGGTCTGGATGTCAGAAGTGGGCATTGCACCGCAGCTGGTAGCCGGGCATTCGCTGGGCGAGTATTCAGCGCTGGTAGCCGCAGGCGTTTTGACCTTGACGCAGGCCACGCCGCTGGTGCGCTTTCGTGCTGAAGCGATGCAACAGGCTGTCCCGGTGGGCACGGGCGCAATGGCGGCGGTGTTGGGAATGGATGCGGCCAAAGTGACCCAGCTATGTGCAGAAGTCACTCACATGATGCGGGCTGAAAGTGCCGAAAACGCGAATAACGCCGATGAGGTGGTCGAAGCGGTCAACTTCAATGATCCGTCGCAAACCGTGATTGCCGGGAGCAAGGCTGCCGTTGCCAAAGCCTGTGAGGTTTTAAAAGCGCAGGGCGCCAAGCGGGCGTTGCCGTTGCCGGTATCGGCGCCTTTTCACTCCAGTTTGATGCGCCCTGCTGCAGACAAGCTGAGGCAGCGGCTTGACGATACTGAGTTCGCCTCACCTACCATTGCAATGGTGAACAACATTGATGTGGCCTTGGAAGTTGATGCAGACAAAATCCGCAATGCACTTTACCGGCAGGCTTTTGGTCCGGTTCGTTGGGTCGAATGTATGCAGGCCGTGAAAAACCGGGAAATCGCCACTGTGATCGAATGTGGCCCCGGGAAGGTGCTCTCGGGGTTGGTCAAACGTATTGACTCCGAGATGGTGGGGTTGCCACTTTTCGACCCTGCAAGTATGGCTGCGGTCAACGAATACATTTCGGCTTGAACCAGATGACAGACATTTCTTTTGAAGGGCAGATAGCCTTGGTCACTGGCGCATCTCGGGGGATTGGTGCTTCCATTGCGCTGGAGTTGGCGCGGCTTGGGCTCAAGGTTATCGGCACAGCCACCAGCGAGCAGGGTGCTGCCCACATCTCTCAAGCCCTGTCCGGATTTTCGGCTTGCTCGGGTCTGGTATTGGACGTTAACGATGCTGCTCTGGTTGAATCGGCCATCGACAGCATCGTCAAGGCCCACAGTGGTCTGCATGTTCTGGTCAACAATGCCGGCATCACGCGGGACAACCTTGCCATGCGGATGAAAGACACCGAATGGGATGCCGTTCTGGACACCAACCTCAAGGCTGTGTTCAGGATGAGCCGTGCCGTGATGCGGACGATGATGAGGCAACGGTATGGCCGGATCATCAATATCACCTCGGTTGTTGGTGCCTCCGGAAACCCTGGGCAAGTGAACTACGCAGCGGCCAAAGCCGGCGTGGCCGGTATGACCCGCGCGTTGGCCCGTGAACTCGGCTCTCGCAACATCACGGTCAACTGCATTGCTCCAGGATTCATTGAAACCGACATGACGGCGGCTTTGTCTGCGGTACAGCAGCAAACCCTGCTGGCCCAAATACCGCTGGGCCATTTGGGCAAGCCGGCAGACGTGGCACATGCGGTCGCTTTTTTGGCGTCTCCGCTGGCGGGGTATGTCACGGGGCAAGAGCTGCACGTCAACGGTGGCATGTATATGTAATTCCATTTCTAAATCATCCGTGCAGGTCGTTGTGCCTCCTCGCCGTGCTGAAGCACTGTCTTCGTCGGCACGCCTACATCACAATTGATTTAGAAACGGAATAACCAGCCGGCCTGTTCGCCCGGTTGCGCCTGTCAGAAACATGGGTAACATGTCTTTGGCAACGCTAGAATTGCGAACTTATTCACAACCCTTTGAGGGATTTCATGAGCGACATCGAAGCACGCGTAAAAAAGATCATTGCTGAGCAACTCGGCGTTGAAGAATCCCAGGTCACCAATGAGAAGGCCTTCGTCGCTGACCTCGGCGCAGACTCGTTGGACACTGTAGAACTCGTCATGGCACTGGAAGACGAATTCAGCATTGAAATTCCTGACGAAGACGCCGAAAAGATCACCACTGTTCAAAACGCCGTGGATTACGCTGTCGGCCATCAGAAAGCCTGATCGGATGAGCGGGTCGAAACGCCGCGTTGTCGTGACCGGGTTGGGCTGTGTCAGCCCAGTCGGTAACAGTGTTGCGGATTCCTGGTCGGCTCTGCTGGCAGGGCAGTCGGGCATTGACTTCATTACAGCGTTTGATGCCAGCACTTACGCGACCAAGTTCGCGGGCGAGGTTAAAGGCTTCAATATCACCGAGTACGTGTCTGACAAGGAAGCCAGACACATGGATCGCTTCATGCACTTGGGACTGGCCGCGGCTTGCCAGGCGGTGCAGGATTCCGGACTGAAAACCGGGGACGGGCTGGACTATGAAGAATCCTGCCGAATTGGTTGCAATATTGGTTCCGGCATTGGCGGCGAACCACTGATTGAGCAAATGCGTGACGAATTGGTCAACCGCGGTCCCCGTCGCGTCTCTCCTTTTTTCGTGTCGGCCTCCATCATCAACTTGATCTCTGGGCATGTCTCTATCAAGTTTGGTTTCAAAGGGCCCAACATCGCGATGGTTACGGCCTGCACCACGGGTTTGCATGCAATTGGCATGTCGGCCCGAATGATTGAATATGGTGACGCTGACGTGATGGTTTGTGGCGGCGCGGAATCGACGGTTTCGCAACTGGGCGTTGCCAGTTTCATGGCTCCCCGGGCGCTGAGCACCCGAAATGACGACCCTAAAACTGCGTCCAGGCCGTGGGACAAAGACCGCGACGGGTTTGTTCTGGGTGAAGGCGCAGGCGTGATGGTGTTGGAAGAATACGAACACGCCAAAGCCCGTGGTGCAAAGATTTATGCCGAATTGGCCGGGTTTGGCATGAGCGGGGATGCCTTCCATGTCACAGCCCCCAATGTTGACGGCCCCCGGCGATCCGTCGTTCTTGCATTGAAGAACGCCGGGCTGAACCCCGACCAGGTTGACTATGTGAATGCCCATGGCACCTCAACGCCGCTGGGCGACGTGAACGAAACCAATGCCATCAAGGCTGCTTTGGGTGACCATGCCAAGAAAATCGTGGTGAGTTCGACCAAATCGATGACAGGGCATCTGCTCGGTGGTGCAGGTGGAGTTGAATCAGTGTTCACGGTGTTGTCCATCTTTCATCAAAAAGTGGCCCCTACCATTAATATTTTTAACCAGGATCCCGAGTGTGATTTGGATTTCTGCGCCAACTCCGCGCGGGATGTCAAAATTAACGTGGCGGTTAAAAACAATTTTGGATTCGGCGGTACCAACGGCAGCCTGGTTTTCAAGCGGATATAAATTCAGGCATGCGCAACGCCCCAGCGGTCCATTACCCGGTGGGGCGTTGTCATTTTCATGGCTGGCTTGTCTTAATTGCGAGTTCTATTGGGCTTGCCGTGCTTGTTCGCTGGAACTTCGCAGTGGATGTGCGCCCGGTAGTCAAATGGAGCTCCATGGTGATTTTTACAGCGTTGACAGTGAACGCTGCATACCGATGGCGGATAACTCGAAAGGACGAATTGATCTGGACGGGACAAATGTGGAAATTTACCGGCCTGACCAATCGAACGGAAACACAGCCGCCCAAAATTCTTGACGTCGCAGTAGTTTTGGACCTGAAGGCGACCGTGCTTGTTCGAATTTCAGGTTCTCATGGCAAAAAGCGCTGGGTCTGGACTGAGAGTCGGCAGCTTCCGTTGCGTTGGCTGGCACATCGGCGGGCGCTTTTTGCACCTCAGTGGAGGCGCCCGCCAAAGCAAGCATCAGTGTCCGGTGATTCGAGCCCTAAGTGGGTCGAACCGGGTGGCCAGACTTCTTTGCCAAGGCCATGAAGTCGTCTGAAACCGGCCCCACTGCCGGGCCACCTTTGACGCCGAATGACAGCGACCTTATGTTGGTTGAGCGCACACTTGCGGGGGATCAAAAGGCTTTTGAGTTGTTGGTTATCAAGTACCAGCGCCGCATTCAGCGCCTGATTGGGCGAATGGTGCGTGATGTCGATTTGGTGGAGGACATTGCCCAAGAGTCGTTCATCAGGGCGTATCGCGCCTTGCATCAGTTTCGCGGCGATGCCCAGTTTTATACCTGGCTTTACCGGATTGCGGTCAATACAGCCAAAAAAGCACTGATGGAGTTGAAACGGGATCCTACGGTTTCCGAGGGTTTTTTCAAAAGTGACGATGATGGTGAAACTTATTTGCCCGGCGCTGAACTAATTGATGACGAAACACCGGAAACAGTTCTGGCCGCGAAGGAAATCGCGAAGGTGGTCAATCTGGCCTTGAATGATCTGCCCGATGATTTGCGCCAGGCCGTTACGTTGCGGGAAATTGATGGGCTTACCTATGAAGAGATTGCAACCGTCATGAGCTGTCCGATTGGCACGGTTCGGTCAAGGATATTCCGGGCACGGGAAGTGATTTCCGCCAAGGTGAAGCCCCTCCTGGAAAACCAGACCGGCAAGCGTTGGTAGATGATGGTTTGTGTGCTGTGTTTGGCTGGGGCGTTCCATGGAGGGAGTGCCGGCGGATCGATGCCAATTCAATCACAGGTGGTACGGATGCGGGTTTCGTTGGCGCATGGGTTTGATATGAAGCAGAAACAGGAAAAGTAGGGCGAAATGACTGAAAAAACGCACATTGCTTTGACCATGAATTTGGACGAGCGCCAGGAGATATCCGACTTGATGGATGGTCGCTTGATTGGAAGTGTCTTTGGCAGCGCAGTTGATCGGGTGGCTGCGCACCCTGAAGGCATCGAGGTTTGGCATCGTTATCACCTGATTGGTGATGTTCTGTGCGGGGTGGCAGACACTTCGGTTGGCCGCGAGGAGAACTTTGTCAACAATTTGCGGGCCAGACTGGCGCTGGAGCCGAACGTGCCGCGTACATCCGAAGCCATTGGGCCTTTGGTCAATGCAAAGTTAACCGCCAAGGCTGGACAGTCAGCGAACGACAGTGCATTCCGCTGGCGAATGGTTGCCGCGATGGCTTCGCTGACTGCGGTGTTGGCTATTGGCTGGAATATGGTGGGTGGTTCTCAGGCTGAAAACGGGGCGCGAATGGCTGCGTTGACCGGTGGTCAAAAGGAACAAAAGGTTTTGGCGGTAGGTGTCAGCAGCGCGGCCAGCAATACCGGGCCGCAGGTCATGCTCAGAGATCCTCATCTGGATGCCTTGATGGCCGCTCATAAGCAGTTTGGTGGAACATCAGCTCTGCAAATGCCGGCAGGGTTTATCCGAAATGCTACCTTTGAAAGTGACTCAAAGTGATGTCTAGGAGGAGGCTCGGACAAGTCAAAAATGCTGCGTTTGGGTGTGTCTTGGCCTGGGCTGCTTGCCATTTTGTCACCACGCCAGTGCATGCTCAGACGGGCGTTGGTACAGACCCCGCGATAACTTCTGAGCGTGGCGTATCAGAATGGCTGATGCGGATGCATGAGGCATCGCGCAAGCGAGCCTATGTAGGAACTTTTGTTGTTTCGTCTTCCGCAAGTATGGCCAGCGCCCGGATTTGGCATGTTTGTGACGGTGAGCAGCAATACGAAAGGATTGAAGCCTTGACGGGCGCTCCCCGGTCAACTTTTCGCCGCAACGATGAGGTCATTACTTTCCGACCCGATACCAAAACGGCGCTGATCGAAAAACGTGATGCATTGGGTATTTTTCCCAGCATGCTCAAAGCTGCGGATTCTTCTATTGGCCAATATTACGTCGCCAAGCAGCACGGTACCGAACGCGTTGCAGGACTCGAAGCTGACATCGTTCATTTGGATCCCAAAGACGGTTTGCGATATGGCTACCGTGTCTGGAGCGAGAAAAAATCTGGCCTGGTTATAAAGCTGCAAACACTAGACACGGATGGCCGCGTGCTCGAACAGGCCGCGTATTCTGATTTGCAACTTGATGCGCCGGTAAGCATGGCAAAGCTTGCCCAAATGATGGCAAACGTCGAGGGGTACAAGCTTGAACGCCCGGAGCTGGTTAAAACCAATGCGCTCGCTGAAGGCTGGGCTCTCAAATCCCCGGTGGCCGGTTTCAAACCCATGAGTTGTTATAAACGAATGGTCAGCAAAACTGAAGGGGGTTCAAGCGATACGGCCATGCAGTGGATATTTTCAGATGGCCTGGCCTCTGTTTCTGTGTTTGCGGAAGGGTTTGACCGAAACCGTCATACCCAGGAAGGAACGATGGTAATCGGGGCTACCCGTTCGTTAACGCGTTTATACGTTGAAAAAGCAGATAAGGGCAGCCCTTGGTGGCTAACGGTTGTGGGCGAGGTTCCCGTCGTCACACTAATGGGCTTTGCCAACGGCCTTGAGCGGCGTAAATGAGCCCCCATATGGGCTTTGGTGAATTTTGGTTTTTGTCTTGTTTGAGGTTTTGTCCGTCGGTCAATTGATCCCAAACCAAATGCGATGAGACGGTTCCAAATACCGCCTGGTTTGAAAACTGCGAACCCCGGGCAATTTTGCGAAGCCAGTTGAGCGTGTCGATTGATCTCGTTAAGTTTGTTTTTTAAAGAGCATAAATAATGAATACTCCGCTGCAATTTTTGCGTTCTGGTCGCCTGTCGGGTTGGGTTGGTGCGGTGTTGGTGGGCGCGGTTTTGATGACCGGGGCATCCGTTTCGAATGCGCAACCCAAGGGCCTGCCAGATTTTACCGAGCTGGTCGAGCAAGTTGGGCCATCCGTCGTCAATATTCGCACCATGGAGCGGGTCGCTTCGCGCCCCAGTGCCGGCGGTGGCAACAGCGGAAATCTGGATGAGGAAATGCAGGAGTTTTTCCGGCGATTTGGAATCCCCATGCCGGGCGTGCCGCGCGGCACGCCTCGTCCCAATCGGCCGCAGCCGCAGGACGATGAGCAGCCGCGTGGTGTTGGCTCTGGCTTCATTCTGACCGCTGACGGTTTCATCATGACCAATGCCCACGTGGTCGACGGCGCGGACGAAGTGCTGGTGACGTTGACCGATAAGCGCGAGTTCAAGGCAAAAATCATTGGTGCAGACAAACGCACCGACGTGGCGGTTGTCAAAATCGAAGCGACTGGTTTGCCTGCCGTCAAAGTCGGGGATGTCGCACGCCTGAAGGTGGGTGAATGGGTGATGGCGATTGGGTCACCCTTTGGGTTGGACAACACTGTGACGGCGGGTATCGTCAGTGCCAAGCAGCGCGACACCGGGGATTACCTGGCGTTTATCCAGACCGATGTTGCGATTAACCCCGGCAATTCCGGCGGACCACTCATCAACATGCGGGGCGAAGTGGTTGGCATTAATAGCCAGATTTACTCCCGAACCGGCAGTTTTGCAGGGATATCGTTTTCAATCCCGATGGATGAGGCGGTGCGGGTCAGTGAGCAATTGCGATCCAGCGGGCGCGTCACGCGAGGCCGTATCGGGGTGCAAATCGATCAGGTGACCAAAGATGTCGCGGAATCCATCGGTCTCGGAAAGGCGCAAGGTGCTTTGGTTCGCGGTGTCGAGTCGGGATCACCGGCCGACAAGGCAGGGGTTGAAGCTGGCGACATCATTACCCGGTTCGACGGCAAAGTAATCGACAAGTCGAGTGATTTGCCCCGGCTGGTGGGTGCAGTCAAACCAGGCACCCGCAGCACCGTGACTGTTTTTCGAAGAGGCACTTCCAAAGATTTGCCAGTGGTCATTGCCGAATTGGAGCCTGAGCGCATCGCCAAACGACCGAATGAGCGGGAAGAGAAGCCCAAGGCCCTGGCTTCTGCTCAATTGTTGGGGTTGACAGTGAGCGACCTGACGGATGCGCAAAAAGCCCAAGCCAAAATTAAGGCAGGTGTCAAGGTGGATACCGCAACCGAAGCTGCAGCGAAGGCCGGATTGCGTGAAGGCGACGTGATCGTTGCCATTGCCAATGCTGAAGTTGGCAGCGTCAAAGAGTTTGAAGCCGCAGTTGGCAAAGTCGACAAATCCAAACCGGTGAATGTGTTGTTCCGCAGAGGAGAATGGGTGCAATATGCACTGATTCGCCCTGCACGTTGATTCGATTTCTCCGTCAAACCCAATCCCGACTTTTGTTTAGGGTTTTGACGTTTTTTGACAGTTCAGGTTTTATTTTTATTATTTTTTTGATCGAATATTCCTTGAATTAGTTTGTAATCACTAACTTAAAAATATCGGCGCTGTTGCTTTTGGTTAGAATACAAGCAAAAAAGAAGTTGAAGATGGCATATTAAAAAGCCTCTTTGTCACATTGTGGAATTTTGGTGACACTTCTTGTCATGATCCACAGATCGCCCACATGGCGCGAAAATTGCCCGAAAAAATTGTGGATAAGCTGTTAATAAAAATGTTGTTGTTGGTTGGCAACGACCTGCCCTACGCGACCAAGGGGCTTCACGCAAATGGCTTTTTGCCTACAATGAAGCTCCAACCTTCGCAGTTGCCAATGATTGTTGGTTCAGGGCGCGTCGTTACACGACGCGCCCTTTTTTATTGACCTCTGCCGTTTTAATTCAATCACTTGTAGCTCTTCGTTGATGAATCACATCAGAAATTTTTCGATCATTGCCCACATTGACCACGGTAAATCCACATTGGCTGATCGGTTGATTCAACGTTGTGGTGGCCTTGCCGAACGTGACATGCAAGCCCAGGTCTTGGACTCGATGGATATCGAAAAAGAGCGTGGGATAACCATCAAGGCGCAGACCGCTGCGCTGCATTACAAGGCGCTCGATGGAGCGGTTTACAACCTCAATTTGATTGACACGCCAGGTCATGTTGACTTCTCTTATGAAGTCTCCCGCTCACTGTCGGCATGTGAGGGCGGTTTGCTGGTGGTGGATGCGAGTCAAGGCGTTGAGGCACAGACGGTGGCGAACTGTTACACCGCGCTCGACCTGGGTGTCGAGGTATTGCCGGTGCTCAACAAAATGGATCTGCCCAATGCTGATCCGGAAAACGCCCGCAAAGAAATCGAAGACGTGATCGGCATTGATGCCAGCCATGCGATTCCGTGCTCTGCCAAGACCGGCATGGGCATCGATGAAATCCTGGAAGCGATCGTCAAGCGGATACCTGCACCCAAGGGTAACCCCGATGGCCCGTTGCGCGCAATGATTATTGACAGCTGGTTCGACAACTATGTTGGCGTGGTCATGCTGGTCCGGGTTGTCGATGGTCGGCTGGCCAAAGGTGAGCGCATCAAGATGATGGCCACCGGTACTACCTACAACGCGGACAGCTTGGGGGTGTTTACGCCAGCGAATGAAACGCGTGAAGCGCTGGAAGCGGGCGAGGTGGGGTACATCATTGCCGGCATACGCGAACTACAAGCGGCCAAAGTTGGCGACACCATCACACTGATTCGCCCTGGAACCGGCGGTGCTGCGGCCACGGCAACACAGCCGCTGCCTGGTTTCAAGGAAATTCAGCCACAGGTGTTTGCCGGGCTTTATCCAACCGAAGCCAACATGTATGAGGGGCTGCGCGACAGCCTGGAAAAGCTCAAGCTCAACGATTCGTCGTTGCGGTATGAGCCAGAGGTTAGCCAGGCACTGGGTTTTGGTTTCCGTTGCGGATTTTTGGGGCTGCTGCACATGGAGATCGTGCAAGAGCGGCTGGAGCGCGAGTTCGATCAAGATCTGATCACCACCGCTCCGAGCGTGGTTTACCAGGTCGTGCAAGTGGACGGCACCGTCAAAATGGTGGAAAACCCGTCGAAGATGCCAGACCAGGGCAAGCTTGAAGAGGTACGCGAGCCGATTGTTACCGTGCACCTTTATATGCCGCAGGAATATGTAGGCTCGGTGATGACGCTGGCCAACCAAAAACGTGGCGTACAGATGAACATGGCCTACCACGGGCGCCAGGTCATGCTCACCTATGAAATGCCGCTGGCGGAAATTGTCCTGGTCTTTTTTGACAAGCTCAAATCCGTTTCGCGTGGTTACGCGTCGATGGATTACGAATTCAAGGAATACCGCGCAGCTGATGTCGTCAAGGTCGATATTTTGCTGAACTCCGAAAAAGTCGATGCCCTGTCTATCATCGTGCACCGTTCCCAGTCGCAGTTTCGCGGCCGGGGCGTGGTGAGCAAGATGCGTGAAGTGATTTCGCGCCAGATGTACGACGTGGCCATCCAGGCCGCCATTGGGGCCAACATCATTGCCCGTGAGACAATCAAGGCGCTGCGCAAAAACGTGATCGCCAAGTGTTACGGCGGCGATATCTCACGCAAGAAAAAACTTCTCGAAAAACAGAAAGCAGGCAAAAAACGCATGAAACAGATCGGTTCCGTTGAAGTGCCGCAAGAGGCATTTCTCGCCATTCTTCAAGTTGAGGACTGACCCCGTGCAGGTATTGACATCTATCGTACTGGCTGCATTTGTGGGTTACGCGGGTGCCTGGTACACCGGGTATATCGACGGAAACTTCGCGCTGCTGCTGTTCATGGCCACGGTGGTCACCGGTATCTACTGGCTGGCTGAGCGTTACTATTTTTTGCCACAACGGCACAAAGCCGTTGAAAACCTGGCGGAGCAAGACCAAAAGCGTCGTGCAGAACTTGACAAATTGGGCATCAAAAAGGTTGACGGCGATGTGGAGGCTGCCAAGTTCCAGTTGCTGATGCAACCATGGTGGCTGGATTGGACCGCCGGGCTCTTTCCGGTCATTTTGGCGGTGTTTTTCCTGCGGTCATTTTTGTTTGAACCCTTCAAGATACCCTCGGGCTCGATGATCCCCACGCTGCTGGTAGGTGACCTGATTTTGGTGAACAAATTTCATTACGGGGTGCGCTTGCCAGTCATCAACAAAAAGATCACGGAAGGTAACAAGCCTGAACGTGGCGATGTGATGGTGTTTCGTTACCCTCCCAAGCCGAGCCTTGATTACATCAAGCGCGTGGTGGGCGTGCCTGGCGATGAAGTCGCTTACATCAACAAGCGCCTCACCATTAACGGCACACCCGTCGTAACCACTGGCGTGCCTGAATTTTTCGACGAAGACGTGATGCGTTATTTCCCGCAGTACGAAGAGCAGTTGGGCTCGCATAAACACCGCCTGCTCAACGACGACAGCCGCCGGGGCGGCATCTCGGACGCAGAGGTCTCTGAATTTCCGAACCGGAGCAATTGCCGCTACAGCGCCGAAGGTGTTGTATGCAAAGTGCCGGAAGGGCATTTTTTCATGATGGGCGATAACCGCGACAATTCTCTCGATTCCCGCTACTGGGGTTTTGTGCCAGAAAAAAACATTGTGGGCCGGGCCTTTTTTGTCTGGATGAATTTTGGTAACCTCAAACGCATTGGCGCATTTAACTGATGGTCGGCGCTTGCTGTGCCCCTGAAGCTGATTCTGAATTGAAGGAGTATTCGATGAAATCCAATTTCAAAAGTCATCAACGCGGTTTGTCATTTGTGGGCTTGTTATTCGTCGCCGGTACGTTGGGCATCACGGGCGTGATCGCTGCCCAGATTTTCCCGACGTTTCTGGAGTACCAGGCGGTTCAAAAGGCGGCCGTGCAAGCGTCGCGTGGCAATTCGGTGGCCGAGGTGCGGGCTTTGTTCGACAAACAAGCTGCGGTGGACGACATCAAATCCGTCACCGGCAAAGACATTGAAGTGGGCAAAGACGGCGACAAAATTGTGGTCAGTTTTGCCTATCAGCGCGAAATCCACCTGGCCGGGCCCGCTTTTTTGACATTGAAATATGAAGGCCGCTCGAAGTGATGGCCAGAGGTGGGTGGATTGAATGACCGTCTAGCTTCGGCCGCGCCGGGTTCACTTGGCAGTGGCAAAGCGAACACGAGGAACACGGGCGGGGTCACCGGAACAAACATGGGAAACACGGCTGCGCTGGTTGCATTGCAGGAACGCCTGCAGCATACTTTTGCCAACCCGTCGCTGCTGGTGCGGGCGCTGACACATCGCAGTTTTGCAGCAGACCACAACGAACGGCTGGAATTCCTGGGAGACTCGGTACTGAGTCTGGCGGTTTCTGATTTGCTTTACCAGCGATTGGCGGATTTGCCAGAAGGCGATTTGTCACGGGTTCGGGCTAATCTGGTGCGCCAGGAAACGCTTCACCAGCTGGCTGTAGGTTTGGGAATGACCGATGTCATGCGGCTCGGCGAAGGCGAAATGCGGTCGGGTGGTCAAAAGCGGCCCTCCATATTGGCTGACGTTCTGGAGTCAGTCATCGGCGCGGTGTACCTGGACGGAGGTTTTGACGCGGCGCAACGCTTGGTGCTGCGGCTGTTTGCGTCTCTTGAGATCAATCCACAGATGCAGGCCATTGGCAAGGATGCAAAAACGGCCTTGCAGGAGTGGCTGCAAGGCAGACGCATGAATTTGCCTATTTATCGCGTGGTTGGCACCTTGGGTGCCGCCCATAAGCAGACCTTCGATGTGGAATGTGAGGTCATCGAGTTGAACCTGACCGAACGCGGCATTGGCATTTCGCGCCGTGCGGGTGAGCAAGCCGCGGCGCAGGCGATGCTGCAAACACTTCAAGCCAAGGCTGCCCCATGATCCAACCCAAAACCCCTTTGACGCCTGATGCCGCTGAATCTGCCGGCGCTGAACCGGTTTCCGTTTCTGGGGAAGGTGGCCAAGGCGAGTGCTCCATATTGGAGGCGACGGTTGCGTGGGAAGTCCTTGCAGATGATGCTGCCGACAATGCGGCAGAACGCGGAACTGGCGAGGCGCGCCGCTGTGGCCTGATTGCCATTGTGGGCAAGCCTAACGTAGGCAAATCGACGTTGATGAACGCGCTGGTGGGGCAAAAAATCAGCATCACATCGCGCAAAGCGCAAACCACCCGCCATCGCATCACAGGCATGCATTCGCGCGGCGCCACGCAGTTTGTCTTTGTGGACACGCCGGGCTTTCAGACGCGTCATACCAATGCGCTGAATCGCTCGCTCAATAAAACAGTGCAAGGTGCCATCAGCGACGTGGATTTAATCTTGCTAGTGGCTGAAGCGGGTATTTTCAATCAGGCAGATGCCAAGGTTTTGTCACTGCTGGGTGCCGACATTCCGGTTTTGCTGGTGGCCAACAAGTTTGACCTGATCCACCGGCGTGGCGACATTGCGCCATGGCTACAGGAGATGCAGCAAAAACACGCGTTTGCCGAATTCATACCGATGTCTGCCAAGTCGGCCAAAGATATTGAACGCCTGTTGCAGGTGTGCGAGAAATACCTGCCGCAGCAAGACTGGTGGTATGCGCAAGACGAATTGACAGACAAGAACGAGAAATTCCTTGCCAGCGAGACCGTGCGCGAAAAGCTTTTTCGTCTGACTGGCGATGAGTTGCCCTACACCTCTACCGTGGTGATCGACAAATTCGAAGAAGAAGCCGGGCGTGGCAAAGCCAAAGACGGCAGCAAAACCAAACGCATGGTGAAAATCGCCGCCACCATCGTGGTCGAGCGCGACACCCACAAGGCCATGGTCATTGGTGACAAAGGTGAACGCATCAAACGCATTGGCACTGAAACCCGCGTCGAGCTCGAAAGGCTGATGGATGCCAAGGTGTTCATCGAGTTGTGGGTCAAGGTGCGTTCAGGCTGGGCCGACGATGAAGCAAGGGTGCGCAGTTTCGGCTATGGCTGATGTAGTTGGAAATGAAAAGGGTATCTAACGAACCGGCTTTTGTATTGCACCGGTATGACTGGAGTGAATCCAGCCTGATCCTGGAGGTCTTTACGCGGGATTTGGGACGCATTGCGCTGGTAGCCAAGGGGGCCAAAAAGCCAAGCTCCAATTTCCGTCCGGTCTTGTTGCCGTTGCAGCCTTTGCAGATCAGCTTCACGGGCGATGCGGAAATACGAACACTCAAGGCGGCGCAGTGGATGGGCCCTTATGTCATGCCGACGGGTGATGCCTTGATGTCGGGCTACTACCTGAACGAGCTGCTGCTTAAATTGCTCGCACGAGACGACCCGCATCCACAACTTTTTGATGTTTATGCGCAGGTGGTGCAAATTGTGGCCAGCGAGCATGGTGAAGTGCTGCAGGCGGCCTTGCGAAGTTTCGAGTTGCTGCTGCTGCGTGAAATTGGCCTGCTGCCGGTATTGAACCTGCAAACCATGACCCTGCGCCCGCTGGAGGGTCAGCGTGCCTATGTCCTGGTTCCCGAGGGCGGTCTGCGCGAGCAGGGCAACAACGACCGGGTGGCCATTCAGGGTGACTGGTGGCTGTCGTTGCAGGCGGCACTTGAAAACGACGCGCCCCTGACGCAGATGCTGCGAACCTGCTCCAGCCAACAAAATGAGCTCAAACCGCAATTGCGCCAACTGCTCAATTACCATTGTGGTGTCGGAACCCTTAAAACTCGCCAAGTCATGTTGGACCTGCAATCCATCTGAAAACCATGGTCACCAAACTATCCGTCAACGTCAACCTGGTCGCCCAAATCCGCAATCGCCGGCATTTGGTTGTGCCCTTGCCTTCAGTGGTGCGGGCGGCCCAGATTTGCCTGGAAGCGGGTGCTGCTGGCATCACGGTGCATCCGCGCCCGGACGAACGCCACATCCGCGCGCACGATGTGTTCGATCTGGCCGCATTACTGAAGAAATGGCCTGATCGGGAATACAACATCGAAGGCAACCCGTTGCAAAACCTGATGCGTTTTGTGCGCGAGGTACGCCCGCACCAATGCACGTTTGTACCGGATTCAGAAAATCAACCGACCAGTGACCACGGCTGGAATTTGCTGCAAGACGCAGCATTGATCCACCCTTTGATCCAGGAAGCCCATGCGCTCGGGGTACGCGTCAGCCTGTTCATGGACGCAGACCCGGCAGCGATGACGCTGGCAAAGGCCGTTGGGGCAGACCGGGTTGAGCTGTACACCGAGCCGTTGGCCCGTGCCTGGGGCACCGCCGATTGGCTGTTGCAGCTGGAACGGTTCAATTCGGCCACTCAGGCGGCGCTGGCTGCGGGGCTGGGCGTCAATGCCGGCCACGACTTGAACCGCGACAACCTGGCCGCGTTTTTGGCGGGCGTGACCGGTGTGCAGGAGGTGTCAATCGGCCACGCCCTCATGTCCGACGCGTTGGAACTGGGCTACGCCGCAACGGTTAAAGCCTACCTGGCCTGCATCAACTCAGTATGATTTACGGCATTGGCACTGACATCTGCGACATCCGGCGCATTCGTGAAAGCCTGGAGCGCCACGGTGACCGGTTTGCCGAACGGATTTTGAGTGAAGTTGAACTTGCTACCTGGCGTGCCCGTAGCGAACGGCTGCCTGAGCGCGGCGTGCGTTACCTAGCCACCCGTTTCAGCGCCAAAGAGTCTTTCAGCAAAGCCATTGGTTTGGGAATGCGCATGCCGATGACCTGGCGCAATTGTGAAATCGGCAAACAACCTGCGCTTCACGCCGAGGCGGGCAAACCCATCGTGGTGTTGCATGGTGCGTTAAAAATATGGTGCGAGCAACGGGGTTTGGCTGCACATATCAGTGTGTCAGACGAAACAGACTACGCAATAAGTTATTGTATAGTTGAGTTAAAGTAAAAATCGACTATTGTTAAAGTAAATATTTAACAATAAGCTATACATTTCATATTAAAAATTATATAAAATAATAATAAAAATTTCATTAAATTATTTTAATTAAACATAATTTAAACAATTCAGACTTTTCATAATGATCCAAAATGCCCCCCTCATCATCGATATCGCAGGCCTTGCACTCACCCGTGCGGATCGGCAGCGGCTCGCGCACCCCTTGGTGGGCGGCCTTATTTTGTTTGCCCGCAATTGGCAAGACCGGGCCCAGCTCACGGCGCTGTGCCGCAGCATCAAAAAACTTCGACCAGATCTGCTGATTTGCGTGGACCACGAAGGTGGCCGTGTTCAACGCTTCAAGAGCGACGGCTTCACCCACTTGCCGCCCATGCGCACCCTGGGCCAGATGTGGCTGAATGACGGCAAGGGTGGCAAAAACGGCGAGGGTGCCGGTGCAATGCAAGCCACCCGCGCGGCAACCGCCTGTGGTTTTGTATTGGGTGCGGAGTTGCGCGCTTGCGGGGTCGATTTAAGCTTTACCCCTGTGCTTGACCTTGATTTTGGCGAAAGCAGCGTCATAGGCGACCGTGCCTTCAGCCGCGACCCGCGTGTTGTAGGCCTGCTGGGCAAAAGCCTGATGCATGGCTTGTTGCAAAGCGGCATGCACAATTGCGGCAAACATTTTCCAGGGCACGGTTTTGTCAAGGCTGATTCACACACCGACATTCCGGTCGACAAACGAAGCCTCAAAACCATCCTGTCTGATGATGCTGCGCCCTATGGCTGGCTGGGCACTGCGTTGGCCAGTGTGATGCCCGCGCACGTGGTGTACCCCAAGGTTGACGCCCGCCCGGCCGGGTTTTCCAGCAAATGGCTCGATGACATTCTGCGCGGTCAGATGGGGTTTAGCGGCGCGATTTTTAGCGACGATTTGTCGATGGCTGGTGCCCGGCTGATCGACGGCCAGGTGGTGAGTTATGCGCAAGCGGCTGTGGCAGCGCTGAACGCCGGCTGCGACATGGTGCTGCTGTGCAACCAGTCGGTGGATGGCGGTGAAGCAGTGGATGCGCTGATCAACGGCCTGGCAGAAGCCCAGCTCACAGGGGTTTGGCAGCCAGTGGGTGCCAGCGAAGAGCGCCGCTTGGCCCTGCTGCCGCAGTTGCCCGCCACGCCGTGGGACACGTTGATGACCAACGCCAACTATATGCAGGCGCTGGCGTTGCTGCCCTGATGCCCAGCGCAGACCGATTCAGCATTCCACCGTAAAGGAGCGATTACCATGGCCAGCCCTGTCGAAACCCTGATCCGCAAATCCGTCACCAACGGCCTGATGAAAGTGGCTGCCTTCAACCGCGACCGCAAAGCAGCACCGGCTGTACCGCACCCCTATTTGCATGGTATTCACCAACCGATGGATGCCGAATTCACGCTGACTGATTTGCAGGTGCAAGGCAGCATTCCGCCCGAGCTGGATGGCCGCTATTTACGCATTGGACCCAACCCGGTGAACCCGCCCAACCCGGCCGTCTACCATTGGTTCACTGGCGACGGCATGGTGCATGGTGTGCGCCTGCAAGCAGGCAAGGCGTTGTGGTACCGCAACCGCTGGATTCGCTCCAAAGCCGTCAGTGCAGCCCTGGGTGAACCGGCGGCGCCAGGGCCGCGCCACGGCGGCACCGATACCGTCAACACCAACGTGCTGGGCCATGCGGGCCGTACCTGGGCTTTGGTCGAGGCGGGCGGTTATCCGGTCGAGATCAACGACGAACTCGAAACCCTGGCTCATAACCCGTTTGACGGCACGCTCAAGGGCTCCTTTACCGCCCATCCGCACCTCGACCCCGCCACGGGCGAAATGCATGCCATTTGTTATTTTGGGCCCGATCAAAACACCATCCGCCACGTGGTGGTGGGTGCCGACGGCAAGGTGCGCCGCGAAGAGCCGATTGCCGTCAAACACGGTCCCAGCATTCATGATTGCATGATTACCGCCAACTACGTGCTGGTGTTCGATTTGCCGGTCACCTTCTCGATGAAAACGCTGTTGGCAGGCCACCCGTTTCCGTATGCATGGAACCCGGAACACCGTGCCCGCGTTGGCCTGTTGCGGCGTGAAGGCAAGGGCAGCGACATCATCTGGTGTGAGGTGTCGCCTTGTTACCTGTTTCACCCCTGCAATGCGTTTGAGAACGACGACGGCACCGTCACCGTCGATGTCGCGGCGCATGAAACCATGTTTGCGCAAAGCACCCAGGGGCCAGACTCCAAAAAAGTAGCGTTTGAACGGTGGTCGATTGACCCGGTGGCCCGCCAGGTGAGCCGCAAGGTCATCGATGCCCAACCCCAGGAGTTCCCGCGCTGCAACGAACGCCTGATGGGCCAGCCCTACCGGTTTGCCTACACCATGCCGTTGTCCTACGAAGGCGAAGAGTTCGTATCGGCCCCGTACCTGATCAAACACGACTTGCAAACCGGGCAAAAACTTCGCCACGAATTCGGTGCGAATTGTTACCCTGGTGAATTTGTTTTTGTTCCCAAAGGCTCTGATTCAGCTGAAGCAGAGGCTGAAGACAGGGGCTGGCTGATGGGTTACGTGATCAACACCGCCACCCAAACCACCGATCTGGTTATTTTGAATGCGCAGGATTTTGAAGGCCCGCCACAGGCCGTCATCACCATTCCGCACCGGGTGCCACCGGGGTTTCATGGCAATTGGGTGCCTGCCTGCTGAAAGCTACACCCACAGCCCGTTCGGGCCAGACGCGGCGGCTATGCTGCGCTGTGACGTACTGAGCGTATCGGTGTACGTCAGGTACAACCGCACATCAAACTCCAGCTGGTGGTAATCCGGGGCCATGTACGTGCAGAGTTTGTAAAACGCCTTGTCGTGCTGGCGCTCTTTGAGGTGCGCCAGTTCATGCACGGTGATCATCCTCAAGAAAGGTTCCGGCACGTCCTTGAACAGCGTGGCAATGCGGATTTCACGCTTCGATTTCAACTGGCTGCCCTGCACCCGCGAAATGGTGGTGTGGGTGCCCAGCGCGTGCGAGATAACGTGCAGTTTGGCGTCAAACATCACGCGGCTCAAGGGCTCTGAACTGCGCAGGTGCTCATTCTTCAGGGCCATCACGTAGTCATACAAGGCCCGGTCAGTGCGAACCGCGTGGGGTTTTGCATAACGGCTGCGCAGCACCTCGCCTAACTTGCCATCATCAACCAGGCGCTGCACCTGGGCTTGTACGTCTGGCGGATAGGCCTGCAGGTATTTCATGGGCCTCACGAGGGCGTGCTGGCCAGCAATGGCATCAGGGCGAGCGGTGCAATCGCGGGGACGAGAGCGCCAAAATTTGATCCGCCGTGGCTTCGTCTACCGGTTTGAATTTGGCCAGCAAACTGCCCGCAGCCAGCAGCAGGCGCAAATCTTTGACATCTTTTACGGTGGGCGCTACGCGAATTTGCGCCATCGCGGCATCCAGGTTGCCGCCTTTGATCAAGGTTGCAACTTTTAAGGCCCAGGGGCTTTGGCGCGACATTCGGGTTGCCTTGGTTGTAAAAATGAAGACTTGGGGACTTGTGCCAAGCGGATGATGTGCAGTAAGCGCGTTAGGCCAACGCCGGAATACGCAATTTTTGCCCCGGGTAAATTTTGTCCGGGTGGCTCAACATGGGTTTATTGGCTTCAAAAATAGCCGGGTATTTGCCAGCATTGCCGTAGTACGTTTTGGCGATGGCCGACAGGGTGTCGCCACGCACCACATCATGGTATTGTGATTCGTCGGCCGGCTCGGCGGCTACCAACATGTTCTCGACCTCGGTCACACCTGCCACATTGCCGCAGCACAGGGTAACTTTTTCAACCGCTTCTTGGGTGGGCGCATCGCCTTGCACGGTAACTTTGCCACCGGCGCCATCAAACATCACAAACAAACCCGAAAGGCCCAGGTTTTGCGATTCGATGTAGGTGGTGATGCCTTTGGCAGCGGCCGAATTGAGCTCATCGAGCGTGGGTTGCGCGGCCGGGTCGGCAGCGGCAGCTTCGGCGGCCTTCTCGACATCTTTGTTGCCAAACAATTTTTCGCCGGCCTCTTTGATAAAACTGAACATGCCCATGGTGATCCCTTTTGTGATTGCTCGATTGAGCGGTGGTTTGAACGCCCGAATGTAACCCCAAAACATCACCTAAACTTTGATGCGCGCTGCGACAGACTGTAACTATTTGAGCGCACTTGCGCACAGTTTTTACTTATTTGGAAACCATCCATTGAAAGGACCGCCATGCTTGACATTCAGACCGTCCAACAGTTGCTGAACCCCGTTTTTCCGGGCCTCATGGGTGTGAAACTTACCGTGGTCGAGCCGGATCGCATCGTGGCTGAAATGCCTGTTCGGGCCGATTTGTGCACGGGAGGCGGCATTTTGCATGGCGGTGCCTACATGGCGTTTGCCGATACCTTGGGCGCGGTGGGCACGGTGGTGAACCTGCCACCGGGCAAACGCACCACCACCACCGACAGCAGCACCAAGTTCATCGCCGGTGCCAAGGTGGGCACAGTGGTCACGGGTGAAAGTATTGCCTTGCACAAAGGCCGCACTACGATGGTGTGGCAAACCACGGTGCGAAACGAAGCCGGGAAGTTGTGCGCGGTGGTAACGCAGACGCAGTTGGTGATGGATGCGATGGTTTAGAAGGTAAACGTAAGGGTTGTCGCAATGGCCCCGGTGCCTGAGGTGCCCGTGTTGGCCAACCAGGTGCTGGCACCCGCCGGAGTGATGCGGAAGGTGCTGACCTGCGTACCGGTAACTACACGGGCGCTGTTGCGTTGGGTCGAAGTGGTACTCAGGATTGCAGTATTCGCGGTGTCTGCTGCCAGCGAAAAAGTGCAGTCAATAAAACCCGTCGTCACGGTTTTTGACGATGAGCTGAAGGTGGTGAATGTTCCGATCGTGCCGGTGTCGCCAACCTTCGCGGTTGCAGGAATCGTGAGAGGTACCAGCGGGATGCCGTAGGTGGTGCTGTTCGTATAGCCGACTGGAACACTGGCGCTGTCCACAAACTCGGCTTCTGTGGAGGTTGGAATGGGTACCGCGACAGGGCCACTGGGCCCGGCAACCGACGCTGATGCCGACACGGTCTGGCTTTTGGTCCTTGCCGAAGCGCCTTCGAAGG
>JANOWY010000100.1:0-4545 GCA_031418135.1 Rhodoferax sp. | reverse complement strand
TGGCGCCATCCAGGGCAAACACCACGCGGGATGCGCCGCCCCCCATGGCAGGCCCGCCTTTGGCACCGGCACCGCGCATCACCACGACATGCCCCGGCTGGATAACGCCCGATTTGATCGCGGCTACGGCTGCATCTGAGGTGTCAAAACAAATTGCCGAGCCGACAAAACGGCGGGTTTTGCGTTCAGCGATGCCGGTTTTGACAATGCCGGTGTCCGGACACAGATTACCTCTGAGCACAACGATCGCGGGCAATTTTGCAAAAGGCTGGTTCATCGCCCGAATGGTTTGCATGTCGGTTGGCTGAAAATCCGCGAGCGCTTGCGCCAGGGTTTGGCCCGACACGTTCAGCGCGGTTTGATCCAGCAAGGGCTGCAACTGCTTGAGCACACCCCGCGCCCCACCCGCTGCCTCAAAAGCTTCAATGCTGTTCTCGCCGATGGGCCGCACACCAGCGATAACCGGAACCTCAGAGGCCAAATTTTCAAACAAGGCGTAGACATCCAGGTCTTGCCCGCTTTCGGTGGCAACCGCCTGCAGGTGCTTGACGCAATTGACCGAGCCGCCCACCGCGAGCACAGCCCGCACGGCATTGGCGAAGGCACCGGGGGTGAGAATGTCACGCGGCTTCAAATCGGCCCACACCATCTCGACGATGCGTTTGCCGGCAGCCCGCACATCGGCCATCATCTTGGGGCTCATTGCAGCCACCGGCGCACTGCCGGGCAGGGCCATGCCGAGCGCTTCACACACGATGTGCATGGAGTTGGCCGTGCCCATGCCGGAGCACACCCCTGGCGAACGGATGGCCTCACGGCTCATGCCAATAACGGTGTCAACATCCATCGCACCGGTCACCACGTGCATGGCACCTACAAAAACCTCTTCGATGTCGCAATGGTGGCCCTGGTAGCTGCCGCTGGCCTGGTAACCACAGGGCACCACAATGGTGGGAATGTTCAGGCGCGCCGCCGCCATCAGTTGGCCTGGAACGGTTTTGTCGCAGGAGGTCAGGCACACCATGCCGTCCAGTTGTGCGCCTTCAACTGCCACTTCAATGTCGTTGGTCACCAGATCACGCGCGCCCAGCATGTAGGCGCCGCGCGCACCCGCGCCGGTGATGAAATCGCTGGGAGCTGCGGTGCGGATTTCAAACGGAATCGCGCCGGCATCCCGGATCGCCTGCTTGACTTCTGCGGCCACTTTGTCCAGGTGGCTGTAACAACTGGCCAGTTCGCTGCTGGAGTTGACCACGGCGATTTTGGGCTTTTCACAGTCGGCTTCCGATAGGCCCAGGGCCTGCCACTGCGCATTGCGAACCGACCAGAGGTAAGAACCGCGCGGAAAGTTGGAGCGGAGTTTGCGGATTGGAATCATGACGGCGTTCCCACTTCTGACGGTCGGGTGACAGTAACGATGCCCGCAGTTGCATCCACTTTGACCCAATCGCCGGTCTGGATGACGGTGAGCGGATCGACATCAAAATCGGTCATGGCGGGCGCGTGGCTGACCACGGTACCCAACGCAATCTTGGTGGACATTTGGTTGAACAGCCAAGCTGCTGGCCCGGTGCCCATGACCCTCGCGACATGAAACTGCGCCGACCAGCCCGAGGAGCCCTTGGCCCCCGGAAACACCAGCACTTTGCCGGTGAAACACTGGCCGCGTAATTCATGGCGGGTTTCAACCACGGTGCCGGTACGCGGATCCACACCACCCCAGCCGGAGATCGGGTCTTTGGTGACCAGCGCTTCGGCTTCAATGACACCAGGCACCACACATCGGCCCCGCAGGGTGAAGGTGATGGGTTCGGGCAGAGCCGGGCGTACGGCGGTGGGATCAGGTTGAACGAATGTGTTTGCCATCATGCCACCCACTTGCCGGTACATGCGGCATCGACACACTGCGCGGTCGTGCCAAACCAGGCTTGCACCCCCAGAATCGCCGGCAAATAGTGGGCCTGTTTGGCGGAATCGAGCGCGACGACTTTGGTGCCGGGCGGCACAGCGCGGCTCATCGCGGAGCACGAATCGGTCATGATCTTGCCGCCGGCGGCTTCGATGATTTGGGTGTAGCCATTGCGGTCTGCCAGCGCCTTGATGCTGCGCGGCGTAAAAATCCACAGCGCCGAGTTGCCATGCACCTTGCGGCCTTCGATCAGCTGAGCGGCCTCCCAGATTTGCTCGATGGTGTAGTGCGGGCAGCCCAGCATGACGTAATCGACATCCGGGTCGACCCCAAAGGCGTTGATGCGCTCCAACGTTTCGCGGCGCTCCTTGGCACCGAAGCGGCGCACTTCCTTGAGCCTGCGCGCGCCCGTGGCTTGTTCCAGCGTGTTGGCTTCGGGTGTCACGCCAACCAAATGGAATAGCTCCACACCGCCCGAAGAGGAAGCCGCAGCCCCAAAATGTTTGAGGCGCGGCAAATTAGGTACTGCGCTGAAACCATTTTTGGCATGGATGACGGCAACCCGGTCTTGCACCCAATCGCCCATCCAGTAGCCCAGCAGACCCCAGTCCTCGACGGTGGTGACGGGCATGTCCAGCCCGATGCCCAGCGTGGCCAGGCGAGGCTCTTCCAAGTGGTAGCCCCAATTGGGAATGCGGCAGGTCAACATGGCCGAGCTGGTACTTTCGCGGCCCTCGGTGTTGGTGCGTGCGCCCAGCACCGAGTTGGCAAACACCACCGCGCTGGATTCCATCCAGGCCAGATGTTCACCGCGAGTCGGCACATTGCCCACTTGATATGGTGTGCAGGTGTTCATCATCTGCACGCCCATTTTGGCGGCCATGGCTTCAGACTTTTTGTAGAACTGCACCATCTGTTCGGTGACGCCCATTTCTACGGGATGATGTGGATCAAAACCGAGTTGCAAATGGGAGCTGAAGGCACGAACTTTGGGTACTTCAACGATCTCGGTGGTATCGAGGTTGAACTCGCTGAACACGGCGTTCAGGCCCCCGGATTCTCCACCTTGTTTGAGCGCAAAGTCGCGCATGAAAGGTGTGGTAGCGGTGACGGTGCCGCAAACGTTGCGGGTCTCCACAAAATCGTCCGCACCCAGAGCCTCGCCGTAACGGATCAGCAAATCCATGGCTTTGGCCACCGCATCACCTTGCAGTCCATCACGCATGGCTTTTTCTTCGTTGGTGAGTTTCATGGTTGGGTGCTTTCGGACGGCGCACGCAAGTTGCCGCCGATTTGCGCGGTGATGGTGGCCACCATGGCTTGCAAAGCAGGCGCCACTTCGCTGTGCAAGCGTTGGGTAGAAAATTGAAAAGCCGGCCCGCCGCAGTTGAATGACATCACCTGCCCCTGTGGGTCTTGTGCCGCGACTGACACTGAGTTGATTTCTGCATGGAATTCGCCCGCCGAGACACAGTAGCCGCACTGGGCATGTTGCGCCAAGGCGCTTTGCAAGCCTGCGTCCAAGGCCGCCCATTCGCTGCCTCGGGTCAGCCGAAGCGAAGCCACCAGGCCGTCGCGTTCGGGTGCGGCCAAATGGGCCAAATAGGCGCGGCCTAACGCCGAGTTGGGCAACGGGATGCGCGAGCCCACGTCCAGGCGCGCCGACAACATGGTGTTTTGTGCTTTGCAGGCTTCGATCAGTACCATCTCCAAGCCGTCGCGCACGGCCAGGTAGACCGAACCACCGGTCGCGTTGGCGAGTTGTTGCATGGGGCCACGGGCCACAGCACGAACGTCCAGGCCCGACAAAAAAGTGCGCGCCACCGAGACCGCCGCTGCACCCAGCCCAAACCGCTCGCCCGCGCCATCGGCCTGCAACCAACCATGCTGTGCCAGTGTGGCTGCCAGACGAATGACCGTGGGGCGCGGTATGCCGCTGATGCGGGCCAGGTCTGCCGCACTCAATGAGCGTCGCACCGGGGTAAAGCATTGCAGCAGCGAGAGCCCGCGGTCCAGGGCGCTTACGGTGTCGGGCGATTTGGCAGCAGCCACCGCCGGCGACCTGGCGTGGCTCGATTTTGCAGGGTTCAGCGTCGTCATTTGGCCATTTCCATGGCCTGTGCAGATGCCGTTGCCTGCACCGAGTTGCCAGGCCGCAAAAACACACCTTGCTGCAGCAAAGCCTGCTGCAATTCGGCCATGTCCACTTGCCGTGGCTGCACGCCGTGCTTCACCGCCAGCGCAGCCGCAACGCCAGCGGCTTGGCCGGTGATCCAGCATTGCGGAATTTCGCGCATGAAGCCGTGGGAATTGCGGTCGCAGCTGACGTGGCGGCCCGGGGCCAGCAGGCCGTCAAGGCTTTGCGGCACGATGGCACCATAAGGAATTGAGATGTTGGGGAACTTGGGCGACACGGCTGGCGACACGCCAATTTCTGTCGGCAAGGCTTCGCCATCGGACCAGCGACTGCGTAACACTGCGTCCATGCCCGTCAGTCTGCGCGCATGGCGCACGCCAATTTGCGGCGCGCTCAACATTAAAAAGGCGTTCTCAAAACCCGGTGCGTGTGCGCGGTAAAAATCCAGGTGATTGGCCATGGCGCGGTGCGACTTCACCTCAACGGTGGTGAGGTCGTC
>JANOWY010000099.1:0-6664 GCA_031418135.1 Rhodoferax sp. | reverse complement strand
GCGGGTTTTTGCATTTGCCTTCTTCCACCCAGATTGATCGGCGCCTGATTGGTGGCGGCCTGCTGTTTGGTGCGGGCTGGGGCCTGGCCGGGTTCTGCCCAGGGCCTGCGTTGGTCTCTTTGGCATCCGGCCAGGCCAAGGGTGCTGTATTTGTGGGGGCCATGGTGGCGGGCATGGTTTTGTTTGAGTGGGCGGACCGCTTCTGGCACAAACCCGGGCATGCGCCCAGCCAGGCGAACCAGGCCGACCATTAAAGTGCCAATGGGTGCAGTTTTGCTACCCAAACGCCCGCCTGAACTGACCCTGTGATGCGATTCCCCTATGGCTGGCAGCGCCTGCTGCCCACATTACCCATTCTGGAATGGGGGCGGCGTTATGACCGGAGCACGCTGGCCCGTGACGTGATGGCGGCACTGATCGTCACGATCATGCTGATTCCCCAAAGCCTGGCCTATGCCCTGCTGGCTGGTTTGCCGCCCGAGGTTGGGCTGTATGCCAGCGTTGCGCCGCTGTTGCTGTATGCCATTTTGGGTACCAGCCGGGTGCTGGCGGTCGGGCCTGTGGCGGTGGTTTCGCTGATGACGGCCGCCGCCATTGGTGAACACGCAGCGGTTGGCACGCCCGGCTACTGGGCCGTGGCGATGACGCTGGCTTTTCTGTCGGGCGCCATGTTGCTGTTGATGGGCATTTTGCGGCTGGGGTTTTTGGCCAATTTTTTAAGCCATTCGGTGATCTCGGGCTTTATTTCCGCTTCGGCCCTGCTGATTGCCGCCAGCCAGCTCAAGACCATCATGGGGGTCAAGGCCGATGGGCACAACTTTATCGAGTTGGTTGCCCGTTTGCTCGGGCAGGTTTCACACACGCATGGGCTGACCTTGGCTATTGGGGTATTGGCCATGGCGTTTCTATTTTGGGTGCGCAAAGGTTTAAAGCCGCTCTTGCTGGGCTGGGGCATGAAACCCAAAGCGGCCGATGTGTTGGCAAAAGCGGGCCCAGTGGGTGCGATTGCCGTTACAGCTTTGCTGGCCTGGGCGTTCCAGTGGCAAAACCAAGGGCTCAAAATTGTCGGTACGGTTCCCCAGGGTTTGCCGCCCTTTACCCTGCCGTTGTGGGATTTGGCGCTGTGGAAGGCGCTGTGGGTGCCCGCGCTGCTGATCAGCGTGGTCGGGTTTGTTGAATCCGTATCGGTGGGCCAAACGCTCGCAGCCAAACGTCGCCAACGCATAGAGCCCGATCAGGAGCTGGTGGCCTTGGGTGCGAGTAACCTGTCGGCCGCATTCAGCGGCGGGTTCCCGGTAACCGGCGGATTTGCCCGGTCGGTTGTCAATTTTGATGCGGGCGCACAAACCCCGGCTGCAGGTGTTTTTACGGCAATCGGCATCACGCTGGCCTCATTGCTTTTGACCCCGGCGTTGTTTTATCTTCCGCAGGCAACCTTGGCCGCAACCATCGTGGTGGCGGTGATGTCACTGGTAGATTTTGGAATTTTCAAGCGGACTTGGCGTTATTCGAAAACTGATTTTGCCGCGGTGCTGGCCACGTTTTTGGCCACGTTAACAGTGGGTGTTGAAATCGGTTTGGTGGTCGGGGTTGCGGTTTCACTGGCGCTTTACCTGTTCAAAACCAGTCGCCCGCATATCGCGCAGGTCGGGCTGGTAGCGGGTACCGAACACTTCAGAAACGTCTTGCGGCATACGGTGCGGGTGAGCCCCAGGCTGGTTAGTTTGCGGGTGGATGAAAGCCTGTATTTCGCCAATTCAAGGGCGTTGGAAGACCGGGTGAATGATGCCGTCGCACAAAACCCGCAGGTGGAGCATGTCGTGCTGCAATGTTCTGCCATCAACGACATCGATGCCAGTGCGCTGGAAAGCCTGGAAGCGATAGACAAACGACTGGCGGACGCGGGTGTGACGCTGCATTTGAGTGAAGTCAAAGGGCCAGTCATGGACCGGCTGAAAACCACGCATTTTCTACACGATTTGCGCGGCAAAGTGTTTCTGACGCACTACCAGGCGATTCAGGAACTGACCCCCGAGCTCCTCGCTGGCCCAGCCTAGCCGCCTTGCGGCATGACCGAACGTGCCACCTTTGTGTGGGCACCAAAAGCTGCACGTCTGGGTGGCTTCCAATTTCGGAAAATAGCCTTTGGAAAATTTTGTAAAAATAAGGTATTTTAAAAATTATTTATATAAAAATGAACTTTTTTGATATATATATAATAGCAAATTGTGCAATTATTAAAACAACTAATAATGCAAAATAGAAATATTTTTCTACCATAAATATTTTACAAATCTACTGTCCAAACTGGATCGGCTGGGATCGTCCTACAGCCTGACGGGAGGCCGTCTGACAGACGCGAAACCGGGCTTTTTTTACCATGGCCCATCCGGTTTTTGCGCGATGCCCTCGGGTTAACGCACTGCCTTTTCGCCCATTTTTCACCCCCTGGTGCCGGGCAGCCCTGTTTGGCATGGAGCAATTTCGATGAAAACACATTCCGTTGACATCCCCAACTGGAGCACATCAGCGTATGGCACGTCGGCAGACACATCGCCGATGGATCTTTCGGCGCTGGGTGACCATCTCAGCCTGTGCCAAAGCCCACATGCCCGCTGGCTGGCGATGCACAGCATGGCCGAGCGGGTACATGGTTTCGCGGCATCGCGTTTCGTGACAACACTGGCACTGGCAGCCCTGCTGCTGAGCGCCATAGCATTCTTGTATTAATTTATGGTGAATGCTGCGTTGCTTCGCTTGATCCCGCAGGCACCGCAGACACTTCAGGAGATTCTGGACGGCACCCGTGGCGCGGTTCAACCGGCCATCCGGGCAGAGCTTTTTGGCAAGGTGCGTTTTGCGCAGCACGGGATGAGCTTGGGCGACACCCATCGGGCCGTTAATCCCACTTACCTCGCCGCTACCTTCTTCCCGCGCCTGCGCAGCAATATCCAGACCTTGCGCCTGGCGCACCGTTATATTGGCGTGCAGGCAGCCACCGGGTATGACATCAGCCCGGCGGCCGAATGGCTGCTGGACAACTTTCACCTGATCGAGGCGCAACTCAAGGAAATCCACGATGGGCTTCCGCGCAGCTATTTCCGCGCATTGCCGGTGTTGCAAGACGAACCCCTGGCCGGCCTGCCGCGCATCTATGGCGTGGCGTGGGCGTTTGTGGCGCACACCGATGGCGCATTTGACGAGGAACTGCTGGTGCATTTTTTAAGCGCCTACCAACAGCGTCGCGAACTCAACCTCAGTGAAATGTGGGCACTGCCGACTACTTTGCGCGTGGTGCTGGTTGAAAACCTGCGCCGCCTGGCCGAGCGGGTAGCCACCAACAAGGCGGCGCGCGAAGTGGCAAACCTGTGCTGTGACCACCTTGAAACCTACAGCCTGCAAACACTCAATGAATTGCTGGAACAACTCAACCGCCGGGGTGTGGGCCGCGTGTTTCTGGCGCAAATGGCGCAACGCCTGCAAGACCGCCGGCGTGCCGCCGAAGGCGGGGATCCATCGCGCTATCTCACCTGGCTGCGTCATGCCTTGCCCGATGCCGCGCAGGCCCAGATGCAACAGGGAGCCGACCAAACCGCAGACAACCTGAGCGTAAGCAACGCGGTGAAGTCGCTGCGGGCCATTGGCGATGCCGACTGGCCTGACATCATTGAACGCAGCAGCACCCTGATGCAGCACATGCTCACGTCAGAAACTTTCAAATCGGAACATTCCCTCACGCGCGACCAAACGCTGCACGGCATTGAGCGGCTGGCGCGGCGCAGCGGGCGCAGTGAAGACCAGGTGGCGCGCGCCTTGCTCGGGCTGATGCATGAGACCACCCCAGCGGTTGATCTCCGCGTGCCCAGCGACAGCCAGTCGGCCAGCCATTGGTTGCTGGGCCCCGGTCGTGCGGCGTTGCTGCGCGCGCTGGATGTGACCGATCACCCCACCTTGGTGGCCATCAACGCGTGGCGCGGGCGAATGCCACGGCTGGTGTTGCCGTTGTATTTGCTGGCGCTGCTGGCAGGCACGCTGGGTTTGGTGGCTTGGATGCTGGTGAGCCACGCCACGCACGCCCTTGAGGCGTTGTTGTCATCCTGGCAGGCCTGGGCGGTGGCCGGACTGATGTTGTTTCCGGCTTCAGAAACCATAGTGGCGCTGGTCAACCGCCTGATCAGTGAATCGGCCCGGCCCCAACATTTGCCGCGTTTGGCATTGGCGGGTGGCATTGGCCCTGAAAACCGGGTGATGGTGGTTATTCCCTGCATGCTGACGCACACTGCCGCCATTCAGGAACTGGTGCATCGCCTGCAACTGCACTATTTGGCCAACCCGGAGCCAAACGCCCAGTTTGCCCTGCTGAGCGACTGGGCTGATGCCGATGCGGCTACCCTGGAAACCGATGCGCCACTGCTGGCAAATGCGCGCCAGCAAATCGGCGCTTTGAACTGGCTTTATCCCGCTTTGGCAGACGCTGGACCGCGATTCATTTTGCTGCACCGTACGCGCCACTTCAGCCAAACCGAGCAACGCTGGATTGGCTGGGAACGCAAGCGCGGCAAACTTGAACTGCTGCTGGGCCACCTGGCGACTGGCCACGGGGCTGCTTTTATCGACCTTGGCAATGAATCGGCGGTCACCGTGCAGACGCAGTACGTAGTGACACTAGACAGCGATACGCAGTTGCCGCCCGGCCGCCTGCGTGAACTGGTCGGGGTGGCGGCGCACCCGCACAACCGCCCGGTTCTGGATGCCAGCGGGCGCAACGTGGTCAGCGGTTATGGCATCTTGCAGCCCCGCGTCATCACACCGTTGCCAACGGCCCGGGATTTCACCCTTTACCACTGGCTTTTTGCCGGGCAATGCGGGATAGATCCCTATAGTGCGGCGACCTCCGAAGTCTATCAAGACCTGTTCAGCGAGGGTACCTTCACCGGCAAGGGCTTATTGCATGTGCAGGCTATGCATGCCGTTTTGTCCGGTCGCCTGCCCGATGGCCAGGTGCTCAGCCATGACCTGTTGGAGGGAGCCCTGATGCGCTGCGCTGCGGTGACGGATATCACGGTGATCGAAGATGCCCCGTTTCATGCCGACGTGGCGGCGTCTCGGGTGCACCGTTGGACGCGCGGTGATTGGCAACTATTGCCGTTTCTGCTGAACGCAAGCCGTTTCAGGCTGCGCGCTGTTAACCGGTGGAAGATGTTTGACAACCTTCGCCGTTCGTTGGTGCCTCCCATGTCGCTTCTGCTGCTCCTGGTGGCTGTGCAGGGCACGGTGGTATCGGCCTGGGCCGCATTGGCGCTGGTGACGGCTGCGTTCCTGGTCGGCCCGCTGATGGGGGCGGTGGCCGGTTTTTCACCGAGTCGCGATGATGTGGCCAAGTTGCATTTTTACCGCCTGGCGGCAACCGACATGGTCCGTGCGTTGTGGGCAGGTCTATGGCATTTGAGCCAGCTGCTGGCGCATTCGCTGGGGTCTGTCGATGCAATTGGGCGTGCCTTGTACCGCATGCTGGTTAGCCATCGCCTGTTGTTGCAGTGGACCACCGCCGCCAGCGCCCAGGCTGCCGCCAAAGGCAGCCTGGTTTCCCTGCTGCGCCAGCATTGGCAAACCACGGCGATCGCGGTAGCCATGGTGCTCGGCTTGTGGGCGGTGGGTGCCGCGTCGCCCTGGCTGGCATTCGGCTTGGGTTTGCTGTGGGCTGGCTCGCCGGTACTGATTTGGTGGGTCAGCCGGGTCTACCCCTCGCGCGACGGCCCGGCTTTGTCGATCGACGACCAGGCTTATCTGGAAGGCATTGCGCGGGACACATGGCGCCTGTTTGAACGCTGTGTGAACGCGCAGGAATGCCACCTGCCGCCCGACAACCTCCAAACCTTGCCGCATGACATGGTGGCACACCGCACCTCGCCCACCAACATCGGCTTGTATTTGCTCAGCGCGGCCTGTGCCAGGGCCTTTGGCTGGATTGATGTGGCGCAGCTGCTGACCCGACTGGAAGCCACGTTGGCCACAATGGCCCGCCTGCAGCGCCACCGCGGACATTTTTTGAATTGGTACGACACCCAGACCTGTGCGCCGCTGGTGCCGATGTATGTCTCCACCGTGGACAGCGGCAATCTGAGCGGTCACCTGCTGGCGGTGGCGCAGGCGTGTCTGGAGCTGGCTGTGCAACACGCCCGCGAGGAACCCCTGTTGGGCTCAAGCGATGACACCGTACAGCGGTTGAGGGCCGTCGCGAAGCGTTGCGAGGAGCTGGCTTGGGGCAGCGACTTCGGGTTTTTGTACCACCGCAAGCGGCACCTGTTTCACATTGGTTACCGGGTCGCCGAGCAACAGCTCGATGCGGGCTTTTACGACCTGTTGGCCTCGGAGTCACGGTTGACCAGCCTGCTGGCGATTGCCAAAGGTGATGTGCCCGCGCGGCACTGGGCCTCTCTCGGGCGGCCTTTCTTTGCCGTCGGTTCGGTGGCGGGTTTGCGCTCGTGGGCGGGCTCCATGTTTGAGTATTTGATGCCCAGCTTGGTGCTGGACGAACCGCATGGCAGCGTTTTGCGCGACGCCTGCCGTGCCGCGCTGTGTGAGCAAGTGGCGTTCGCCCGACTGAAGGGTGTGCCGTGGGGCATCTCCGAATCGGCCTATGCCGGGCGCGACCAGACTCTGG
>JANOWY010000098.1:0-2361 GCA_031418135.1 Rhodoferax sp. | reverse complement strand
GAGCATGATGGACGTGCCAAAACCCACAATGCCCCCTACGGTGCCTGCAATCAAACCCAACAACAAAACCAGCGCAAAATCCATCGTTTATTCATTTCCATAAAAGCGACACATGACTTCCTTTGATTTTGACCTGTTTGTGATTGGTGGCGGCAGCGGTGGCGTGAGAGCAGCTCGCATGGCGGCGCAGCGGGGTGCACGCGTGGCACTGGCCGAGGTGCTGGGCACTGCCGGGCTGGGCGGCACGTGTGTGAATGTGGGCTGTATTCCGAAAAAACTCTACAGCTATGCGGCGCATTACGCCGAGAGCTTTGAGGAATCACATGGATTTGGCTGGGAGGGCGCGGCCCCGGTGTTCAACTGGGAAACGCTTAAAAATAACCGCCGCCAAGAGATCGCCCGGCTGAATGGAATTTATTTGAACCTGCTCAAAACCGTCACGGTATTCAACGCTTTTGCCATGCTGGTCGATGGCCATACGCTGTTGGTCGACGGTAAAAAGGTGACGTCCAAAAACATCCTGATCGCGACCGGCGGGCGGCCGCACATACCTGAATTTGCCGGGCGCGAACACGTGGTCACGTCCAACGAGATGTTTGATCTGGACCCTTTCCCGAAGCGGCTGGTGGTGGTGGGCGGCGGCTACATCGCGTGCGAATTTGCATCCATTTTTAACGGCCTGGGCAGCAAGGTCACGCAGTTGTACCGGGGCGAGCAGGTGCTGCGCGGATTTGATGGCGACGTACGGCGCTTTGTCAGCACCGAGGTCACCAAGGCAGGGGTCGACCTTCGGTTGCTGGAGGACGTCGCATCGGTATCAAAGTCGGCGCAAGGTTTGCACGTTGCGCTGAGTCACGGTGCCAGCCTGGAGGCCGATGTGGTGCTTTACGCAACAGGCCGTTTGCCCAATGTCAATGCCCTGGGATTGGAAGCCGCCGGTGTCGCCCAGGGCAAAGAGGGCGCCGTGGTGGTCAATGACCACTACCAAACCAGTGTGCCTTCCATTTACGCGGTGGGCGACGTAACCAACCGCATCCAGCTCACACCGGTGGCGTTGGGCGAAGCCATGGTGGTTGTGGACCAGCTCTTTGGCCCGCAGGCCGGCAAAGTGCAACGCAGCATGAGTTACCAGTACATCCCGACGGCGGTGTTCACCCATCCCAACATTGGCACCGTGGGGCTTTCAGAAGAAGACGCGCGGCAGCAACTGGGCGCGGTGACGATTTTCAGGAGCGAATTCAAGGCGCTGAAACATACCTTGAGCGGCAGCACCGAACGCACCCTGATGAAGCTGGTGGTGGAGACCGCCACCGACCGCGTGGTGGGCCTGCACATGGTGGGCCCCGACGCCGGCGAGGTGGTGCAAGGCTTTGCAGTAGCAATGAAAGCCGGTGCCACCAAAGCCCTGTTTGACGGCACCATCGGCATTCACCCCACAGCGGCGGAAGAGTTTGTGACGATGCGCGAGCCAGCGGCGGCCTAATTAACTATTTTTATAAATATATTTTAGTAATAAATGGATATTGTTAATATAATAGTTTAATAATTAGCTATTAATATAGTAGTAATTACTACTTAAAAATGGGCTATTTGTTGTGAAATTTGCTAAAAAGTAGCTATTTTTTAGACTCGACAGGCAAAGCCTTCAAGACATCAGCAATCAACTGGCAGGCGCTGAACTGGTTTTGTTTGAAGGTCCAACCCAGCCGCACGATCACTACCTCGCGCGAGGGCACCATGGCCACCACCTGGCCCCAGTGGCCACCCATGGCCAGCGTGTCCTCAGGAAGGCCCATGCCCTTGCAGCGGCCCGCTTGCGGGTTGCCGTACAACCACGTTTGCGCCCCGTAGCCTTGCCCTTCGCCACCCGAGGTGGATTGGGTTTTGGCGCGCGCCAGCCATCCCGGCGGTATCACCTGGCGCTCGGCCCATTTGCCGTCGTTCATCATCAGTTGGCCCAGCCGCGCCCAATCACCCACGCTGGCCCACAGGTAACTTGAGCCCACCCAGTTGCCGCTGGCATCGGTTTCCATCACGGCAGAATTGGCACCGATTTGCCAAAACAGCGAACGTTGCGGGTAAGCCCAGTATTCACCATCGGTCGGGAACTGGGCCCGTGCCACCGCGCTGAGCAGGTTGCTGGTTTGGCTCAGGTAGCGCCAGCGTGTACCGGCAGCGGCCTCTTGCGGCGCCGCTGCAGCAAACGCAGCGGTATTGGTGCTGGCCCACAACATGCGGGGCACTTCCTCCCACGGCTGGTAGCCCTCCAGGTTGGCCAGGCCGTCGCGCATGTAGAGCAAATCGGCTACCTTGATGGCCTTGCGTTCATCGTTACGCCACGGCGCCACCCAGTCGGGTTCG
>JANOWY010000097.1:0-4800 GCA_031418135.1 Rhodoferax sp. | reverse complement strand
ACATCACGCCTTTGGGCTGCCCCGTGCTGCCGCTAGTGTACAAAATGGCGGCCATGTCGGCATCGATCAATGGCCCCTGCGCAGGCCCGGCAGATCGAACTTTTCCATAATAACTATTTTTTTCAATAGTTATAAATATTTTATGCCAATATGTTCTTTCAAATAAACGAATATCAGCTATTTTATTTATATCAATTTCATCTATATTAACATCATTATTTATAAATATAACATTTTTTATGGTTAATATTTCAGCCGCCTCATTGTGCAACTGGGCCCACCGCTGCGTTGACGTGATCAGCACCCGCACCTCACAATCGCGCAAGATGTAAGCCACCTGCGCGGGTTTGAGCAAGGGGTTGATCGGTACAAACACCCCACCGGCTGCGGTGATGCCAAACGGGGCCAACGCTGCTTCAAACCGTTTTTCCAGAAAAATCGCCACCCGTTCTCCGCGTTGCAGGCCCATCCGAACCAGCCCGGCAGCAATCGCCTCAACCTCACCTGCAATTTGTGCGTAGGTCCAGTGCGTCTGCGCATCCGTTAACGCGCGTGCATCAGGCCATTGACGGGCCGCAGACAACGGCAAATCGTGCAGCAGCGTAATCGGCCTAGCCCGCCCCGGCGTCTCCAGAGCCTGGGAACCTGGCCCATTCGGTGTCAGCGCAGGAGCCGTCATGTCTCGCTCGCCGCTTGGGCGGGTTTGGGTTGATTGCGTTGGTTCAGCCATTTCAAGATGGATTGTTCCACTTCTGCGCGCCAGCTTTGATTGGAGAACGTATGGTCTGCCAAAGGCAGATCCAGCCGCTGCAGGCCGGGCCGCTGCAAGCCACCCTGCCATTGTGGGTCTGACGTGGCGCAATCCAGAAACTCCTTGGCGGTGTAGTCGTCGCCGCTGAGAACCAGCAGGATTTGCCCGGGGAAAGATTTGAATGCCATCGCCATTTGTTGCTGAAACGGCATGGCGGCAGACGGGTTGTGGTCAGCGCCCCTGCCCTTGCCCATCCATTGGCCAGAGGCAAGCGTTTGGCGCAGATTTCCCAGCAATTCACGCGCTGACTTGCGCCAATCCAACCCACCGCTGGCCAGTTTGCGCCAAAAATCAGCTTGCGCGAGGCGCTGGGTGTAATGGTGCTTGAGGTGGGTGCGCGCCAATGTGGCCTGTGAGCGCACCCAGGGGTTGAGCAGACACAGGCCGACCACGTGGGGGGCGGCCCAACCCCTTGCCGATGAACCGGCACCCCTGCCAACATACATCAGCGCAGCAGAGGCCCCATCACACAGTCCCCATAAAACGAACTGCGTCACGGCGGGGCAGGTCTGCTGAAGCGCTTGCGCAGCGGCAGTTATGTCGTCTTGCACCGCTTCAAAAGCGCGCGGTTCGCCCTCACTATCGCCCATGCCCCGATAGTCAAACCGCAACACCGGAAACCCGGCCTGGGCCAACTGCCAAGCCAGCAACACAAACTGGCGGTGGCTTCCCACCCGGTATTGCGGCCCGCCCACCACAATCACCACGCCGGTGCTGTGGGCGAGGTGGCTGTCAGCCGGCAGCGACACGATGCCCACCATGGCATCGCCTGCACAGTCTATTTGGAGGGCGGTTTCAGTGACGTTCATGGTTTCAGCGCCCGGCCTGCCACGAGCCGCCCTGGCGTTTCTGGGCCACCAACAATTGCTGAACAGTGAGATCGATGGCTTCCATCGCTACTTCCACTTCAAGCGTTTGCCAGAAATGCGCGCCCTTCACGGTTTGGCTTTCGGCCATGACACCGTGTCGTTGCCATTTGCCCATTTGACCGGCCAAAGCTGGCGACAGGGCTGCTTGCCCGACGGCACCGGCAGCACTGGCGGCTACAGCCGAAGCGGCGCTAAATTCAATGCACAAGACGCGTGAACCTGCAGGCAAGCCATCCAGATGGGCGGCTTCAAGCCCGACGGCCAGCGCGGGGGAAACTTCATAACCACCGATTTCCACGGGCTGCCCATCGGCGAGCATTTGCCTGGGCTTCAGGGCGGCATGGGGTGCCGGTTCGCCCCCCGATGGCTTCGCGCTTGCGCCCCCGCCCCGAACCAAATCCGTTGCCACCTTCAGCCGCAGAAACTGCGCCAGGTGGACGGCTCCCTGCGTCACCGGTTGCCAAAACAACAGGTTGACGGGGTTTGCAGGGCTTGCCGGTCGGGAGGTCGACAAGTGCAAGGGAAGCTGCCGCGCCACTTCGGCGGCCAGCAGACACCCGGCGCGCAGGCCCCATAACCAGATCTTGCCCTCAGTGAAAGTCGTCCCGCTTGTGTGTACAGGGCTCGCCAAGGCCCGTTTTTGCTGCCGCGCCGCCAGCCAATCCCGGGCGGCCAAAACATCGGCCACCCATCCGGCCCAAGTCGCGCCGGCAAAATGGCCGGCACTGTCGCCACACCCACCCAGATCAATCTGCAACACCTCAAACCCGGCTTCAGCCAATGCGCGGCATTGCAGAGCTGCCATACGCCGGGAGCGATTCAGTTCTTCAGCAAACGGGTGGATGTAAAGGATGGAGGCAATCGGCACCGTTGATACCTGGCCGTTGGCATGCAGCAGGCAAAAGCGCTGACCGCCAGCCGTGGGCAAAAAGAAGGGCAATGCTGGCATTTGTGTTGCTGCCGTCAGGTAGCTAAATAGGTTGGCGCATCAAACACGACCCCATTCAATGCTTGCTTCAGTGCCAACTCAAACACCCACTCCGAGGCCCGTTTCAAGCTGCGCCCAACTTTCCGGCGACAAAAGTCATCAGCGAACCCAGCGTGGCGAAAGTTTCACCGTCAATTTCGTCGTCGTGAATGACAAAACCCAGTTGGTCTTCCATTGCCGTAATCAGGTTCAACACCGCCATCGAATCGAGCTCTGGCAAGGCACCCAAGAGCGGCGTATTGGCATCAAACTGGGCCGTCCGCCCTTTGAGCGACAAGGTTTGATCCAGAATTTCTATTAAAGCTTGTTGGGTTGACATCGTCATTTCAGCGAGTGGCGGGCATGCCATAAGCAGCTCATTCCGTTCCAAAACCTGAGTACAGCAGACCGACCAGCCCCTGCAGCGGCACTGCAAGGCAAGCGGAAACGACCTGCGCCCCTGATTTGGAAATGATTTGCGGTGCGTTAGCGTTGGTTATCATACCCACAGGCGCATTTCGCGCAGCTTCATTTTTCTTCAATTTCCCTCAAGGCGGCACATGAAAGTCACGGTTATTGGCACGGGTTATGTCGGATTGGTCAGCGGCGCTTGTCTGGCCGAGGTTGGCAATGACGTGTTGTGCCTGGATCTGGACGCTGAAAAAATCCGCATTCTGAATGACGGCGGCATCCCGATTTATGAACCGGGCTTGCAGGAGATGGTCAAGCGCAACGTCTCTGCCGGGCGCCTGCACTTCACCACGGATCTGGACAAAGCTGCCCAGCACGGCACCATTCAGTTCATCGCCGTGGGCACCCCGCCCGATGAAGATGGCTCGGCCGACCTCAAATACGTGCTGGCGGCCGCCCGCAACATCGGCAGCCGCATGACCGATTTCAAGGTGATTGTGGACAAAAGCACGGTGCCCGTGGGCACGGGCGATGCGGTCAACGCCGCCATTGCCGAGCAGCTCAAACTGCGCGGGGTAGACGTGCCTTATGCCGTGGTCTCCAACCCCGAGTTCCTGAAAGAAGGCGCGGCGGTAGACGACTTCATGAAACCCGACCGCATTGTGGTGGGCTCTGACAACGAACAGGCCATCCACCTCATGCGCGCCCTGTACGCGCCCTTCCAGCGCAACCATGAACGCCTGATCGTCACCGACGTGCGCAGCGCCGAACTCACCAAATACGCCGCCAACGCCATGCTGGCTACCCGCATCAGCTTCATGAACGAACTGGCCAACCTGGCCGAGGTGCTGGGGGCGGACATTGAAATGGTGCGCAAAGGCATAGGCTCTGACCCGCGCATCGGTTACGACTTTTTATATCCCGGCTGCGGTTACGGCGGCTCTTGCTTCCCCAAAGACGTCAAGGCCCTGATCAAAACTGCGGCAGACAGAGCCAACATTGACCTGAAAGTGTTGACGGCGGTTGAAGACGCCAACGATGCGCAAAAACACGTGCTGGGTGCCAAAGTCAAAAAACACTTTGGCAATGATTTAACCGGCAAACATTTCGCCGTGTGGGGCCTGGCCTTCAAACCCAACACCGACGACATGCGCGATGCCCCCAGCCGTGACCTGTTGGCCGACCTGTTCGCCGCCGGTGCCACCGCCACTGCCTATGATCCGGTGGCCATGCACGAAGCCCAGCGCATTTTTGGCGATGAACCCCGGCTGAAATACGCTGAAAAGTCACTCGAAGCGCTGGAGGGTGCCGATGCGCTGATCATCGTTACCGAGTGGAAGGAATTCCGCAGTGCAGACCTGGAAACCATCAAACAAAAGCTTAAAAACCCGCTGATTTTTGATGGGCGCAATTTGTATGACCCCAAGCTGGTTCGTCAGCAGGGCATGACGTATTGGCCGATCGGGCGTTGACCCAAACCCTGCTTTTCAAGCCCGTGACTGACACAGTTGCCAAGATCCTGCCTAGTTTTGATGCGTTGCGTTCAGAATTGGCGATTTGGGGACCAGAGTGGACCGAGCACACGGATAGTGAATTTTTCTGCACGTTAGACTGGTTCGACAACCTTGCAAAAAACGGTTTTGAAGCGGGGGGGCTGTCAGGCAACATACATCTGCTTTTCGTTGTAAGCCCCAGACTCGGATGCGCGGCGTGCCTTCCGACGGTCGCAGCGCGATCAACTC
>JANOWY010000096.1:0-4852 GCA_031418135.1 Rhodoferax sp. | reverse complement strand
GTCATGAGTTTTCTCGGGTTAAGGAGGGTTTGTCCAACCTATGGGGTTGGCGCCACTGGGTTCTTTTCCACGGTCGGTTCTCTTCTGGTGAGAGTCTCTTAGGTGGGAATCAAGCTTTGCCGCGGAACCACAAATTCGCTGCGAAGCCTTCGATTATAAGCAAAATCAAGTACTTAAATCAATTTTACCCCCACGCTTCACCGCTGTGCCGGTCGCTGCCCCCCAAGGGGGAGCATTTTTGGCTTCGCCGCTCTCCGAGAACCTTGGGGCGGCCCGGCGGAAAAACCTGTCCCCACACCCACCGTTTCACGGGTCGCTGCGTTGACGGGTTAGCATCAGGGGATGTTTTCTTACCGCCACGCCTTCCATGCCGGCAACCACGCCGACGTGCTCAAACACGCGGTGCTGATCGCCTTGTTAAAACACCTCGCCGGGCGAGATACCGCGCTGATGGTGCTCGATACCCATGCCGGTGCAGGCCTGTACCGGCTCGATGGCGATTACGCCAATACGAGTGGCGAGGCCATAAATGGTGTCTACAAATTATTGTCAGATAAAAAACAAGGTATTGTTCTGGTAAAGAAAGCACTATTAGCTACAAATAGTGTAACTAAAACAGACGAAAAACAATCTGATATTTTGTCAGATTATATTGAAACGGTACTTTCGTTCAACGCCAAAGGTGCCGAAAAACCTACCATTTACCCCGGCTCACCCTTCATCATCCAGCGGTTTTTGCAAGGTCGCGATCGGCTAAAGGCCTTTGAAATCCATCCGACCGACAGTAAAACGCTGGCGGCCAATTTGGCCCAACTCGAGGCCGGCCGACAAATTGCCATCTTGAAAGAAGACGGCTTTGAGGGGGTTAAGAAGTTTTTGCCCCCTCCCTCCAAACGCGCACTGTTGTTATGTGACCCCAGTTACGAGATGAAAACCGACTACGCCCGCGTGGTGGCCATGGTGACAGACGCGCTCAAACGCTTTCCCACAGGCACGTATGCCGTCTGGTACCCGATCATCCCGCGCCCGGAAGCGCATGATCTACCGCGCAAGCTCAAAACCTTGGCAAACCGGGTGGGCAAACCGTTTTTGAATGTGAGTTTGACGGTCAAATCCAGCAAACTGATCAAAACTGCTGAGGGTGAAGTCGAACGCCCGGGTTTGCCCGCCAGCGGCATGTTTGTCATCAACCCGCCCTTCACGCTCAAGGCGGCGCTGGAAGTGGCGATGCCGCAAATCGCTACCTTGCTGGGGCAAGATGCCAATGCGGCCTATACGATTGAGTAAATTCCTGTCGGACTGAATTAACCGACCAATCGGTTGGTTAATGGATACAATGCGTTATTCCCTTTTTGGTCGAACACGCAAGGAGCCTCAGATGTATACCCAAGCCTTGGATTTGCCGCCTGACGCAGCTTCTGCTACCGGCACGCCCAGCACAGAAAAGCCCCATCTGGTCAAACCCGTGTCAGAAGCCGAGGCTGCTGCGCAGCAGCGTTTTGATGCGGTGATGGATGCCGACGGCAAGATCGAACCCCAAGACTGGATGCCTGAGGCTTACCGGAAAACGCTGGTACGCCAAATCAGCCAGCATGCGCACAGCGAAATCATCGGCATGCAGCCTGAAGGCAACTGGATCAGCCGCGCACCGAGCCTGAAACGCAAGGCGATTTTGCTGGCCAAGGTGCAAGATGAAGGTGGCCACGGCCTCTACCTTTACAGCGCGGCCGAAACCCTGGGTACCAGCCGCGACCAGATGCTGGACGGCCTGCATTCAGGCAAAGCCAAATACAGCTCCATCTTCAATTACCCCACCCTCACTTGGGCCGATGTGGGCGTGGTGGGCTGGCTGGTCGATGGTGCCGCCATCATGAACCAGGTGCCAATTTGCCGTTGCAGTTATGGGCCCTACGCCCGTGCCATGGTGCGCATCTGCAAGGAGGAGTCGTTCCACCAGCGGCAAGGGTTCGAGAGCCTGATGGCCATGATGAAAGGTACGCCCGAACAGCGCCAGATGGTGCAAGACGCGGTGAACCGCTGGTATTGGCCGGTGCTGGCCATGTTTGGCCCACCGGATGCCGACAGCCCCAATAGCGCCCAAGGCATGTGCTGGGGTATCAAACGCATCAGCAACGACGCGCTGCGGCAAAAATTTGTGGATGCGACGGTGCCGCAAACCAAAGTACTTGGCGTTACCTTGCCTGACCCCGATTTGAATTGGAACGAAGCCAAAGGCTACCATGATTACGGCCCGATTGATTGGGACGATTTTTGGAATGTCGTCAACGGGAATGGTCCGTGCAACAAGGAGCGTCTGGCAACGCGGGTAAAGGCGCACGAAAGTGGTGCCTGGGTACGGGAGGCAGCACTGGCCTATGCGGCAAAACAAGAGGCACGGCAACTTCGTTTTGCCCAAAGGGAGGCCGCATGAGCCATATACAGTCGCAAAACAACGTGTCCGAGACGTTCCCCCAGGCACTGCGCGAGTGGCCGCTGTGGGAAGTGTTTGTGCGTTCGAAACAAGGCCTTGAGCACAAACACTGCGGCAGTCTTCACGCTGCCGACGCCACCCAGGCCTTGCAAATGGCGCGTGATGTTTACACCCGCCGACAAGAGGGCGTGAGCATTTGGGTGGTGCCCTCCAAATCCATTGTGGCCAGTCAGCCGGACGACAAACCCGAATTTTTTGACCCGGCGAGCGACAAAATCTACCGGCACCCGACGTTTTACGAGATTCCCGACGCAGTGGGGCACATGTGAACGCCACGCTCGACTACACGCTGCATCTGGCAGACAACGCGCTGATTCTGGGGCAACGCAACGCCGAATGGTGTGGCCATGGGCCGGTGCTTGAAGAAGACATCGCCCTGGCCAACATCGGCTTGGATTTGATCGGCCAAGCCCGGCTGTTGTACCAATATGCGGCAACGCTTCAAGGCGGCAACATCACAGAAGACACGCTCGCGTATTTCCGCAACCCCGCCGAATTTCGCAACTACGTTTTGCTGGAGCTGCCACACAACACGGCTTTTGCGCCATCGGCTGCGGTGGAGCGCGATTACGCCGTAACGATTGCCCGCAATTTCCTGTATTCATCGCTGATGCTGCTGGTGTGGGAGAAACTGCAAACCTCTGGCGACACACAACTGGCCGCCATTGCCTCCAAAAGTATCAAGGAGGTACGCTACCACCTGCGGCACAGCACCGATTGGATGTTGCGACTGGGCGATGGAACCGCTGAATCCCATCAGCGAATTCAAGCCGCGTTGGACCACCTGATGCCCTACACCCAGGAATTCTGGTGCGTCAGCCCGATGGAACAAGCCGCGATGGCTGCGGGCGTTGCACCTGATTTGCTGCCCTGCAAGGCCGATTGGCATCAGGGGGTTGAAAACGTGGTGGCTCTGGCCACACTCGGTTTGCCATCAGCCAGCGGCTACGTCACCCACGGTAAGGACGGCCAGCATTCTGAGCACCTGAGTTATTTGCTGACCGAAATGCAAGGGCTGGCGCGGGAACATCCGCAGGCCACGTGGTAACAACTGCAATTACCATGATGTCAGCATTAACTGCCGATTACCTCGACCCAGCGACTCTGATTGCCAAAACCTGGCAGGTGTTGGAGGAGATACCCGACCCCGAGATACCGGTGGTCAGTATTCGGGAGTTGGGCATTTTGCGCGACGTTCAATTGAACGGCCAGGGGCAGGTGGTCGTGGTCATCACCCCCACCTACAGCGGTTGCCCGGCGATTGGCCAAATTGAGGACGATGTGCGGGCAGCGCTGGCGCAGGCCCAGATCGACGCGGTGGTTACCACCCAATTGTTTCCGGCCTGGACAACCGACTGGCTCACCCCATCTGCCCACACCAAGCTGCGCCAATTTGGCATTGCGCCCCCCACGCATTTGATTAAAACCGATGAAAAAGTGATCTTTTTTACTACAAAAAAAGTAGCTAATAGTGCAATTAATACGTCAACATCGTCCGCTTTATTGCATGATGAAGTTCCTTGCCCTCTGTGCGGCAGCCCCAACACCACCGAAACCTCCCACTTTGCCTCAACCGCCTGCAAGGCCTTGTACAAATGCCTGGATTGCCGGGAACCGTTTGATTACTTCAAGCCCTTTTGACACTCACTTGACGGAACACACATGGCATTGCCCCGATTTCATTCCCTGATGGTCTGTCGTGTTGATGCCGAGGCTGCGGGGGCTGTGGCCCTCACTTTCCAGGTTCCAACCGATTTGCGCGGGCAGTTCAGATTCGTACCCGGCCAGTTTCTGACGCTTCAAGCGACGATTGACGGGCTAAGCACAAGGCGCAGTTACTCTATTTGCAGCACCCTGGGTACGTACCGGTCAACAGGCCAGCTCAGCGTTGGCATCCGGCCGATGCAAGGCGGTCTCTTTTCCACCTGGGCAGCCCGTCAGATCAAGGTTGGCAGCACACTTGCCGTGATGCCCCCTGAAGGGCGTTTTGTCTCTGACCGGCCGCGGGCCTTACACCGCGTCGGATTTGCGGCGGGCTCGGGCATCACGCCCATCCTGTCTGTGATGGCGACATCGCTGGAAGAACAGCCTGAAGCCAAATTTACGCTGGTGTACGGCAACCGCAGCATGGCCAGTGTGATGTTCAACGAAGCGCTGCAAGACCTCAAAGACCGCTTTGCCGATCGGCTGACGTTGATTCACATCTTGTCGCGCCAGGCGCAGGAAGTCGACTTGCTTCAAGGACGCATTGATGCCAACAAGGTGCGGGCCTTGATCGAAACCCTGCTCCCCGCCAAAAGCATGGATGAGGTGTTCATTTGCGGCCCAGAGGCCATGATCGAATCCGCGGAGGCAGCGCTG
>JANOWY010000095.1:0-1581 GCA_031418135.1 Rhodoferax sp. | reverse complement strand
TTGCGCCAGCCATTGCCATCCCTGCGCATGCCACAGCGCCTGGTTGTCATAACCGCCATCGTCAACAAATTCAACAAATTGAGCCCAGGTCACCGGGTGCGCGTCAATTTCGAAATCGGGCACCGGCTCGTCAAAGGCTGGCTGTTCGTTGTCAAATGCGAAACCCAGGCCGGCATCTATGCCATTGCGCCAACGGGTGGCCGATATCAACAGGGGCTCACGCTGGCGCAATGGGCCCGGCAAGGGCAGCTTCAGTGCTAAGCCTTCTGATTGCGCCAGCATCAGCAACCGCTCAGCCATGCGGTCTTCATGAAACAGCGCCAGGCGGAAAAAATACAAACCGTCATCATCCGGGATGGCTTTTTCCAACAACTCCAGCGTGGTTTCCAGCGTTTCAAGCAGGTAGGCACGCAGGTGGGCTGTATCGGTTGCGCCATTTTGCGGATGGCTTCCCGTTACCGGCTTGTCTTCATCCCATTCGATATCTGCACGGGGATCAATTGAGGCGAGCCGTACCGCGCCACTTTGGGCATTCGGGCCGGCTTGCCGCTGGGTATTGCGGGCTATCCACCACTCCTGAAACCAGCCGCAATGGCCAAGCATTCGGGCGGCCGCAAACAGTGCCAGTCCGCCCGCCGCCTCGAACGGCACCAGCAATTGCAGGCTATGGTTGCGGCTGTCCATCAGCGCCAGCGACAACTGGTCTTTCGTGGCAAGGCGAAAATCGCTCATCGCGCCCTGGTGGTTGGGGTCAATAGGTAAGGCTGTGGGCATGATGATTGGGTGGAGGCAAACAAGGCGGTTGGCATGGCTTGAATGAACTGATTTTCACGCAGATTTATAAGGGAAACCACCTGCCGTACCAGCTTAATCTGTTTCTACAATTCTGCGCAGCAGCAAGCGCTATTGGCATCCCGCCGTGCGATTGTTCATTTTCTGAATGGAGTTCTCTATATGGATCGTCGTCTCGTCATCAAAAACGCCGGCATCGCAGGCATTTTGGCTGCGGGTGCTGCACCTGCCATCGTTCATGCCCAAGCCAACGTACGCTGGCGCCTGACCTCCAGCTTCCCCAAGGCGCTGGACACCCTGTTTGGCGTATCTGATGTGTTTGCCAAAAAAGTCGGTGAGATGTCAGGCGGCAAATTCCAGATTACCACGCACGGCCCCGGTGAAATTGTCCCGGCTTTTGGCACGGTGGACGCCATCCAGGCCGGCACCGTTGAAGCCGCCAGCACCGCGCCCTACTACTACTTCGGCAAAGACCCGACATTCGCCATCGGCTGCGCCATCCCCTTCGGCCTGAACAGCCGCCAGATGACGGCCTGGATGTACGAAGGCAACGGCTTGAAGCTGATGCGCGAGTTTTACCGCCCCTACAACATTCTGAGCTTCCCCATGGGCAATACCGGCGCGCAGATGGGTGGCTGGTTCAGGAAGCCCATCAACTCCCTGGCTGACATCAAAGGCCTGAAATTCCGCACGGGCGGCTTCAGCGGCGTGATCTGGGAGCGTATCGGCGGTGTGGCAGCCAACATCCCCGGTGGTGAAATTTATGCCGCCCTGGAAAAAGGCACGATC
>JANOWY010000094.1:0-4089 GCA_031418135.1 Rhodoferax sp. | reverse complement strand
GACAGATGAACACGCCGCTGATCGATGTCAGAGGCCTGCGGGTCAGCTTTGGCGGCAATGAAGTTGTTCACGGCATTGATTTCTCCATCGCCGCGGGTGAAAAACTGGCTTTGGTGGGGGAGTCAGGGTCGGGCAAAACGGTGTCAGCGCTGAGTCTGCTGCGTTTGGCGCAAGATGCGCAAATCAGTGGCAGCGCGGTGTTTTCGCCTGATGCCAACACTGCCGGCGCTGCCAACACTGCCGACGGGGCCCGCCCGGTTGACCTGTTGTCCATGCCCCTTCAAGCACTGCGTGGCATCCGTGGGCAAGACATTTCAATGATCTTTCAGGAGCCAATGACGGCCTTGAACCCGCTGATGACCATTGGGGTGCAAATTTCTGAGGTTTTGCAGCTAAAACAGGCCATGGTTCCCGTGGATGCTGCACAGAACGCTATCAAATTAATAGAATCCACTGGCATTGACGATGCCCCAAGGCGGGCCAACGCATTTCCACACCAACTGAGCGGTGGTCAGCGCCAACGCGCCATGATCGCCATGGCCCTGGCCTGCAAACCCAAACTGCTGCTGGCCGACGAACCCACTACCGCGCTGGATGTGACGGTGCGCGCCCAGATTTTGGATTTGATCGCCAGCCTGCAAAAGCAAAACGGCATGGCCGTGTTGATGATTACCCACGACCTGAATTTGGTGCGCAAATTTGCTGATCGCGTCATCATCATGGAGAACGGCCACATCGTCGAGCAGGGCGCAGTGCAAGCCGTGTTTGCCAACCCGCAGCACGCCTACACAAAAAAGCTGATTGACAGCGCTCCAGTGAGAAATGTGCTTGAAGTTCCGATCAATACTGCACAAGACGCTTCAAAATCAGAAGCAATTTTAAAAGCCCATCAGCTCCAGGTGGTTTACCCGGTGCCCCTGCCCGGTGTTCGCGGATGGTTTAAAAAAGGCGAATTTGTCGCAGTGCAGGGGGTCAACTTCGACATCTTGCCCGGCCAAACGCTGGGTGTGATTGGTGAATCCGGCTCCGGCAAATCCACCTTGGCCCTCGCGGCGTTGGGCTTGCTGCCCTTCAGTGGTGAACTGGCAGTAGATGGACAGCCCTGGGGCCGCGGTGCCGATCAACTGGCACTGCGCAAAACCATGCAGGTGGTGTTTCAGGATCCGTTTTCGTCGCTATCACCCCGATTGACCGTCGAGGAAATTGTGGGCGAGGGCCTGCGGGTTCACCAACCCCGCCTCACCCAGCGAGAGCGGCAAACCCAGGTGATTCAGGCCTTGCAAGAGGTGGGCCTGCAGGAGGCCCAGTTTCCCAACCTGTTGCAACGCTACCCGCATGAGTTTTCGGGCGGCCAGCGCCAGCGTATGGCCATCGCCCGCGCCCTTATCGTGCAGCCGCGCCTATTGGTACTGGACGAGCCCACCAGCGCCCTGGACGTAACGATTCAAAAACAAGTGCTTGAACTACTGCAAAACCTGCAGCGCGAAAAAGGCTTGAGTTATCTGCTCATCACCCACGACGTGGCCGTGATCCGCGCCATGGCCCACCACGTGATCGTAATGCGCGATGCCCACATCGTCGAGTCGGGGCCTATTGCCGCGCTATTTGCTGCACCGCAGCAGGACTACACACGCACCTTGCTGGCGGCGGCGGCTTAGTCAGGGCCAGCGGGTTGGATTGGCGCGGGGTGATTTGTCGCTTTTCCCTCTGGGCCATCACCCAAGTGACTGATTTCTAAGGTACAATCCTGGCTTCACGACCAAACGGGCGAGTCATTTCCGCCCGTTTTTTTTGGGCGTTTGTTTTTGCAGTCATCGATTTGTTGGAACTGCAATAGGGCTGGAATAAGGCTGGATTAGCGTGGCTGTGCAAGAAATCGTCGAGCAAACCGTCATCGGGTTGGGGTATGACCTGGTAGAGATCGAGCGCTCGGCCGGCGGATTGTTGCGCGTCACCATGGATCTGCCGTGGGCGGGCCACGGCTCGCCCGAGCAATTTTTGACGGTGGAAGACTGCGAAAAAGTGACCCGTCAGTTGCAGTTTGCGTTGGAAGTCGATGGTGCCGAATATAAGCGGCTGGAAGTGTCTTCGCCGGGCATCGACCGCCCCTTGAAGCGCCAGCAGGATTTTGAGCGTTTTGTCGGCCAAGTGGTTGATTTGACATTGAAAGTGCCGATTGGCGAAGCCGCCGCAGGCGCCGTGAACGCCAATCGCAAGAAGTTTCGGGGCGTGTTGGGGGCGGTGCCGCAGGCGGATGCCGCAGAGAAAACACCCGAAAGCAAAGGGGTGCAATGGCAGATTACCTGGCGCGAAGAGCGCGCGGGTTTGAAGCCTGGCCAAAAGGTGAGTGCCAAACGTGCACCAGAGCCTTTGCAGGTGATGGTTTTTGATTTGGCTGAATTGCGCGAAGCGCGTTTGGCCCCGATCGTGAATTTCAAGGGACGTGGCAACACGGCCCAGGACGAAAACGACTGACAGATTTTTAGCAGGTGGCAGTTGGCGGGTATTTGGCGGGTATTGGATGGCGCAACGCAGCGCCGATTAAAACAGGAGAGTGATGGCATGAATCGCGAAATGTTGATGCTGGTGGATGCGATCTCGCGCGAGAAAAGCGTCGAGCGCGAAGTGGTATTTGGTGCCGTCGAATCGGCGCTGGCGCAAGCCACCAAAAAATTGTTGAACCAGGGCGAGGTGGACATCCGCGTCGCGGTTGACCGTGACACCGGCTCCTACGAATCCTTCCGCCGCTGGCTGGTGGTGGCAGACGATGCCGGACTGCAAAACCCGGACGGCGAAGAAATGCTGATGGACGCGCTGGACCGCGTGCCCGATGTCGAGGTGGGCGAATACATTGAAGAAGAAATCGAATCGGTGCCGATTGGCCGCATCGGAGCAATGGCCGCCAAGCAGGTTATCCTGCAAAAAATCCGCGATGCCGAGCGCGAGATGCTGCTCAACGATTTCATGAGCCGCGGCGAGAAGATTTTTGTCGGTACCGTCAAACGCATGGACAAAGGCGACATCATTGTCGAAAGCGGCCGCGTTGAAGGCCGCCTGCGTCGCAGCGAGATGATTGCCAAAGAAAACCTGCGTACCGGCGACCGGGTCCGCGCCATGATCATGGAAGTCGATCTCACCTTGCGTGGGGCGCCCATCATCCTGTCGCGTTCCGCGCCTGAATTCATGATCGAGCTGTTCCGCACCGAAGTGCCGGAAATCGAGCAGGGTCTGCTGGAAATCAAATCCTGCGCCCGTGATTCGGGTTCGCGCGCCAAAATCGCCGTGGTTTCGCATGACAAACGGGTTGACCCCATCGGCACCTGCGTGGGTGTGCGCGGCAGCCGCGTCAACGGCGTCACCACCGAACTGGCAGGCGAGCGGGTTGACATTGTGCTGTGGAGCGAAGACCCGGCCCAATTTGTGATCGGTGCCCTGGCACCGGCCAATGTGTCCAGCATCGTGGTCGACGAAGAGCGCCACGCCATGGATGTCGTGGTTGATGAAGAAAACCTGGCCATTGCCATAGGGCGGGGCGGGCAAAACGTGCGTTTGGCCTCCGAGCTGACCGGCTGGAAGATCAACATCATGGATGCCGCCGAATCAGCCCAAAAACAGGCCACTGAATCTGACACGGGTCGCAAGCTGTTCATGGAAAAGCTCGACGTCGACGAAGAAATCGCCGACATCCTGATCGCCGAAGGCTTCACCAGCCTGGAAGAAGTGGCCTACGTGCCACTCCAGGAAATGCTGGAAATCGAAAGCTTTGACGAAGACACGGTGAACGAACTGCGTACCCGCGCCAAAGACGCCTTGCTCACGATGGAAATCGCCCACGAAGAAAATGTGGAAGAGGTTTCACTTAACCTGCGTGACCTTGAAGGCGTAACGACCGACATGATTGGCAAGCTGGCGGATGCCGGCGTGCACACCCGCGACGACCTGGCCGACCTGGCTGTGGACGAATTGACAGACATCACCGGCCAGTCGGAAGACGATGCCAAAACCATGATCATGAAGGCCCGCGAACATTGGTTTACCAATGAAGCTGCCCCTCAAGCGTAATGGTCATGAAAAAAGGTTACACAACAC
>JANOWY010000093.1:0-9264 GCA_031418135.1 Rhodoferax sp. | reverse complement strand
GGGCGCGGCACCATATCCATCAACATCGCCGGCATCCCCCCATCCACCTCAATATCCGTCGCGTTCACATAGGCCGAGCGCGGGCTCAGCAAAAACAGGGCGGTGTGGGCAATATCGGCGGGTTCGCCCACACGTTGGCTGGCCGTCATGGCGGCGCGTTTGGCCTCCACGCCCGGCACGGCGTAAAACGCGGCGGAGAGCGCGGTGCGAATCAGCCCAGGGCAAATCACATTGCTGCGGATGCTCTGATCCCGCCATTCCACCGCCATTTGGCGCGACATTTGCAGTACACCCGCTTTGGAGGCGCTGTAAGCCCCGCTGTGGGTCTGCGGGAAGTGCGCAGCAATCGAAGCCACGTTGACCAGGCTGCCACCCTCGGGCATGTGCTGCGCAAAGGCGCGCGCCACCAGCAAATAACCGGTGAGGTTGACGGCCAGCACGGCGTTCCAGTCGGCCAGCGTCACGTCTTTCAACGAAGCGGATCGCAAAAAACCGGCGTTGTTCACCACGCCCCACACCGCGCCAAAACGCTGCTGCACCGCCTGCGCGGCTTGCACAATGCTGGCCTCCAGGCTCACGTCGCAGGCAAAGGCCTCGGCATTGCACCCCGCTTCGCCTAGACGGGCCGCCAACGCGCGTGCGTTGTCGATGTTGCGGTCCAGCAGGGCCACGTGGGCACCGACATCCGCCAAACTTTGGGCGATTTGCGCCCCAATGCCGCTGGCCGCGCCGGTAACCGCACAAACGCGACCCTTCAATTCAAGCCAGTTGTTCATGGCTGCAATTATGTCGCCGGGCCGCGCGCTTCAATATTTTGGGTTCACCAACGGTTTCGTGATTTTCACCAACCCGGCAATCCGATAATCCGGGCATTGTTTTGAAATTCGATGAACCTGTTGGCCTTTGACACCAGTACGGACACCCTGTCCATTGCCGTGCAACGCGGTGTGGGTGCCCACGCCCGTACCTGGCAACACACGGGCCCCGGTGGTGCGCAGACTTCGGCCACGTTGATCCCGGCCATCTTGCAAATGATGCAGCATGCGACGCTTGAATTCGGTGATTTGACGGCCGTCGTGTACGGGCGCGGTCCCGGCTCGTTCACCGGTTTGCGCACGGCCTGTTCCGTGGCGCAAGGGCTGGCTTTTGGGGCTGGCGCGCATGGCGTACCCGTGTTGCCGGTAGACACGCTTTTGGCTGTGGCCGAAGAAGCCCGGTTTCAACTGGCGGCCGGTGACGGCCTGGCCAGTGGGCTTGCGCCAGGCCCGCTACACGTTACCGCAATGCTGGATGCCCGGATGGACGAGGTTTATGTTCAAGACTTCTGTTTTGAGAGCGGAAACTGGACAACGGATGGCTATTGCCGGGCGGTAAGGCCGCAAGCTGTTGTGCCTCCTGCCCTGGCCGCGCGGGTGCCAGGTGCAGCCGCTGGCCAGCCGCGGTACGTGCTCGCGGGCAATGTTTTTTCAGTTTATGCAGAGCGGTTGCCGGCAGCAGGCGCACCCGGTGGTCTGTTGCATTGCACGGCTCTGCCCAAGGCCTTGGCGCTGTTGCGCCTGGCGCCAGCGTTGTTGGCTATGGGTCTGGGGGTGGCCGCCGACCAGGCCTTGCCGCTCTACATCCGGGATAAAGTAGCACAGACCACAGAAGAGCGCCTGCTGGCCAAATCGCTGCCGCCCGTGTCTTCCCAAGCCATTTCGTGAAAGCCCTTTAAGTCGCCAGGCATGAATGCTGTTCTGCAAACCGTTGAAGCCCGTTTTGAGCCGTTTGACCTCAGCGCGCTGAACGCCGTGGTGGCCGTAGAAAACCGCGCTTATGCCTTCCCCTGGAGCCGCCAAAACTTCAGCGACGCGCTGGCCAGTTGTTACCAGGCCCAATTGCTGCTGGCGGGCCCGACCTTGCTGGGCTACTTTATCGCCATGCAAGGTGCGGGTGAGGTGCATTTGCTCAACATCACCGTTGCCCCCGAACATCAGCGCCAAGGCTGGGCGCGGGTGATGCTGGATGCGCTGGCGGTTTGGGCGCACGGGCAACAGACGCACACGTTGTGGCTGGAAGTGCGCCTGAGCAACACCCGCGCCTTCGAGGTTTACAGCGCCCAAGGCTTCAAGCGGATCGGCATGCGCAAAGCCTATTACCCCAATGGCAGCCAGCCCCATGAAGACGCTATTGTGATGAGTCGGGTGCTGTGATGATGGCCCGGTTTGCTTCACACTGGGTTGTGCCATGAGCCTGCATTTGGACGAGCGCCAACGCGCCATGCTCAAAGAAATGGGTGTCACCGTGTGGTGGCCCAAACCGGTGGTTTTGCGGCCAGAACCGGTGCTGGTGGTACCCAAAACTGTTGCAGTGCCGGTCACAATAAGTGACGAAAAAATTGAATTTAGTGAAAATAAAGTATTAAAAACAAACCACTTAGATGTAAAAAATATATCTAATTATGCAGTATTAACAAGAACAATTGTTCGAAATAGGTCAATTGATCATGTTGAAAATAGTTATTCTGATGAATCGCCGCCAGTTGACCAGTTAACCTGGCCGTTGCTGGCCCAAGCTGCCGCTGGTTGCCAGGCCTGCAAGCTGTGCGAGGGCCGCACCCAGACGGTTTTTGGTTCCAGGCCAGGTGTGAGCCAAGGCCTCCCAAGCGGATCACAAGGTGAGGTGCCGGGCGTGTCGCACGGCGAACAAGGGGGCGAAAAAGGGGGCCCGGAACAGGTGGCTGCCACCGCCGAAGCCCCGCCCCCGGCCGATTGGCTGATCGTGGGTGACGTGCCCGGCGATGCCGAAGACCAGGCCGGCAGCCCCTTCGCCGGTGAGGGCGGCCAACTGCTGGGCAACATGCTCAAGGCCATGGGTCTGGCTGGCCCGCAGGCAAGCCGTGGCGGCGGTGTTTATCTCACCACTGTTATCAAATGCCGCCCACCGGGCAACCGCAACCCGCTGCCCGACGAAGGCAACCAGTGTTCGGCCTACCTGCACCGGCAAATCGAATTGCTGCAGCCCAAAGTCATCCTGACAATGGGCAAGTTGGCGGCTCAGGCCTTGCTGCGCGGCACCGTGCGCGAGGTAGAAAAATTGCCACCCGGCAAGCTGCGCGGCCAGGTGCATGCCTATCAGCCGCAAGGTGCCAACATACCCTTGGTGGCAACCTATCCACCGGCCTACCTGCTGCGCAACCCGCAAGAAAAGGCCCGGGTTTGGGAGGATTTGGTGCTGGCGATGGAAACGCTGAAAGCCTCGGCTGGTTGACCTTTCTGGCTGGCTTTTTTCGGGCTGGTTACGCCGGACTCTAGGGTCAGGGCTTTCGGTTTAGGCCTTCCGGTTCAGAACTTCCTGTTCAGGGCGAGATCAGGCCGGCGGTGCACTCCGCTTCGCGGCTGTCCCCCGCGTCGGCCTAGGGCCGAACGCTCCTCCTTGATGCCGCTGCGCAGAATGCACCACCGACCTGATCTAGTGAACGTGTTCGGCCCGCCACAAGACATCCTGGCTTTTGGCACTTATTCAGGCTGTTTTAAAAAAGTACCCCGTCTTTGAATCCAATCCCAAACCACCTGCGTACTTCGAGGAGCAAAGCGCTATTTGTAATGGCCCATAACCTTAACTGGAAGACGTTTTATGAAACTCGCATACACCGCAGCAGCGGTATTTTTGGGCAGTTTTCTCGCCCTCTCGGCTCAGGCTGAAACCGGCAAATTGTTGTTGACCGGCGGCGTCAGCTCCATCAGCGGGGCAGCCGGGGGCGGCTTGACGCCCTGGGCGGTGATCGGCTCCAACGCCACGGCAGGTGAGATCGGAGGCACCGCGTTTGTGACCCGGGCGCAAACGCAGGATTACGCGCTGAACATCGTGGGTGCGGCAATGGGCATCAAAGACCGGTTTGAAGTGTCGCTGGCGCAGCAAGATTTTGATGCTTCACCCGCCATCGCACTCAACGGCATTGCCGCCTTTGGCGTGACACCGGGGCAGCACCTCAAAATGGACGTGCTGGGCCTCAAACTCAAGCTGGCCGGCGATGCCGTGCTCGACAGCGACAGCTGGATGCCGCAAATCTCGGTAGGCCTGGAACACAAAACCGTGGCCCCCGGCTCGCTGGGTTCGGTGCTTAATTTTCTGGGCACCAAAACCAGCGGCACCGATTTGTATGTCAACGCCACCAAGCTGTTTTTGGCACAAGGCCTGCTGGTGAACACGACGCTGCGTTACACCAATGCCAACCAAAACGGCCTGTTGGGTTTTGGCTCGGGCGCGCCGGGCAGAGACACTTATAGCCTGGTGCCTGAAGTGTCGGTGGCTTATTTGCTCAGCAAAAACTGGGCGATTGGGGCTGAATACCGTGTCAAGCCCAACAACCTGGAGGCGCTGGGTCGCGCGGCGGGCCTGGGTGACGCGCTTGCTGAAGACGACTGGAAAGACATTTTTGTGGCCTGGGCACCAAATAAAAACGTCTCCGTTACGCTGGCGTATGTGGATTTGGGGCGCATCGTGCCCGGCGTTACCGGCGGGCGCAAACAAACCGGCTTTTACCTGTCGGCGCAGTTGGCTTTTTAGGACGACCACGCGCCTTGCAACACCTGCATTCATCCCCCCCCTATTTTTGGAGACATCATGAAAAAATTCCCCTTCCCCCGATTGATTTTGAGCCTGGCCCTTTGCGGTGGTTTGGCCGCCCCGGTTGGGGCCCAAACTCCTGCTGCCAGTCCGTCGGACAACCTGTACAAATCACTCGGTGAAAAAGCCGGGCTGGTCCAGTTGATGGACGATTTTGTGCCGCGCCTCTTCAATGACCCGCGCATCGGTGTTCATTTCAAAAAAACCAATGCCACGAACCTCAAGGAACAACTGGTCGACCAGGTTTGCATGGCCTCGGGCGGCCCTTGTACGTACAAGGGTGGTGACATGAAATCGGTGCATGCCGACCTGGACATCACCAAGGGCGATTTCAACGCGCTGGTAGAAGCCCTGCAATTGGCAATGGAAGCGCAAGGTATCGCCTTCACCGCGCAAAACCAGTTGCTGGCCCGCCTCGCACCCATGCACCGTGATGTCATCACCGTCAAGTAAGTTGTCCATCAGTAATACATGACGAACCAACCCTCCCGCTCAGGCCGCTACTTCACAACCGCCGGCGTGTTGGCCAGCGCGCTTATTTCCTTCAGTGCGCAGGCCGCTTCGCTGCAAGTCACCGTGCTGGACAAAGAGGGCAAACCTTTGCCAGATGCGGTGGTGGTGGTCAACCCCGTTGCCAAAGGTACGGCCAAAGCGCCACCGCCGCAGCAAGCCACCATCAACCAGGAAAAAATGCAGTTTGTGCCAGCCGTAACGGTGGTGTCGCCCGGTGCGCGGGTGCGGTTTGTCAACAACGACGCGTGGGACCATCACGTGCGCCTGTCACCACCCGGTTTAACGGCCAGCGGTTCGGCTGCCGCGCCCGAAGGAATCGCCTTGCGCCTGGAAGGCAAATCTGACGGAAAACCGGCCAAATTTGCCGACGTAGTGATGGACAAACCTGGTGCCTTGGGGGCCAACGTGTTGGGTTGTTTTATTCATGGCTCCATGAGCGGGCACGTGTACGTCGCCGATTCACCCTGGACGGTGAAAACCGGCCCCGACGGCGTGGCCCTGCTGGATGATTTGCCTGAAGGTGCGGCCAGCCTGCAAGTTTGGCACGGTCTGCTCACCGTGGCACCCAAACCCCAACCCACTACCTTGAGTGCCGTGCCAGGCAAAACCACGATACAGCTGGACGTGCTGCCGCGCCGCCGGCGCGGCTGACAGGCCGAACCAGCGTCTGGCGAGTGTCTGGCCAGGCCAGTGCATCACTTGCAGCGCTGGGATGCCTTGGAAGTGGTGGTGGGCGGTGAAGGTGGTGGTGGTGGGGTAGGCGCTGAACGTGAATTTGGGCTACAGTGGCTGCAAAATTCCCCATGGAGATTGACATGCGCCCTGCGAATAAATCTTTCAGTGCCGCTTTGGCCAGCGTTGCGGCCCTGAGCGCGGCGTTGCTGCTGCTCGCCAGTTGCGCCACCCCTGAAGCCGAAAAACCGGTGGTGGGCCGCATCTCTGAGTTGCCGCCCATCGTGCACCCGGCAGACAACCCTACCAGCCCGGCAAAAGTGGCCTTGGGTGCCCAACTGTTTGTCGACAAACGCCTTTCGGGCAACGCCAGCATGTCGTGCCAGGGTTGCCATTACCGCGAACTGGGCTGGACGCACGGCATCGCCTTCTCCAAACGGGTCGACGGCCAAACCAACACCCGCCGCTCGCCACCGCTGTACAACGTGGGCCACCAAAACATCTGGTACTGGGATGGGCGCTCGGCCACCATGGAAGCGCAAACCACGGCCGCCTGGCGTAACCAGATGTCGGCCGACCCGGCCAAAATAGCCGCGCTGCTCAACACTATTCCGGCTTACAAGGCGCAGTTCAACCAGGTTTACGGCACCGATGCCACGGGCGAAAACATCGTCAAATCGCTCACTTCGTATTTGCGCACCAAAAACTCCGAGAACTCGCCCTGGGACGCGTATGAAAAAGGCAATGTCCGGGCCGTCACCAAAGACGCGGTCGATGGCTTCGTCTTGTTCATGGGCAAGGGCAACTGTGCCACCTGCCACACGCCGCCGCATTACGGCAACAGCACGTTTTTCAACATCGGGTTGGAGGCCGGCAAGGCCAAACCCGATGTGGGCCGCTTCAACGTAACCAAAAAAGACGACGACATGAGCGCCTTCAAAACGCCCTCGTTGCGGTCGGTGGCGCTCAAGGCCCCTTACTTCCACGATGGCAGCGCCCCCAACCTGGAAGCTGCCGTGCGTTACATGGCCAGCGGTGGCGGCGCTGACCCGAAAAAATCACCCCTCATGGTGGCCACCGGCATGACCGACGACGAGATCCGCAAGGTAGTGAAGTATCTGGAATCGCTCACCAGCACCGAAACCTGGGCAGCTCCTGCCATTCCATGATGGCTTTCTTGGGGCCAATGCCAAGAAGCTGCAGAGTTCGGGCTTTTCCGGTATGCTTTTCGGCTTGTTTGCGTGACCGATCCTGTCCCGTCTATTTTCTGAAACCTCAAAGGAGAACCCCCTGTGTTTGAAAGCCTGCTTCAACCTGCCCGCCGCCACTTCAATCGCGTAGTAGGCGCTGCCGTCATCCTCGGGGTGGCTGCTTTTGCCAGTGCGGCCCACGCCGCCGCGCCCATGGTCAAAAAATCCGGCCCGGGCTACTACCGCATGATGCTGGGTGATTACGAAATCACCGCTTTGTCAGATGGCACCGTCACTTTGCCGGTCAATAAAATCCTGCAAAAAATCACCGAAGCGCAGGTTGACCGCGCCTTGGCCGCGCAATCTTTGGTGAGCCCGCTCGAGACCTCCGTCAACGGCTTTTTGATCAACACCGGCGCCAAGCTGATCCTGATCGACACCGGCGCCGCCAAGCTGTTTGGCCCCACCTTGGGCAACCTGGTCGACAACCTCAAGGCCTCGGGTTACACGCCCGAGCAGGTCGATGAGGTGTACGTCACGCACATGCACGCCGACCACGTGGGTGGCCTGATGAACGGCGCCGCCCGCGCTTTCCCCAACGCCATCGTGCGCGCCGACAAGGCTGATGCCGATTTCTGGCTTTCGAAAGAAAACCTCGACAAAGCACCTGATTCCGCCAAAGGCTTTTTTCAGGGTGCGCAGGCCTCGCTCAACCCCTACGTGAGCGCTGGCAAGTTCATGGCCTATGACGGCAGCACCGAGCTCGATCCCGGCATCCGCGCCATCGTCACCCGCGGGCACACGCCGGGCCACACCGTGTTTTCAGTCGAAAGCAAGGGCCAAAAAATGCTGGTGTTTGGTGATTTGATGCACGTAGCCGCTGTGCAGTTTGCCAACCCCGAGGTGACGATTGCGTTTGACAGCGACGCCCCCACCGCCGCCGACATGCGCGCCGCCCTCTACCGCGAGGCCGTGCGCGAGCAGTACATCATGGCCGTGGCGCATATCAGCTTTCCGGGCCTGGGGCGTTTGAAGTCAGACAACGCGACCGGGTACGTCTGGATGCCGGTTAATTACTCTGTTGTAAAATAGTTGTAGGTTAAAATTGTTTATTGTTGACGTATTAATTGAACTATATGTTATATAAATAATAGTAAATTTATATTAAATATATATATTATTCAGATAAAAATACTAAAACAGACAATTGTCTACAATTTGGCCAATCCGCCTAATCAAGGCCGCCGAGAGAAATCTGGCGGCCTTTTTTTCAAACTACAAGGCTGGAACCGCAAGGGTTGATCGCAACCCGAACCGTACCGGTTCGAAGACAATCCGGCGCATGAAAAAAATCAACAACCCGGCCCCGGTTCTGATTGCAGGCGGCGGCATCGGCGGGCTGGCTACCGCCCTCACCCTGCACCAGATCGGTGTGCCTTGCGTCGTCTTTGAGGCGGTCGAGGCGCTGCGGCCGCTGGGCGTGGGCATTAACCTGCAGCCCAACGCCGTGCGCGAGCTTTATGACCTGGGTCTTGACGCGAGCCTGCTGGACGCCATTGGCATCCAAACCAAAGAATGGGCGCTGGTGGGCCGCAATGGCCGCGACATTTACAGTGAGCCGCGCGGCCTGCTGGCGGGGTACCAATGGCCGCAATATTCGGTACACCGGGGGCAGCTGCAAATGCTGCTGTACAACACCGTGCTGGAGCGCCTGGGGCCCGATGCCGTCCGGCTGGGCCAACGGGTGACGGGCTACCGGCAGCAGGCGGATGGCGTAACGGCCTTGGTCGAAACCCGTGATGGCCAGCGCCTGGAGACCACCGGTTCGCTGCTGCTGGCCGCCGACGGCCTGCACTCGGCCGTGCGCGCTCAGATGCACCCGCAGCAGCCGCCCATTCAGTGGGGCGGGGCCATCATGTGGCGGGGCACCACGCCGGGGGTGCCGGTGCGCACCGATGCATCGTTCATCGGCCTGGGTAGCGCGCGGCACCGGGTGGTGTTTTACCCCATCTCGCCAACCGACCCGGCCACCGGGCTGGCCACCATCAACTGGATTGCCGAAATCACCGTGGACAACGCCGGCGGCTGGCGCGACGGCGACTGGAACCGCCGCGTGCACATCGACGAATTCATCGGCCATTTTGCCGATTGGAACTACGGCTGGATGGATGTGCCCGCCATGTTGCGCGGCGCCAGCGAGGTGTTCGAGTACCCGATGATCGACCGCGACCCGGTGCCGACCTGGGTTGATGGCCGGGTGGCGCTGATGGGCGACGCCGCC
>JANOWY010000092.1:0-1906 GCA_031418135.1 Rhodoferax sp. | reverse complement strand
CCAGGAACTGGTGCAGGCCGAGGGTGGCCAGATGAAAGATGTCTTCAAACTGGTGCAATATTTTCGGGACTTGCGCCATTACCCATCTTACAACCGCGTTCGAGGGCTTTTTTGCCCAGCACCAGTCGTCAGCACAGTAGTCGAGATCAGCCGGGTTTTGCCCAATGACCAGGTGTTGATCGAGGTTGAAGCCACGGCTTGGCTCGGCAGCCCGGTTTGAGCGGCCTGGCCCAGCCAGCCCCGCCTCCTTGAAAAGGGCTCTTGTCGCCCATAATTGAGGGTTGTCTGTTTTGGCGCGGCCTGTGCCGCCGCCAGGCTGCAATTTTTTTTCGTTTTCGCGGTTTTAAAACCGTTTTTGAATTTTTCACACCGTCATGACCAAACAAACCCTTAATTTCCAGGCCGAAGTGGCCCAACTGCTGCACCTGGTTACCCATTCGCTGTATTCCAACAAAGAGATTTTTCTGCGCGAGCTGATCTCCAACGCGTCGGATGCCTGCGACAAGCTGCGTTATGAAGCCATCAACAACACCGGGCTTTATGAAGACCAGCCCAACCTGGAAGTGCGGGTTTCGTTCGACAAAACCGCCAAAACCTTGACCATCACCGACAGCGGCATTGGCCTCTCGCAACAAGAAGCGATTGACAACCTGGGCACCATCGCCAAAAGTGGCACCAAGGAGTTCGTCAACAAGCTCAGCGGCGACCAAAAATCAGACTCACAGCTCATCGGCCAGTTTGGTGTCGGCTTTTATTCCGGCTTTATCGTGGCCGACAAAATCACTGTCGAATCGCGCCGCGCGGGCTCGCCCGCCGCCGAAGGCGTGCGTTGGGTGAGTGATGGCGGTGCCAGTGGTGGCGGCGCGTTTGAGGTGGAAACCATCGAACGTGCGGCACGTGGCACCAGTGTCATCTTGCACCTGCGCGACGACCTGGCCGACGACTACACCAGCCAGTGGAAAGTCAAAGGCATCATCAACAAATACTCGGACCACATCTCTTTGCCCATCCTGATGGAAAAAGAAGAATGGAAAGACGGCGAGTTGATCGACCCGAATGACGAAAAAGGCGGTCGCCAGCCCGGCGGCATGGTCAAAACCGGCGAATGGGAAACGGTGAACAAGGCCAGCGCCATCTGGACGCGGCCCAAAAAAGACATTACCGCCGAACAATACGACGAGTTCTACAAAGCCATCAGCCACGACTTTGAGGCACCGCTGGCCCACACCCACAACCGGGTCGAAGGCAGCACCGAATACACGCAATTGTTGTATATCCCCGGCAAAGCACCTTTTGATTTGTACAACCGCGAAACCAAGGCCGGCATCAAGCTCTACGTGAAACGCGTCTTCATCATGGACGACGCCGAAGCCCTGATGCCCACCTACCTGCGTTTTGTCAAAGGCGTGGTTGACTCTGCTGATTTACCCCTGAATGTGAGCCGCGAGCTGCTGCAGGAAAGCCGTGACGTGAAGGCCATCCGCGAAGGCTGCACCAAACGTGTGTTGGGCATGCTGGAAGATTTGGCCAAGCATGACAAGGCAGCCGAACCCGCCAAAGATGCCGAAGGCAAAGACATCACCGACGTTCAAACGGCCGAAGAAAAAGCCGAAGCCGAAGCACAGTACGGCAAATTCACCAAGTTCTACGGTGAGTTTGGTGCCGTGCTGAAGGAAGGCCTGGGTGAAGACTTTGGCAACAAAGAGCGCATCGCCAAATTGTTGCGCTTTGCCAGCAGCACCACCGACACGGTGAGCGTAGCCTTTGCCGATTACAAAGCCCGCATGAAAGAAGGCCAGGAGGCCATCTACTACATCACCGCCGACAACGCTGCAGCGGCCAAGAACAGCCCGCAGCTCGAAGTCTTCAAGAAAAAAGGCATCGAAGTGCTCTTGATGACCGACCG
>JANOWY010000091.1:0-2733 GCA_031418135.1 Rhodoferax sp. | reverse complement strand
CGCGATGGGCAACAACATGGCGATGGCGGCGATGCCGTACACCGCTTGCCAGCCAAAAGCCTGGGCCAAAGGCGGGGCCAGCAGGGCCGAGACTGCCGTGCCGACGTTGCCCGCGCCCACCAGGCCCATGGCCATGCCCTTGTGGCGCGGCGGAAAGGAACCCGAGCCCAATGACAGGGCCACACCAAAGCTGGCCCCGGCGATGCCCAGCAACACGCCCATGGCGAGCAGGTCATTGAAAGAGTTGACGAAAAAATAGCCGAACAGCAGCGCGATGATGATGCCGCCCATTTCTACCAGCGTGGCATTTTTGCGGCCAATGTACTGCGCCAGAATGCCCAACGGGAAACGCATCAGCGCACCGGCGAAGATGGGGATGGAGAGCATCAGCCCTTTTTGCGCCGGGGTGAGCTGGTAGGTTTCACTGATGAACGGTGCCATGGCACCGTTCATCACCCAAATGGCGCAAGAAAACATGAAGTAAAAAAACGACGCGCCCAATGTCGGGGCATGGCCCGCGTTCAAAAAGGTGCGGAACGCCCCAGGGTGGGACGGGCGGGGTGCGGATCGGGTGTGTGATGGAACCATGATGAAGCATCACCTGCCAGAACCGTGCCAGTTTGCGCAGGTGTCACCAAGCCGGTGCTTCAGGCTTGTCAGGGCGCCCAAAATGGTGCAAAATTTCCTATTTATCTATTTCAAAAAAATTATTTCAAAATAAAACGCAAATGTTAATGTATTATATGCACTATTAGATATAATATTAATATTATATATGGTTAATAAAAATAAAATAAAAATCTTAAATTTAAAGTTTAAAGGGCTCCATCCCCTGGCGTGAGATGGCTTGCTTGCAGGCGGGCGATGCAAAAAACGCCAGCAGCTCTTGGGCCGGGCCGCTTTGGGTGCAACTGCGAGCCACTGCGCCGCTGAAAGTCGTGATGATTTCAATGTCGGCCGGCAACATGCCCACCAGGTCAACACCGGGCACATTCAGCATCTCGCTGAGTTGCTGGAAACCCAGGGCCACCTCACTGCGCGCGATCAGTGCTCCCACCGGCACACCGGGCGGCGCTTGCACGATGCGGTTTTTGATCTGCTCGGCAATGCCCCAGCGCTCAAACAGCTTGGCCAATTGCACGCCACTGGGCCCGGTCGAATAACCCAGCGTTGGGGCGTTCAAAACCGCTTGTTTAACTGCCTCGCCGCTGCTGATGTCCGGGTGCGTTGCGCCACTGGGCACTGCAACCGCAACACCCGAGCGCACCAGATCGACCACACCTTGCGCGTCGAGCTTGTCGGCTGCTGCCAGTGTGTCCATCGCGTTGCGGGCCAAGATGACCAGGTCAAACGCCTCGCCCGCTTGTACGCGTTTGGCGGCATCCACGCCACCAACCGACTCGACCTGGATGTGCTGCTCGTGCCGCGTTTGGTACAGCGCCACCAGTTCTGCAAGCAGCTGTTTGGTGGCCATGGAGGAGATGATACGTATGGCTTCGGTCATGCGCCGAATTCTAGGCGGCCCGCTTCAAGCGGCCAGTTTCTCCACGTGCGTTTGCCGCGTGTACAGAAAGTCGAGCACCGCCTTGCGGTATAGCTGGTAAAGCGGGCTCTGCGCCAATTCCACGCGGTTGCGCGGGCGCTCCAGCGGCACTTCGACGATGTCGCCAATCGTCGCGGCGGGCCCGTTGGTCAGCATCACGATGCGGTCTGACAGCAGCACCGCTTCGTCCACATCGTGCGTCACCATCACCACTGTGCTTTTTGTCGCGGCCACGATGGCCAGCAGCTCGTCTTGCAGTTTGGCGCGGGTGAGCGCATCCAGCGCACCAAAGGGCTCGTCCAGCAGCAACACCTTGGGTTGCATCGACAAGGCGCGGGCAATACCCACCCTTTGTTTCATGCCGCCGGATATTTCACCGGGGCGCTTCTGCGCGGCGGCAGTCAGGCCGACCATGGCGAGGGCCGCGTCAGTGCGTTCGCGCAGTTGGGCCTTGGTTTCGGCTGCTACACCGACACTTTTGGAAGCCCGGCCAAAAACGCGTTCGACCGCCAGGTAGACGTTTTCAAAACAGGTCAGCCAGGGTAAGAGCGAATGGTTTTGGAAGACCACCGCGCGGTCCGGCCCCGGCCCGGCAATTTCGCGGTTGGCACACAGCAGGTTGCCCCGGGTGGGAACGGTAAGCCCGGCGATCAGGTTCAGCAGGGTGGATTTGCCGCAACCAGAATGGCCGATCAGGGTGATGAACTCACCTTGATCAACGGTGAGGTTGATGTCGCGCAGGGCCAGAAAGGGTCCATTTTTGGTCTTGAAGGACTGCTCAACGCCCTGGATTTCAATGAATTTTTTCATGATGGGTTCCTCAGCGCTTAGGCTTTCACGTCTTCAAAGGTGAAGGCCGTAGCAATTTTGATGAGTGCGAATTCCAGCACCAGCCCGACCAGGCCGATCACAAAAATCGCGATGATGATGTTTTTGACGTTCAGGTTGTTCCATTCGTCCCACACCCAGATGCCGATGCCAACGCCGCCGGTGAGCATTTCAGCCGCCACGATCACCAGCCAGGCCGTGCCAACGTCCTGGCGTACGCCGGTGAGCATGTAGGGCAACACAGCGGGGAAGCGGATCTTGGTCATCACCTTCCATTCACTCAAATTCAGCACCCGCGCCTCGTTCAAATAGTCTTGCGGCACGCGTTGCACACCTACAGCGGTGTTGATGATCATGGGCCA
>JANOWY010000090.1:0-2514 GCA_031418135.1 Rhodoferax sp. | reverse complement strand
GCGATCCAGTTCAGGGCGGGTCTTGAGCAGCACCGTGCCGCTGGTGATCTGCGTGGCAAAAGGGCCGCTGCCCAGCAGGGCCCAGCGCAGTGCCGACACCGCCGCTTTGTCAAAACGCAACTGGTTGATATAAGTCAGTGGTGCATTGGCCAGGTATTGCAACATCATGCGGGGGTGTTCGATCAGGTTGGCACCCACACCGGGCAGATCGGCGTGAACGTGAATGCCCAACCCGTTCAAATCGGCGGCAGGGCCAATGCCTGCGAGCATCAGCATCTGCGGCGACCCATAAGCACCGCCGCACAAGATCACCTCGCGCCGGGCAGAAATCACCTGCGCCGCGTTTTGGCCTTGGCGCACCAGCTCAATACCCGTGGCACGTCCGCCTTCCACCATCACGCGTTGCACCTGGGCGCGGGTGATGATGCTCAGGTTGGCGCGCCTGCGAATGGGCAGCAAATAAGCCGTGGCGCTGCTCGAACGCCTGCCTTTTGCATCAATGGCCACGTCGCCTGCGGCGTACCCTTCCAGGCTTTCACCGTCGTAGTCGGGGTTGTCGGCATGGCCTGCATTGATGGCCGACTGGCGCAGCGGCTCGGCCAGCAAATGGCGGTTCTGGATTGCGTTGATTTGCAGCGGCCCATTGCCGCCGTGAAACTGGCCCGCACCGCGCCAATGGGTTTCAGACTTGCGGAAATACGGCAGCACATCGTCATACCCCCAACCGATGCAACCACTGTCGCGCCATTCATCAAAATCGGCCCGATGCCCCCGAATGTGGAACATGCCATTGATCGACGAAGAGCCGCCCAGCAGTTTGCCGCGCGGCAAGGGCACACACCGGCCATTGAGTTGCGCCTCGGGTTCGCTCATGTAGCCCCAGGTCAGTTCGGGCCGCTGCAAGGCCTTCATAAAACCCACGGGCATGTCCACCCAGGTCCGTGTGAGCGGGCTTAAAGGGTGGCGTGCATCAGCCCCGGCTTCGATCAAACACACCGAGTGCGCCGGGTTTTCTGACAAGCGGTTGGCCAGCACGCAGCCTGCCGAACCAGCCCCCACCACGATGAAATCAAAGTGTTGCAAGCACCCGCCGGTCAGGGTTGCGGCTTGAAGCCCGATGCCTTGATGATCGGACCCCAATGGCTCAGTTCGTAGCCCATTTGCCGGTCTACCACCGATCCTTCACGGAACTCAGCCACCGCGACAAAGCGGCTGACAATTTGCTCTTTCACTTCCGGATTGGCCAGCACCGCTTGCAAGGCACTGGCAAGGCGGTCGACTTCGGCGCGCGGCACGCCCGCCGGGCCCCACATGCCCATCCACCCATCGGTGCCGCCCGTATCGAAGCCCTGCTCTTTCATGGTGGGCACATCGGGCATCAGGGGTGAACGTGCATTGGCAAACACACCAACGGCAATCATCTTGCCCGAACGAATGTGCTGGATGGCGTCGCCCGCCGTCATGAGCCCGGTCTGGATTTGGCCGCCCAAAATGTCAATCACCAGCGGCCCGTTACCCCGGTAGGGAACCACTTGCATGTCCAGGCCCGCCAGCTTGCCAAATTGCAGGCCATTGAAGTGGGTGTCGCCACCTGCACCAGCGGTGCCGTAATTGGCTTTGCCAGGGTTGGCTTTGGCCCAGACCACATAGTCTTTCGCGCTTTTCACGCCAATACCGTTGCCCACCACCATGACCATTGGGTAACTGATGATCTGGCCGATGGAAGTGAAATCGGTGGTCATGTCGTAGCCCAGCACCGACACCGGATAGGTCAGGTGCTGAAACGTGAAGGTGGCGTTGGGCGCGATCATGTACGTATTGCTGTTGGGGCCTGAGGACTTGACCGCTTGCGCCGCCAGCCGCCCACCCACGCCGGGCCGGTTTTCAACAATGATGTTCTGGCCCAACCTGTCACGCAGGCGCTCGGCCAGCAATCGGGCCAGGTTGTCAGACAGCCCGCCGGGCGGAAAGCCCACCAGCAGCTTGATGACGGGCTTGTCTTGCGCAGGCGCTGCCAGCGCTGTGCCCAGCACGAGCGCGGCAAGGGCTGGCTTAAGCAGCTTGAAGAGGCTTCGACGGTTCATGGGTTGGTCTCCGGTTGATGGGGGTGAGGTTAAAAAGCGGCGGGGGTAACGAAAGATCTAACTGGCGTGGGGGCTGGCAACCGGGGCGGTGCTGCCCGCTTGGGCAACAACAACCAGCGCATCCAGCGCCACCACCGGCAGCCCGCTACCCAGCGGGTAGGCGATGAGCGGATTGATGTCGATTTCAAGCAAGGACGGATTGGCCAGCATTTGCAAGCCCAGCAAACGCACCACCCGGGCTATCGCCAACAGATCAACCGGCGGGGCACCCCGCAAGCCATGCAGCACCGTTGCCGCCTTAAGCAGGTTCAGCTCGGCCACGATGGCATGCTCGGGCAAATCGGCTGGCAACAGGCGCACATCTTTCAGCGCTTCAATCCAGATGCCGCCCAAGCCGACCAGCAGCACCGCCCCCCAATCGGGGTCGCGC
>JANOWY010000089.1:0-27327 GCA_031418135.1 Rhodoferax sp. | reverse complement strand
CTTCCTGGAAATCCAGGCCCATCGCAAGACTGCCGTCGGCCAGTTGCCCTACGGGCTTCAAAAGCGGGTTGATCTGGGTCGCGCCCTGGCGATGGAGCCACAGGTCTTGTTGCTGGACGAACCCATGGCCGGCATGAATCTCGAAGAAAAGCAGGACATGTGCCGTTTCGTGCTGGATATCAATGACGAATTTGGCACCACCGTGGTTCTGATCGAGCATGACATGGGCGTCGTGATGGATATTTCCGACCGGGTCGTGGTCCTGGACTACGGCAAAAAGATTGGCGATGGCACACCGGATGAAGTGCGCCAGAACCCTGACGTCATCAGCGCCTATTTGGGCACCAGCCACTAGGAATTGAATATGGCATTTTTTCTTGAAACCTTGTTGGGCGGCCTGATGGCCGGTATGTTGTATTCGCTGGTGGCACTGGGTTTTGTGCTGATTTTCAAAGCTTCCGGTGTCTTCAATTTTGCGCAAGGCGCGATGGTGCTGTTTGCTGCCTTGGCAATGGCCCGATTCGCTGAATGGTTCCCCAAGTACTTTGGCATCAGCTCCTTGTTTCTGGCAAACGTTTTGGCGTTTGTGGCAGCGGGTGTTCTGATGTTTGTCGTTGCATGGGCCATTGAAAAGCTTGTGTTGCGCCATTTGGTGAATCAGGAGGGTACAACGCTGCTGATGGCAACGCTGGGTATCAGTTATTTTCTGGACGGTTTTGGACAAACCATTTTTGGCAGTGATATTTACAAGATCAACATCGGCATGCCCAAAGAGCCCATCATGGCTTTTGAAAGTGTGTTCCAAGGCGGTATCCTCATCAACAAAGAAGACCTGTATGCCGCGTTGATTGCCGCTGTGTTGGTTGGCCTGTTGAGTTTGTTTTTCCAGAAGACAGCCACCGGACGGGCATTGCGGGCAGTTGCGGATGACCACCAGGCGGCCCAGAGTATTGGTATTCCGCTCAACAGTATTTGGGTCATTGTCTGGTGTGTGGCAGGTATTACCGCGCTGGTAGCCGGCATGATCTGGGGCAGCAAGCTGGGTGTTCAGTTTTCACTGACGGCCGTCGCCCTGCGTGCGTTGCCGGTGATTATTTTGGGGGGTCTGACTTCTGTACCTGGTGCGATCATTGGCGGCTTGATCATTGGTGTGGGCGAGAAATTGTCCGAGGTCTTTCTGGGGCCCTATGTTGGCGGCGGCATCGAAATCTGGTTTGCCTATGTTTTGGCGCTGGTGTTCCTGATGTTCCGGCCGCAAGGTTTGTTTGGCGAAAAAATCATCGACAGGGTCTGACAGCATGTTTTACAGAGAAAACGGTCAATTCAAGACCACTTACGCAAAAGACCAACAGATCTTTCCGATCTTTCAGGACAAGTTTTTGATCCTGGCGCTGATTGCCTTTGCATTCGTCGGGGTACCTTTTTTGGTGGACGAGTATTTGTTTCGTGCCATTCTGATCCCGTTTCTGATCCTCACACTGGCGGCAATCGGGGTCAATATCCTGGTCGGCTATTGCGGCCAAATCTCATTAGGTTCTGGCGGCTTCATGGCGGTCGGTGCCTATGCTGCCTACAACGTCTTTGTGCGGGTCGACGGCATGCCGGTCATCTTCGCCTTGCTGGCGGGGGGACTGTTTGCCACCCTGGTTGGCATTTTATTTGGTATCCCCAGCCTTCGAGTAAAAGGTTTATATCTGGCAGTGGCCACACTGGCTGCCCAATTCTTTTGCGATTGGGCATTTTTGCGGATCAACTGGTTTACCAACAATTCGGCGTCGGGTTCGGTTTCCATTTCCAATTTACAGGTGTTCGGCTTGCCAGTTGCAACCCCTGTTCAGAAGTACCTTTTTTGCCTGGTGTTTTTGGTTGTGTTTGCCTTGATCGCCAAAAACTTGGTGCGATCGGCAATCGGACGCGAATGGATGGCTATTCGTGACATGGATGTGGCGGCCTCAGTGATCGGCATTCGCCCCATGTTTGCCAAATTGAGCGCCTTTGCCGTGAGTTCATTTTTTGTCGGTGTTGCCGGCGGATTGTGGGGATTCGTCCACCTCGGCTCCTGGGAGCCGGCCGCGTTCTCCATTGACCGTTCGTTTCAGCTGCTGTTTATTGTGATCATTGGCGGCATGGGCTCGATCATGGGGGCCTTTTTTGGTGCTGCTTTCATCACCATATTGCCAATCTTCCTGAATCAGGCTTTGCCACTATTGGGTAGTTTGGTGGGTTGGAACATTTCGACAGCAGCTGTGACCCATGCCGAGTTCATGATTTTTGGTGCCCTGATTGTGTGGTTCCTGATTGTTGAGCCCCATGGTTTGGCCCGTTTGTGGAGTATCGGAAAACAAAAACTTCGGTTATGGCCTTTCCCACATTGACAGTGTATGCGAGTAGGTCGGGTTAGTCCCGATGCTACCAATCGTTCGAGTTCGTTAAACCTGGGCACCTTTGTGTCTTAACTTTAGGAGATTCTCATGAAACTGCGTCACCTTGCCTTGGCTGCGGCCTTGGTCGCTGCTGGGTCCTCGGCATTAGCCCAGGCCAAGGAGCAATTCTTTCCGATGTTGGTCTATCGCACTGGTGCTTATGCACCCAACGGTGTACCTTTTGCCAATGGCATGTCGGACTACATGAAGCTGGTGAATGCCAAAGGCGGTATCAACGGCGTCAAGGTACTTACTGAAGAGTGCGAAACCGGCTACGCGACCGACAAGGGTGTTGAATGTTATGAACGCCTGAAAGGCAAAAACGGCGGAGCCACGGTGTTCCAGCCGCTGTCCACAGGCATTACGTTTGCATTGACTGAAAAAGCCCCGGGCGACAAGATCCCCTTGATTACGGCTGGTTATGGCCGCAGTGAATCGGCTGATGGCGGTGTGTTCAAGTGGAATTTCCCTCTTTCTGGTACCTACTGGGTTGCAGCAGATACGCTGATTCAGCATATTGCCAAAAAAGAAGGTGGGCTGGATAAGCTCAAAGGGAAAAAAATTACCCTGATTTACCACGACAGCCCGTTTGGAAAAGAGCCGATTCCATTGTTGGAAGAGCGGGCCAGGACCCATGGGTTTATTTTGTCACTGCTGCCTGTTACCCATCCTGGCGTTGAGCAAAAAGCTACCTGGTTGCAGATCCGTCAGAATCGCCCGGACTACGTGCTCAACTGGGGCTGGGGCGTCATGAACTCCACAGCACTGAAAGAAGCCCAAGCCACTGGTTACCCTCGCGACAAGATGTATGGGGTATGGTGGGCAGGCGCCGAGCCTGATGTGAAAGACGTTGGTGAAGGCGCCAAAGGCTACAACGCAATCATGATGCAACACGGGGCAGAGCCTCAGTCTGTTGTCGTTAAGGAAATTCTGGAAAAAGTGCATGGTAAAGGCCAAGGTACCGGACCCAAGGATGAAGTTGGCCAAGTGCTTTACATGCGCGGTCTACAAGCAGCCATGTTTGCCACGGAAGGTGTACGTGCCGCTCAAGAGCGTTTCGGCAAAGGCAAGGTCATGACGGGTGAACAAGCTCGTTGGGGTTATGAGAACTTGAACCTCACGCAGGCCAAACTGGATGCACTGGGCTTCAAAGGCGTGATGCGTCCCCTGTCGACGAGTTGCGCTGACCACATGGGTGCTTCCTGGGCCCGTGTGCATACCTGGGATGGCGCCAAGTTTACCTGGACCTCTGACTGGTTACAGGCCGACGATCAGATCATTCGCCCCATGGTTAAAGCGGCTGCTGACAAGTACGCAGCCGAGAAAAAACTGGTTCGCCGTACTGGCGACGACTGCCAGTCTTGATCACCAGGCAGCCCGCCCGATGGGTTGGGCTGCTGTGATGGCCCTGATTTTCGGGGCTTTTGGGGGCTCTTGCGAGCCGCCAAATGAAAGGTACCCGGGGTAACCTTTCATTTGGGTAACACCTGCTCGCTATGACTGAAACTGCAACCACCTCCGTCCTCAATGTCAATGGCATCGAGGTCATTTACAACCACGTAATCCTGGTACTCAAGGGCGTGTCCCTGAACGTGCCCGACGGCAAAATTGCTGCCCTGCTGGGTGGCAACGGAGCCGGCAAAACCACGACTTTGAGGGCCGTTTCCAACTTGCTCAAGGGTGAGAGGGGCGAAGTGACCAAAGGCAGCATTGAACTGCGTGGCGAACGCATTGAAAACCTCAGTCCGGCTGATCTGGTCAACCGCGGTGTGGTACAGGTCATGGAAGGGCGCCATTGTTTTGCCCATCTGACGATTGAGGAAAACCTTCTGACAGGCGGATACACACGTAAGGACAAGGCTGAAATTGCCCGAAACCTGGAGAAGGTATATGCCTATTTCCCGCGCCTTAAAACCCGTCGCACCTCCCAAGCCGCCTACACCTCGGGCGGCGAGCAACAAATGTGTGCCATTGGCCGCGCCCTCATGACCAACCCCAGCGTGATGTTGCTGGATGAGCCATCGATGGGCTTGGCGCCTCAAATCGTGGAAGAGGTGTTTGAGATTGTCAAAGACCTCAACACCAAGGAAAAGGTCACTTTTTTGCTGGCTGAGCAAAACACCAACATGGCTCTGCGCTACGCTGATTATGGTTACATCATGGAATCAGGCCGCATTGTGATGGACGGCGTCGCCAAAGAGCTGGCCAACAATGAAGATGTGAAAGAGTTCTACCTGGGCATGGGCGGTGGCGAGCGCAAATCCTTCAAAGATGTCAAGAGTTACAAGCGTAGAAAGCGTTGGTTGGCATGACTGAATTTTTTGATACGCTTGAAACGCGCAGCCCGGTCGAGCGCGACGCGGCCAGAATGGCTGCATTGCCTGTACAGATTGCCCACGCACAACAAAACAGTGTTGCCTATGCTGACATCCTGAAGGGTGTTGAGGCAGATAGCGTCAACAGCTTGGCTGCGCTGGCTAAATTGCCGGTGACGCGCAAAAGCGATCTGCACGAACGCCAAAAGGCAGCCCGTGATGTATCACGAGGCAAAGAATCGTTTGGCGGCTTCTCGGCCCTGGTACGTGGCCCGGGCATGCCGCGCATTTTTGCGTCACCAGGTCCGATTTACGAGCCCGATGGTGCCGCGCGTGATTACTGGCGTGCCGCCAGGGGCTTGTATGCGGCCGGCTTTCGCAGTGGCGAGCTGGTGCACAACGCGTTCAGTTACCACATGACACCGGGTGCCTTCATCATGGAGTCAGGTGCCCATGCGATTGGATGCACGGTGTTCCCGGCAGGTGTAGGCCAGACCGAACAACAACTGGAGGCCATCGCCCAACTGCGGCCCACTGCCTATTTGGGTACGCCCAGCTTTTTGCGCATCCTGGTGGAGAAAGCCGCGGAATCGGGCAGCGACGTCAGCAGCCTCAAAAAGGGGCTGGTGGGTGGCGAAGCCTTCGTGCCTTCTTTGCGTGACTGGTTTACCGAACGTGGACTCAACGTTTATCAAAGTTACGCCACCGCTGATTTGGGCTTGATAGCCTACGAAACATCTGCCCGCCAGGGCCTGGTGTTGGATGAAGGCGTAATTGTCGAAATCGTCCGCCCGGGTACCGGCGACCCAGTGGCAAATGGCGAAGTGGGTGAAATGGTGGTCACCACGCTGAACCCAGCGTATCCGCTGATTCGTTTTGCAACGGGTGATTTGTCAGCCGTGCTGGCAGGTGATTGCCCTACGGGCCGAACCAACACCCGCATCAAAGGCTGGATGGGACGTGCCGACCAAACCACGAAAATCCGGGGTATGTTTGTGCACCCCAAACAGGTTGATGACATCGTCAAGCGCTTCCCTGAAGTGGCCAAGGCGCGGCTGGTGGTCAGTGGCGAAATGGCCAATGACCTGATGGTTCTCAGGGTAGAAACAGCGTGTAGCGGGCCCGATGCGCTGGCTCAAAAAATCAGTGAAGCCATTCGTGATGTCACCAAGTTGCGGGGTGACGTGGAATTGGTCGCCGTTGGCAGCCTTCCAAACGATGGCAAAGTGATTGAAGACGCGCGCAGCTACAAATAGCCTTACGGTCGTATTTGGGTTTGTCAAGGCGAAAAAGCGCCTGGCCAATTGCTGTTTCTGGGTTTCTACGTAGGCCGGCAACGCTGGTTGGCCGTTATGCTTTCAGGCGTTTTCTTTCCCATTTCCTCTGGAGCGTATTGATGAATAAAACCTTTTTGGGCCAGGGCAGAACCTTTGCCCTGCTGGCGGCTGCATTGGCCGTTGCTTTTTTCAGTTTGCAGGCAGGAGCCCAAACCTATCCGAGCAGCAAACCCATCTCGCTGGTGGTACCCTTTGCCGCTGGCGGCCCGACCGACAAAGTCGCCCGTGACCTGGCTGAAGCCATGCGCAAAGCGCTGCCCGGCAGCAATTTCGTGGTCGAAAACGTCAACGGCGCTGGCGGCACGATTGGTGCCAACAAAGTAGCCAAAGCTGCTAATGACGGCCATACCTTGCTCGTGTGGCACATCGGCATGGCGGCTACTGCGGGCCTGTATCGCAAGTTGCCCTACAAGCCGCTGGAAGATTTTGAATACCTGGGCATGATCAACGAAGTGCCCATGACCCTGATCGGCAAGCCCCAGTTGGCAGCCAACACCTACCGTGATTTTGAAAACTATATCCGCATCAACAGCGGCAAGCTGAACATTGCCCACGCCGGGCTGGGTTCTGCCTCCCATTTGTGCGGCCTGATGTGGCAAGCGGCGGTCAACGCCAAGGAGGCCATGACGACCATCCCGTTCAGCGGCACAGCACCCGCCATGAATGCATTGGTGGGCGGACAGGTTGATGTGATGTGTGACCAAACCACCAACACGACACAGCAAATTGAAGGTGGCCGCGTAAAGGCATTTGCCGTCACCACCGCCAAGCCCCTGTCAAACCACAAGCTGCTCAAAGACTATCCAACGCTGAGCGAAATGGGCCTCAAAGGGTTTGAGCTGACCATTTGGCACGGGATGTACGCGCCCAAAGGCACCTCACCTGCCATTCTGAAACAGCTCAATGACGCGCTGAAGGTGGCTCTCAAGGATCCTGAATTTGTAAAACGTCAAGAAGGCTTGGGTGCTATCGTGGTGAATGACCGGCGCGTGGAGCCCGCCATGCACAAGGCATTTGTGCAGGCTGAAATCGCAAAACTCAAACCGCTCATCGACGCTGCCGGCAAATTTGCGGACTGAAAATGCGGCCTCACGCTCCGCCGTTGCGCGGGACGCTGCCCCCCGAGGGGGCCGTATTTTTCCTTGGGACGGCCCGGCGGGAAAACATCTTTTTGACTGAGTGACGCATCCCACTTGCATCATAACCGGCAGTGCCAGCGGGATTGGCGCAGCGACGGTTTTGGCTTTGGCTGCTGTGGGGTACGACACTTTTGGCATTGACCTGAACCATGATGGTGCGCAAAACGTGGCGATGCAGGCGGAGCTGGAGTTCCCTGGCACCCGCCACGCTGCGTTTCCAGCCGATGTGGCGGATGAGCCCCAGGTAAAAAATGCCTTTGATGCGGCGCTCCTGCATTTGGGCCACCTCGATGCCCTGGTGACCAGCGCCGGCGTGGTGGACACCACGGCCTTTATGGACATCAGCGTGGCGCAGTTCCGCCGCATCCACGATGTGAACGTGATCGGCACCTGGTTGTGTATGCGTGAGGCGGCGCGCCTGATGCAATCGGGCGGGCGCATCTGCGCCATTGCCAGCATTGCCGGTTTGCGCGGCGGCGGTTTGTCGGGCACGGCGGCGTATGCGGCCAGCAAGGGAGGCGTGATCGCCTTGGCCAAAAACGCAGCGCGGGTGCTGGCCGAAAAAGGCATCCGTGTGAACACCTTGTCGCCGGGTGCGACTGACACGCCAATGATTGCCGTGCCGTTATCGCACCCAGCGCATCGCCAGCGTATCGAGCAATTGGCCGCTCAAAAGCGCATTGGCAAGGCGGTTGAAATTGCTTCTGGCGTTGTGTATTTGCTGTCACCGCAGGCCAGCTTTACCCATGGTGCCAACCTGGTCATCGACGGTGGCATCGTTATCTGATTCTTTTCACCCAAGCCGGTTGAGAGTGATTGATTCGATCACCGAACTGTGTGCCGCCGATGCAGGCTGTGTCGCCGTCAGTGGATCCCACGGCGGAGTCAGCGCAGCCCGGGTTGCGATGGCCGTGCGGCCCGCCTTGAGTGTTTTCAACGACGCTGGCGTGGGCAGGGATGCCGCCGGTCTGGCAGGTCTGGCGCTGCTGCAGGCCAATGGGCTGGCTGCCTGTTGTGTAGCCCATACAAGTGCGCGTATTGGAGAGGCCCACAGCACCTTGAACGATGGCATCATCAGCCACGCGAACGAACTTGCCGGTCGCTTGGACATCCAAGCCGGGCAATCGGTTTTATCGATTATCCAGAAGTTATCCAACCCTTGAACACCTGCAGGAGACAAACATGACGACACTTTCAAGAATCCAGCGCCGCCAAATCCTTGTCGCAGGGTCGGCCATGGCCGCCAGTAGCTTCGCACCAGCGGTGTTTGCGCAAAGCGCATGGCCGGCCAAATCGGTGCGTATTTTGGTGCCATTTGTGCCGGGTGGTACCACCGATATCCTGGCGCGGGCCATGGCCACCGAGCTCTCCAAGGTTTTCCCGCAGCCCTTCGTGGTGGAAAACCGTGCGGGTGCTGGTGGCAACAACGGTTCAGACATCATTGCCAAATCAGCTCCCGATGGTTATTCGCTGTTGATGGGCACCGTCAGCACCCACGCGATCAACAAATCGCTCTATGGCTCCAAAATGCCGTTTGACCCGCAAAAAGACTTTGCGCCTGTCGTGTTGGTGGCGGGTGTACCCAACGTGATGGTGATGAACACTGAAAACGCTGCGCGTTTGGGTATCACCGACGTGGCCAGCTTCATCAAATACGCCAAGGCCAACCCGGGCAAACTGAACGTGGCTTCCAGCGGCAACGGCACGTCCATCCACCTGTCGGCTGAACTGTTCAAAACGCTGACGGGCACCTTCATGACGCACATTCCGTACCCGGGCTCGGGCCCGGCCATCTTGGGTTTGTTATCGGGCAATGTGGATGTGATGTTTGACAACCTGCCTTCCAGCATGCCCCAGATCAAAGCCGGCAAGCTGAAGGCTTTTGCGGTTACCAGCGACAAGCGCTCGTCTGTGCTGCCAGACGTGCCTACCTTGCAAGAGGTGGGTGTACCGGAGCTCAAGGGGTTCAACGCCAGTAGCTGGTTCGGCATGCTGGCCCCGGCTGGCACGCCACCCGACATCGTCAAACGCATCCACGACGAGTCTGCCAAAGCGTTGGCTTCGCAGGCCATGAAGGACCGCCTGGTGTCTCAGGGAGCCATTCCCAGCGGGGCTGGCCCGCAGGAGTTCGCCGCTTTCATGGATGCGGAAATCAAAAAATGGGCTGTCGTTGTTAAAAATTCTGGCGCAAAAATTGATTAAAAATAGTCACTAGTTATTCAAATAAAGCAGCTAGATACGCCATTGGAATATCAACAAAATGGGTTTTTTTATTAAGAACCCCAGGTAATATTGTTATGTGAGGTTTTGCAGGCCCGCAACATCTCCATGAAAGGATGAACGCGGGTGCGCAAATTCACCGGCTCCTGTGGGGGCGGGTCTTCGCCTCGCAGCCTGGCTTCTTTAACCGCCTCCTGCCGGGCAGCCTCAGCGGCATCAACCGCTGCCTGAAGTGCCGCCAAAGCAGCTTCCATTTGTTCAGGCAACACAATGCCTTGTGGTTCGGGCGATTTGCCAATGATTTCCAGCACCCGCCGCCCGTTGGGTTCCAGCATGATCAGGTCACCCGTGGTTTTGGATTTGAATTTGTAAAGCATGTGCCATTGTGCGCTGGTTCAGGCGGCAATGGCGACGCAGAGATTGCCGTGGTTTGCCGGAACTTGACGAAACGCAAGAATTGGCGATAATTATTTAACCAAATGGTAAATTAACCAATTGGTGTTTTATGATGGCAATTGATGCGAATGGGTTTGACCACTGAAATGGATCAAAACTAACCCTACAAAGCCAGGCCACTTGTTCAGCGGGCACTTCTTCAACTCACCACAGGAATGACCATGACTCCCCAACCGTTACCGACAAATGACCCACTGCTCGATTTGGTGTTACAGCGCACTGTTCCGGTTCGCTGCGACCAGGTTTGGGCTGCCTGGACAACCCCCGCATTGCTGATGCAATGGTTTTGCCCGTTGCCGTGGAAAACCGTGGAATGCGACATCGACCTGCGCCCCGGTGGGGCTTTCCGCACGGTAATGCAATCGCCCGAAGGGCAGCTGTTTCCGGGTGAAGGCTGCTACCTGGAGGTGGTGCCAAACCGGCGGCTAACCTGGACATCGGTGCTCAAAGGCGGCTTTCGCCCTTCCACCGATCCTTCGGACGGGCCGGATTTCACCTGCGTGCTCACCTTAGAGCCCGCCGATGCCGATGGCCGCAGCACGGTGTACACCGCGCACGCCATGCACCGCAACCCCGAGGGTGCTCAAGCTCACGCCAAGATGGGGTTTCAGGACGGCTGGGGTACTGCGCTGGACCAGCTGGTGGCCCTGATGAAAAGCCGCACCGCTTGATAACCGCCGAGCCTGCCCAGCCCGCAGTGGCTCTGGCACCGGGTGATGTGTTGGCCAGTCCAGGTGATGAGGCGGCGGCTCAGGATGCGCTTAGCGCCATTTTTGCCGCGCTGGCAGACCCCACCCGCCGTGCCATTTTGTCGCGTCTGGCCCAGGGCGAAACCAACGTGACCGAATTGGCCGAGCCATTCCAAATGACCTTGCCAGCCGTAACCAAACACCTCAAGGTGCTGGAAAAAGCCGGCCTCATCAGCCGCTCGCGCCAGGCACAGGCGCGGCCCTGCCACATAGAGCCCGAACCGCTGCGCCAGGCCACCGACTGGATGGCCCAGTACCGTCATATGTGGGAGGCGCGGCTGGACCGGCTCGATGCCTTTCTGACCACAATGCAAAACCCAAAATCCGAAGCTTCCGTAACCTCCCCAACCTCCCCAACGTCCCAAGAGAATCAAAAATGACTTCCATCACCAACCCCGCCGTAAACCCCGAAACGCCTTACGTTGCCGACAGCGACCCGCTCGCGCAGGCTGAGCTGGCGGCCCGCAGCGTCACCGTCAGCCACGTGTATGCATTTCCAAAAGCACTGGTGTTTGCAGCCTATTCCAGCGCCGACAGCCTGGCGCAGTGGTGGGGGCCGCATGGCTTCACCATCACCACCCAACGCTTTGATTTTCGTGTAGGCGGCATCTGGGAATTCATGATGCACGGCCCGACGCAGGGCGGCCAGCCGGGTGTGGATTACCCCAACAAAATCTTCTTCAAACAGATCGACCCCGAAGCCGGTTTTACCCATCTTCATGGCGACGACAAGATGGCAGACGACGGCACCGGCGCGCTTTTTACCGCTACCATCAGCCTGAGCGAGGCCAACGGCCAGACCACCGTGACTATGCAGGTGGTGTTTGGTACCGCCGTACAACGCGACTACGTGGTGAAGAACCACAATGCCATTGAAGGCGGGCAACAGACGCTTGCGCGGCTCGAGGGGTACCTGGAGAATCTCAAATAAATATTTTGCAGTTTATTGTTAGTTAAATATGGATGATTTTTGATGAAAATATTGCATTTAAAGCTATATTATTTATATCAAATTTAATCTAATTAAATTAATATTATTTGTAAAAATAATATTTTTGCAGGGTTTTAGACGTCCTCGAAAGGTCAGTCACATGATCAAAACAATTCTCATCTTGGTGGCTGTGGCCATCGTCGCCTTGCTGGCCTACACCACCACCCGGCCCGACAGCTTCCGGGTAGAGCGCAGCGTCACGATCAAGGCGGCACCTGAAAAAATCTTCACCAATTTGGCTGATTTCAAACTGTGGGCGAGTTGGTCGCCATGGGATAGGCTGGACCCGGCCATGCAACGCATCCACAGCGGCGCGCCATCGGGCAAGGGTGCCAAGTACGCCTGGGCGGGTGACAAGGCCGGGGCGGGCAGCATGGAAGTGCTAGAGGCCACGCCCTCATCCAAGGTCAAGATCAAGCTCGATTTCACCAAGCCGTTTGAGGCCCATAACTTGGTCGATTTCACGCTCCAGTCACAAGGTGAAAGCACACAAGTCACCTGGGCCATGTACGGCCCCTCCAACTACATGACCAAGCTGATCCACATCTTCTTCAGCATGGACAAAATCGTCGGCAAAGACTTTGAGTCGGGGCTGGCGGACTTGAAGGCGGTGTCGGAGAAATAACCTCATCCTTTTGCGCAGGAAAAGGTTGGCGGTTCATCCACGCCTTTTTGGGTTCATTCAGGGCGTTGCGAAGATCGCCCGAACCCCTGCAGCGCGTCTTGCGCTCAAGTGTTGCAGGCCCTTCGGGCGACCAACTGCAGTGCTCGGTTTCAGGGCCGCCGCGCCAACTCGCTTCGCTCAAACAGTGCGCGGCTCTGTCGGTCTGCTGCGCAGCCCCCAGACCCTGAAACCTCCGCGCTTCGAGGCTGCAACACATTCGCTCCAGCCGCGCTGCGGGAGGTCAGGCGGCCCTCGGTGGGCGGCGTACCTCATCAAAACAGGCAAAAAAAAGCCCGTCTGAACCCGCCGGGCTTGTCAAAAAGCGATAAGACTTTTACAGCGTATCGGTAAACGACCGCAGTTTGTCCGACCGCGAAGGGTGCTTCAATTTGCGCAGGGCTTTTGCTTCAATCTGGCGGATGCGCTCGCGCGTCACGTCGAACTGCTTGCCGACTTCTTCGAGCGTGTGGTCGCTGGTCATCTCGATGCCGAAACGCATGCGCAGCACCTTGGCTTCGCGCGGGGTGAGGGAATCGAGGATGTCCTTGACCACGTCACGCAGGCCGGCCTGCATGGCGGCTTCCATCGGGGCGGTGTTGGCACCGTCTTCGATGAAATCGCCCAGGTGGCTGTCGTCATCGTCGCCGATGGGGGTTTCCATCGAGATCGGCTCTTTGGCGATCTTCATGATCTTGCGGATCTTGTCTTCCGGGATCTCCATGCGCTCAGCCAGTACCGAGGCATCGGGCTCGTAGCCAAACTCCTGCAAATGCTGGCGGCTGATGCGGTTCATCTTGTTGATGGTCTCGATCATGTGCACCGGGATACGGATCGTGCGCGCCTGGTCTGCAATGCTGCGGGTGATGGCCTGGCGGATCCACCAGGTGGCGTAGGTGGAGAACTTGTAGCCCCGGCGGTATTCGAATTTGTCAACTGCCTTCATCAGGCCGATGTTGCCTTCCTGGATCAAATCGAGAAACTGCAAACCGCGGTTGGTGTATTTTTTGGCGATGGAAATCACCAGACGCAGGTTGGCCTCGATCATTTCCTTCTTGGCACCGCGCGAGGAGTATTCGCCCTCGTTCATTCGTTTGTTGATGTCCTTGAGGTGGTCCAGCGGCACCACCACACGGGCCTGCAGGTCAGCCAGCTTTTGCTGCAAATCCTGTACCGGCGGGATGTTGCGGGCCATCACCACGCTCCACGGCTTGTTGGCGGCGGCCTGCTTTTCGATCCATTTCAGGTCGATCAGATGGGTGGGGATTCGGTTGCCGTTTTTGTCGCGGCCGCTGAACTCGGCGATGAAGTGGTCTTGCGGATAGCCGCATTTGTCGACAATGATGCGGCGCAGTTCGCGCTCTTTCTTGCGTACATCATCCACTTGGGCACGCACCATGTCGCACAACTTTTCAATCGCCTTGGCGGTGAAACGGATGGACATCAGCTCGTCTGACAAAGATCGCTGTGCGCTGACGTAATGCGGCGTGCCGTAACCTTCCTTATCGTAAATTTTGTGGACTTTCTCGAACAGCTCACGCAGGCGATCGAAACGCACCAGCGTTTCCTTTTTCATCTCTTCGAGTTTCTTGGTCAGGGCCTTGCTACCGCCATTGCCGTCGTCGTCGTCGGCTTCGTCGAACTCGTCAAAATCTTCCTCGGCCACATAGTCGTCGGCTTCGTTGGGGTTGGTGAAGCCGTCGATGATGGTGGTGATCACCACTTTGTTCTCGCGGATTTCCTCGCCCAGGCGCAGGATTTCGGCAATCGTGGCGGGGCTGGCAGAAATGGCTTCCATCATGGCCATCAGGCCGCCTTCAATGCGTTTGGCGATTTCAATTTCGCCTTCGCGCGTAAGCAGCTCCACCGTGCCCATCTCGCGCATGTACATACGTACCGGGTCGGTGGTGCGGCCGAATTCACTGTCAACAGTCGAGAGCGCGGCTTCGGCTTCTTCTTCGGCTTCTTCTACGGTCGCAGCTGTTGGTGCGACGTTGTTCTGGAACAGGGTTTCAGCGTCGGGCGTTTGCTCGTACACCGCCACACCCATGTCGTTCAACATGGAAACCACCACTTCCATGGTTTCGGCATCGACCAGTTTGTCGGGCAAGTGATCTGAGATTTCACCCTGTGTGAGGTAACCACGAGTTTTTCCCAGTGTGATCAAGGTTTTAAGACGCAGGCGGCGCTTGGCCATGTCTTCTTCGCTGAGTACCAACTCATCCAGGCCAAACTCCTTCATCAAGGCGCGTTCTTTGGCCTTGCTGATCTTCATGCGCAGCGGCTTGACCTTTTCGCCAACGGCTGCTGGTTCGGGTTCGCCGACCAGATCGGCTTCAATGTCGCCCATGTCGGCGTCGTCCAGGTCTTTGGCCTTGGGGGTGCCCTTGACGGCGGATTTGGCAGCAGGTTTTGCTGCGGGTTTGGCGGACGGTTTTGCTGCTGTTTTGCCGGATTTGGTATCCGTCTGCACAACTGCGGTTTTTGCGGGTTTGCCTTTAACAGGTTCAGGCGCCGCTGGTTTTACCGGCTTGGCTACAAGTGCTTTTGCTTCCACCACATCGACCTTTTTACTCGCCTTGGCAGGTGCTGCCATTGGCGCTTTGGCGACAGTTTTGGCCACTGGTTTTGAACCCCCTTTTTGGGCGTCAGCCTTTGGTGCGGGTACAGGGGGTTTTTTGGTGTTTTGGGTCGGCATGGAAGAACCTCAGAAAAACGGACAGAACTCGTACTGTGCATGCGCACAAACGCTCAGGTCATGCGCTATTCAACGCATGAAAACAAAAACAGTTTGAAGCATTGGCAATGCGCTCACGACAAGATGTTGGGGCGAACATTTGGTATGCAATCCTTGCGGTGGGCCCAGAAGTGGCAATGGGGCTGGCCAGTTGTGCGCGGTGGCATCAGAAGGCCGGGTCCGGAGGTGCTGCTGTCGCTCTTGTCAGAACAGAGTTGGATTATACCTCAAACCGCTTGGCGGCGAGGCGCCGTCAGCCCAGTTTGGAAAGTTCCCGGGAGGCCACTTCCAGATCGGCCTTGCGTTGCTGCAAATCTCGGTAACGCTGCAATGCGCTGGGGTCGGCTTTGGAGGCCTCGATGGCCTGGTTCATCCACAGGTTGATGCGCTCGATCAGCATCCGGTTCAAGAGTTGCCGCAGTTCAGTTTGGCTGGGGTCGTTGCCTTGCGCATCAGGCGGTGCGGGCGCGTCTTCCTGGGCCATCAGCTTGAGGGCCAGCGTCTCGCCTTCATGTCCGCGCACGGCTTCACGCAATGCGCCCCAATGCATGGCACCGTGTTCGTGGATCTGCGCCTCCAGCCAACCAAACAAAGGGCCGTGCGGCGCCGGCTGCTCACACAACATGGCGTGTTCCTCGGCCGAGAGCGTTTCCCAAACGGCCAATTGCCCCAACAAGATGCGCAGCACATGATCGGCACGACTGGCAGGCAACAAACGGGTGCGCGGGCCTGAAAAACCGCCCGCTTGTGACTGGCGACCAAAAGGCCCGCCCATCTTGTTGCTGAATTTGCCCGGGAAACGTTTGCCGCCATTCGCCGGAAAACCTCCTTTTTGATAAGCTGCGTTGCCGAAACCGGCTCCGCCCGATGCGGAATGCCCCTGCCACAAATCGGCCAATTCACGGCCACCCAGTTGAACCAGGTCGGCAATGGTGCCCAGCAATTGCCGCTTCAAAGCGCCGTCGGGCAGGCTGCTCCACAAGGGTTTGGCGTTGCTGGCCATGAGTGAGCGGCCTTCGGCTGTGTTCAGGTCGCAGCCCTCGCGTGCAGCATCCATCACAAAGCGGCTCAGCGGAACCGCTTCGCTCACATAACGCGAGAAGGCCTCTTTGCCGTGTTCCCGGATGAAGCTGTCAGGGTCATGCTCGGTAGGCAAAAAGAGAAACTTGACGTTGCGCACATCGGTGGCGTAAGGCAGGGCAGCATCCAATGCCTTACGGGCAGCGCGTCGGCCTGCAGCATCACCATCAAAACTGAAGACCACGGCATCGGTGAAGCGAAACAGTTTTTGCACATGTTCGGCGGTGCAGGCGGTACCCAGGGTAGCCACGGCGTTGGGGAACCCCAGTTGCGCCAAGGCCACTACATCCATATAACCTTCAGTAACCAGCGCATAACCTGCCTCGCGCAGTGCCTGCCGCGCTTCAAACAGGCCATACAACTCCCGGCCTTTGCTGAAAACCGGCGTTTCGGGTGAGTTCAAATACTTGGGCTTTTCGTCACCCAAAACCCGGCCACCAAAACCGATGCATTCGCCTTTGACATTGCGGATCGGAAACATCACCCGGTCGCGAAAACGGTCGTAGCGTTTTTCGTCTTCACCATCGTCGCGGTTCAGGATAACCAGGCCGCTTTCTACCAGCAGCGGGTCGTCGTAATACGGGAACACACCCGCCAAGGTGCGCCAACCCGCGGGCGAATACCCCAGGCTGAACTGTTTGGCAATTTCACCGGACACGCCCCGCTGTTTGAAGTAATCCACCGCCCGCGCAGATTGTTTGAGTTGCTCGCGATAGGCTTCAGCGGCCTTCTCCAGCACATCATTCAGGGTGGATTGTTTTTGCCGCTGTTCAGCGGCACGTTCACGGTCTTGCGGCGTGCGGTCATCTTCGGGCACTTGCATGCCGTATTGCTGCGCCAGATCTTTCACCGCTTCGATGAAATCCATGCCCGCGTGATCCATTAAAAAACCAATCGCATTGCCGTTTTTGCCACAGCCAAAGCAGTGGTAAAACTGCTTGGTGGGGCTGACGGTGAACGAGGGCGATTTTTCGCTGTGAAAAGGGCACAAACCGCTGAAATTGGCACCGCCTTTTTTGAGTTGGACGTGGCGACCCACAATGTCGACAACATCGGCGCGGGCCAGCAGCTCTTGGATAAAACTTTGCGGAATCGCCATCTTGCGATTTTTCAGTCGCCCATCACAACACCTTCACGGCGCGGGTCGGTGCCACCCAGCCACAACCGCTGGCCATGGACCTGCCCGGCCGTAATCGCCTGCAAACCACTGGTCATGTCAACCTGCTGGGGCTGGTGGCCCCGTGCCTGAAGCGCCTGTACGGTGGCATCCGGAAAGCGTTTGGCTTCCAGAACTGTCGGGCCGTTCAAGGAGCCAAAAGTGGGCAGGTTGATGGCTTGCTGCGGCAGAAGTCCCCAGTTCAGTACCCCGTAAAGCACTTTTGCGGTGAAATGAATAATCATGGCACCGCCCGGGCTGCCCGCACTCATCACGAATTGCCCGGTGGTCGCGTCAAAAACCAAGGTGGGCGACATGCTGGAACGAGGGCGTTTGCCCGGTTGCACCCGGTTGGCCACCGGTTTTCCGCTGGCATCGGCTGGCAAAAAACTGAAGTCGGTGAGTTCATTGTTCAGCAAAAATCCGCCTGCCTGCGATGCGTCGGGGCTGACCATTTGGCGGGAGCCAAACCCGGCTTCAATGGTGCTGGTCATGGCCAGTGCGTTGCCAAACCCATCCACGATGCTGACGTGTGAGGTTCCGTATTCCGGCTGATCCGGCATCGGTGCGTAGGAAGTTTTCAAGGTGTCAACCGGGCCCGGGTCTCCTGGGCGGGCGGTTTGTATGCTGGCGGCATCGCTAGTCTGGCCGATCAGCTTGGCGCGCTGTGCAAGGTAGCTTGGGTTCAGCAGGCTGAGCCAGTTGCCAGCGGGGGCATCTACAAAGGCCGGGTCAGCCAAATACTGGCTGCGGTCGGCAAAAGCCAACCGGGCCGCTTCGGTATAGAGATGCAGCCAGGACGCGGAGGGCAGGCCATCCTGCATGGGCAAACGGGCGGCTGGCGTGTGTTGCAAGAGGCCCAGGATCTGGCCAATGGCGATAGCCCCGGAGCTTGGCGGCGGAAAACCGCATAACCGGTAGATATGCCCAGGGCCCTGAAGGCCCGGCCGTTCTGCCGGGTAGTCAAAACACAGCGGGGTGCGCTCAACCGCTTGGTAGCTGGCCAAATCAGCGGCCGACAAGGTACCGGGATTGCTGGGATGGTGCTGGACCTTTCGAACAATTGCTTCAGCGATGGGGCCGATGCGCAACGCTGCTGCACCCTGATCGGCAATGGATTGAAGTGCCTGCGCCAAAGCCGGGTTTTTCAAAACAAAACCGACGGCCCGCGGCGAGCCATCCGGGTTGTAGAAATACCGGGCAGCAACCGGATCTTTCTTGAGATGCGGTTCTGCCAACAACAGTGCGTTTAAACGCGGGCTTACTTTGAACCCCTGTTGCGCCAATTGAATGGCCGGTTCGATCAATCGGGCCCATGGCAGTTTGCCGTGTTGCCGATGCGCCATCTCCAGAACAGCCACCGTACCGGGCGTGCCCACCGACCGGCCACCCACCACGGCATCGGCCATGGCGAGTGGCTTGCCATTGTTGGCCAGAAAAAGGTCTTCACGGGCTGCAGCAGGCGCTGTTTCACGCCCGTCAAAAGCCTGCACCCGCTGCCCATCAAAATGCATCACGAAACTGCCACCGCCAATGCCGCTGCTTTGTGGCTCAACCAGGGTCAATACCATCTGTACGGCGATGGCGGCATCAATCGCCGAGCCACCTGCCTTGAGAACCTGGTAGCCCGCATCTGTGGCCAACGGATTGGCTGCCGCAACAGCAAAATGCCGGGTCGCCCAACCGGGTTTTTCTGCCGCACCGCCAGCGCCTTCGGGCTGGTCTGGCACCCGGTAGTCAAACGCCGGGTGGCTTGCGCATGCAGCCAGCAAGGCACCACCCAGCACCCATGCCAAGACCCATGCAAGATGCGACCTGAACAAAAAAACCACTGGCACCACCGTCAGGCTTTAGCGGGGAGCCAAACGAATGGCACCATCCAGGCGGATCACCTCGCCATTCAACATGTCGTTTTCAACAATATGAACGGCCAGCTTGGCGTAATCCAGCGGTGTGCCCAAACGAGAAGGGAAGGGCACAGCGGCTGCCAGCGAGTCTTGCACTTCCTGGGGCATGGAGGCCATCATAGGTGTGCCGAAAATTCCCGGAGCAATGGTCATGTTGCGGATGCCGTTTTTGGCCAGATCGCGGGCGATGGGCAAGGTCATGCCGACCACGCCACCTTTGGAGGCGCTGTAAGCAGCCTGGCCAATTTGACCGTCATAGGCTGCCACTGACGCAGTTGAAATCATCACGCCGCGCTCGCCTGTTGCCTCGGGTTCGTTTTTGCACATGGCATCAGCGGCCAGGCGGATCATATTGAAGCTGCCAATCAAATTGATGGTGACGGTGCGCTTGAAGGCTTCGAAATTGTGTGCGCCGTTTTTGCCAACGGTTTTTTCGGCAGAGGCGATGCCCGCGCAGTTCACCAAGCCCATCAGTTTGCCCATCGCCACCGCCTTGGCCACGACCGCTTGCCCATCGGCTTCGCTGGTTACGTCGCATTTGACAAAAGCGCCACCAATTTCCTGGGCAACGGAAGCACCTTTTTCAGCCTGCATGTCGGCGATAACGATTGTCGCGCCCTTGGCGGCCAGCAAACGCGCCGTGCCTTCGCCCAATCCCGATGCGCCGCCTGTCACGATAAAAACTTTGCCTGCGATGTCCATGATGAAACTCCTGAAGGTTGTGAAAAAGTAAAGCCCGATGAATTGAAAGAATGCCTTGAAGCAACCCGGAATTATCGCGGATGGCTGTTATACTAATGGCTTCTCGGGCAGACTTTTAGGCGCGTAGCTCAGCTGGTTAGAGCACCACCTTGACATGGTGGGGGTCGATGGTTCGAGTCCATTCGCGCCTACCAATTTTTCTGCACCATCAGCGGTTGAGTTCTTCTTCCGCAGCTTCCCTACCAAACGTTTTTTTAACCGCTAAAAAGCCATTTTTGGAAGAAATGTGCGTTAATTATTCATTTATTTTACTCACAATTGCTATATTTTATATAACATATTGTGGAATTATTGTGTGAACAAAGCCGATTTTTCACTCATACATTTCCCAGTTTTTAATTAAGTAGCCAAGTTGCGACTCAAAAAACGGTTAGGCGACCAGCGGCGACCCCAACATGAGGGTAAACCTTCTCTGAATCCGCAATTTGCCATCCCTAGAATGTGCTGCAGTGCAATAAACCAGTTCCGATTTCGGCGGTTTCATCATTGCGACGCTGCCGCTCCTTCGAAAAGGGTTTTGTGACCATGCAAAGTAAAAAAAACAAAGACGAGCGTCCTGCGCAACGGGTCATCAAGAAGTATCCCAATCGGCGCCTGTACGACACACTCACATCGACCTACATCACCCTGGCAGAAATCAAAAAAATGGTGATGGACCGTGAGGCGTTTGCCGTGCTGGATGCCAAAACCGGTGACGACCTGACACGCAGCATCTTGTTGCAGATCATTCTGGAAGAAGAATCCAATGGATCGCCCATGTTCACTACCGAGGTGCTGGGAAACATCATCCGTTTTTATGGTCACGCCATGCAGGGTTTCATGGGCGGTTACCTTGAGAAGTCCATGCAAACCCTGACTGACATGCAGGCTCGGATGGGGGGCCAGGCGGCTCACCTGACACCCGAAGCATGGGCCCAGTACATGGGTTTGCAATCACCCCTGATGCAAGGATTGATGGGCAAAAACATGGATCAGGCCAAAGAAGTATTCACCCAGATGCAGGAGCAGATGCAAAAACAAACCGACCAGATGATGCAAACATTTGGCATCAAACGGTGAGAGAGCCATTGAACCGTGCAGCCCGTCGGCACGTAGATGGCGTTGATTGCCCGTTATGGCGCCCACAAGACGCGACATTAGCGGGGACAATAACGCCATGAGCCAAGTGATCTCCCCTGTCATGCCCCAAGCCCTGCAGCAAGTTACCCGAGACGGGTCGGCCAAAATTCCCAAAGTCGGTTTTGTCAGCCTGGGCTGCCCCAAGGCGCTGACTGATTCAGAGTTGATCCTCACACAGCTGAGTGCAGAGGGTTACGAGACTTCGAAAACCTTTGAGGGTGCCGACCTGGTGATCGTCAACACCTGCGGCTTCATCGATGATGCTGTCAAGGAAAGCCTGGACACGATTGGTGAAGCCCTGGCCGTCAATGGTCGTGTCATCGTCACGGGTTGTCTGGGTGCAAAAACTGTGTCAGGGGCAGCGGGCGAGGGTGGCGGCAACCTGGTCAGGCAAATGCACCCCAGCGTATTGGCCGTCACTGGCCCGCACGCCACGCAGGAGGTGATGGATGCAGTGCACCTGAATCTGCCCAAACCGCATGATCCGTTCGTTGATTTGGTACCCGGCCCGGCGACCTACTCATCATCGAACAACTCATTTGGCGTAGCAGGCGTGAAGCTGACGCCGCGCCATTACGCCTACCTGAAAATCAGTGAGGGCTGCAACCACCGCTGCACCTTTTGCATCATCCCGTCGATGCGCGGCGATTTGGTTTCTCGCCCGATTGGTGACGTGCTGAACGAGGCCCGGGCGTTGTTTGAAGGTGGCGTGAAAGAGTTGCTGGTGATCAGCCAAGATACTTCAGCCTATGGTGTGGATGTGAAATACCGCACCGGTTTTTGGGACGGCAAGCCCGTCAAAACCCGCATGCTCGATCTGGTGCAAACCTTGGGAGAACTGGCGGCGCCTTACGGTGCTTGGGTGCGCCTGCATTACGTCTATCCCTATCCGGGTGTGGACGACGTCTTGCCCATCATGGCCACGGGTTCAATATTGCCTTACCTGGACGTGCCGTTGCAGCACAGCCACCCGGATGTGCTTAAACGCATGAAGCGCCCGGCCAGTGGCGAAAAAAACCTGGAGCGTATTTTGAAGTGGCGTGAAGTCTGCCCGCAGATCGTCATCCGCAGCACCTTCATTGCCGGTTTTCCGGGCGAGACCGAGGCCGAGTTCCAGCATCTGCTGGATTTCATGCAGGAAGCCCAAATTGACCGGGCGGGGTGTTTTGCCTACAGCCCGGTGACAGGTGCCGTGGCCAATGACATCGGCGGCATGTTGCCGTTCGAACTGCGCGAAGAGCGGCGCGCGCGTTTCATGGCGGTGGCCGAGGCGGTGTCGGTTGCGAAGCTGCAAAAGCGGATTGGTGCCACCATGCAGGTGCTGGTGGATTCAGCACCCGGCTTGGGCAAAAAGGGTGGTGTGGGCCGAACCTATGCCGATGCCCCCGAAATTGACGGAACCGTCAAACTGCTGCCCCCGCAGAAAATCAGCAAACAGCTCAAGGTGGGGGAGTTCACCAAGGCGCAGATTGTTGGCACCCAGGGCCACGACCTGATTGCCCAGCCGTTTTGAACCGGAACCGATGCGTCCATTGACTTGCAAATTGCAGTTGCTCAGTCGACCTGTCAATTCGGCGAAAAAAATCAGGCAATAAAAAGCGACATGAAAATAATTTCATATCGCTGTTTCATTAACATCAAACCCCTCACAGAAACTGATTTTGCGGGAGGCAGTGCTAGGCGCAAAACGAAGCAATACATGAGTATTGCGAGGCTTTGCAACGAAGCAAAGCTCCCGGAAAATCGGTTTATGGGAGGGGTTTTGGTGCCCAGGAAGGGACTCGAACCCCCACGAAGTTACTCGCTAGTACCTGAAACTAGTGCGTCTACCAATTCCGCCACCTGGGCATCTCAGGAAAGAAGGAAATTATATCAAAAATATGAGCCAAATCAGCGGCTTGCTGGACGAAATTGAAGGAACGGTGCAAGGGCATCGTGATGGCCACGGCTTTGTAAGCCGCGACGACGGCGGGCCAGACATTTACCTGCCGCCCAATGAAATGCGGGCAGTTTTGCACAAGGATCGCGTCAAGGCGCGTATTGTGCGCAGCGACCGCAAGGGTCGCCCCGAGGGCCGTGTCGTCGAAATCGTCGAGCGACCACCTCAGCCCATCATCGGGCGTTTGCTGCATGAAAGCGGCATCTGGCTGGTCGCCCCCGAAGACAAGCGTTACGGGCAGGATGTGCTGATCCCCAAAACCGCCACGGGTTCAGCCAAGCCGGGCCAGGTGGTGGTGGTCGAACTGGTGGAGCCGCCAGCGCTTTTTGGGCAGCCGGTCGGGCGCGTCAAAGAGGTACTGGGTGAGATTGACGACCCCGGCATGGAGATCGAAATCGCCGTGCGCAAATACAGTGTGCCGCACGAGTTTTCCGATGCCTGCATCGCCCTTGCGCGCACCTTGCCCGACAAAGTGTTGCCGGCCGACAAGCAACACCGGGTTGATTTGACCGACGTGCCTTTGGTCACGATTGACGGCGAGGACGCGCGCGATTTTGACGACGCTGTGTATTGTGAACCCGCCACCCAAGGCAGGGGAAAGTCTGCTGTCACGGGCTGGCGGCTGCTGGTGGCGATTGCCGATGTCAGCCACTACGTGCAAACGGGTTCGGCGATTGACGTGGATGCTTATGACCGCGCCACCAGCGTGTATTTTCCGCGCCGCGTTATTCCGATGCTGCCCGAGAAGCTTTCCAATGGCTTGTGCTCGCTGAACCCGGATGTCGAACGCCTGTGCATGGTTTGCGACATGTTTGTGGCCGCCAGCGGAGAGGTGACGGCCTACCAGTTCTATCCCGCCGTGATGTTCAGCCACGCCCGTTTCACTTACACCGAAGTTGCCGCCATCCTGGCCAACACCAAGGGGCCTGAAGCGGCCAAGCGCAAAGACCGCGTCGACAACCTGCTCAACCTGCACGATGTTTATCGCGCACTGCTGGTCTCGCGCAACGCGCGCGGAGCGGTTGATTTTGAAACCGTTGAAACCCAGATCATCTGCGACGAAAGCGGTCGAATCGAACGTATCGTGCCGCGCACCCGCAACGATGCCCACAAACTGATTGAAGAGGCCATGCTGGCGGCCAACGTGTGCAGCGCCGACTTCATCTTGCAAAGCAAACATTCAGGGCTGTACCGGGTGCATGAGGGGCCCACGCCGGAGAAGAAAGAAACGCTCAAGGCCTACCTCAAAGCGACAGGTGTGGGTTTGAGCATCAGCGACGACCCGTCGCCGGGCGAATTCCAAGCCATTGCCCATGCCACCAAAGACCGCCCTGATGCCCAGCAGATTCACTCCATGCTGTTGCGCTCGATGCAGCAGGCCATCTACACGCCTGCCAACAGTGGCCACTTCGGCCTGGCGTTTGAGGCCTATACCCATTTCACCAGCCCGATACGGCGTTACCCGGATTTGTTGGTGCACCGGGTCATCAAGGCCATTTTGGGCAAAACAAAATATCAGCTACCCAGTTTGCCCGCCCCCGGCGAGGCGCAGGCCAAACTGGCCCGACGACTTGAAAAGGGACTGGCATCCAAAGTGTCTGACCCCAACCAGAAACCCAAAAAAGCCAGCGCCGACCAACTCGCCTGGGCAGCGGCGGGCCTGCATTGCAGTGCCAATGAACGCCGCGCCGATGAGGCCAGCCGCGACGTGGAGGCCTGGCTCAAGTGCAAATACATGCGCGAGCATCTGGGCGAAGAGTTTGGCGGCGTTGTCAGTTCAGCCACCAGCTTTGGCATTTTTGTCACGCTGGATGCCATGTATGTCGAAGGTTTGGTGCATATCACCGAACTGGGTGGCGAATACTTCCGCTTTGACGAGCAGCGACAGGAATTGCGCGGTGAACGCACCGGCATTCGTTACGCCATTGGTTCACGGGTTCAAGTGCAGGTGAGCCGGGTGGACCTGGATGGTCGCCGGATTGATTTCCGTCTGGTGCGCGAGGGCGAAGCCTTGGAGGCCAGGCCACACAAGGAGAACAAAGATCCCAAAGATCGTGCTAAATCATTTGACCGTTCGCAGTCCGCTGGCGGCCCGACCATGCCCTTCAAGTCGCCCAAAGTTCGTGTGCCGCGAGCCGCCAAGGGTGCCAAACCTGCGCCCGGTGCCTTCAGTGCAAAAGCGGTAAAGTCGGCGGGCCGCAAAAAGACCCAGACGGGCAAACCCCGTCGCCGCGACTGACCGGCTCACATTTGCATCCATTCTTTGCAAACCCATTCAAACACTGGAGAAATAACCATGACAAATTCCACCAAAATCGCCATCGTCACGGGCGCGGGCACCGGTGTTGGCAAAGCAGCGGCGCTGGCTTTGCTGAATGACGGTTATTCGGTGGCGCTGGCCGGACGCCGACCGGAGCCCTTGCAAGAGGTGATCGCCCAAAGCGGCGCGGCGGATCGTGCCATTGCCGTCCCGACCGATGTCGCCGACCCCGAATCCGTCAAGGCGCTGTTTGCCACAGTCGTCCAGAAGTTTGGCCGGGTTGATGTGGTATTCAACAATGCCGGTGTCAATGCGCCTGGCATTCCACTTGAAGACCTGACCCTTGCGCAGTGGAAGAACGTGGTGGACATCAACCTCAGCGGTGCCTTCTATTGCATCCAGGAAGCCTTTAAGGTGATGAAATCACAATCGCCCCAAGGCGGGCGCATCATCAACAATGGCTCGATTTCCGCTCATGCGCCACGCCCCAATTCGATTGCCTATACATCGACCAAACACGGCGTCTCAGGCTTGACCAAAACCGCCGCCCTGGATGGCCGCAAATACAACATCGCCGTGGGCCAGATTGACATTGGCAATGCCGCCACAGAAATGGCGCAGCGCATGGCCAGCGGCGTGATGCAGGCCAATGGTGAAATCGCGATTGAACCCCTGATGGATGTCAATATCGTCGGCCAATCGGTGTTGTACATGGCCAATCTGCCGCTGTCGGCCAATGTGTTGTTCCACACGGTCATGGCGACCAAGATGCCGTTTGTCGGGCGCGGCTGAAGCAAAGCGCGCCTGTACGGTGCGCTGACCAGGCGCTGGGCGGGTTTAGAGGCGGGCGATGAGGCCGGAGGCGGTGAAAGGGCTATTTGCAGGCCAACGGTTTGCAACTTGGCCATGCCGGTAAACCGTTGCCGCGCAGGCCGCCTGCACCGATTGGGCGTTTGCGCCATCCTTGAGGTGCGCCAGTGTGGTACCCAGCATGCCAGCCAGCACGTCACCGGTTCCGGCCGTGGCCAGCAAGGCACTGCCGGTGGGATTGATCTGCGGCGTGAGCTGCGGTCCGGCGATCAGCGTGCCCGACCCTTTGAGCACAAGCACGCAGTCAAACCGGTCCGCCAGTCGCTGCGCCTGTTGCAGGCGGTTTTGCTGGATGTCTGGGGTGGTCAGGCCTGATAGGCGCGCAGCTTCCAGCGGATGCGGCGTCAACACTGTGAGGCGGTTTTGCCCGCGCCGGTGCGTCAGCAAGGTTTGCAACTGCGTGTCCTGTGCAATGGCGTTGAGGGCATCGGCATCAACCACCAGCCGGCTGGCTTGCGACAAGGCGCGTGCGAGGTGGGCGCAGAAGTCGCGCCCGCCACCACAACCGATCACTACCGTCATCTGGCGGAAATCGATCCGTTCAATCGGACGGAACATCAGCTCGGGGCAGGCGGGGTCCAGCGCCAAAGGCTCTGCTGACAACAAACCGACATACACGCGACCCGCGCCTGCGTGCAGGGCCGCACGGGCCGCCAACAAGGCGGCGCCGACCATGCCCTGGGCTCCACCGACAATGGCGACATCGCCAAAACTGCCCTTGTGCGACGCATGCAGACGCGTGGCGACAATGGGCGACCCGGTCAACCAGGCGCTTGGGGCCGCGCTGTAGCCTAGGCTGGGTGCCGCCGCAGGGTGGCCCAAATCATCGAACCAGATGTCTCCACAGGCATCCCGCCCGGATGCTGTGAACTGGCCGGGTTTCAAGGTCAGCAGGCTCAAGGTATGGCTGGCCCGAACACCGCGCGCATCGGTTTGGCCCGTGTCAGCGGCCAAGCCGCTGGGCAAGTCCACCGCCAAAGCGGGTACGCGGCCGGTGTTGATTCGGTCAATCCATTCGGCCATGAGGCCGCTGATGGGTCGTTGTGAGCCCGCCGCATCAACCGACTGCCCGATGCCCAGCAACGCGTCGATGCAAAAGTCAAACTGGGCAGGGGCATCCCGTTGAATGTGGACACCCGCCGCTTGGGCGCGGTGGTACGCGGCCAGGGCATCGGCCGGGCAGGTGCCCGCCTCGCCCAACCAGGA
>JANOWY010000088.1:0-2311 GCA_031418135.1 Rhodoferax sp. | reverse complement strand
GGTTTCGACAGCATCTTCGTGCTGACCACCCGCACCATGCACTGGTTTCTAAAACGCGGCTTCGTACAAGCCGACCCGGACTGGCTGCCCGATGCCCGCAAGCGTAAATACAACTGGGATCGCAAGAGCCAGGTGCTGGTGAAGAAGTTGGGTTAGCGAAGGCCGGCTCTGGCAGCGACCTGGTTTAGGTTTGGCAGGTTAACGCACCGTTTGTTGGCCATGAAGCGGGTTGGTTAAGGTGCACCCGATGGCCTGACATACGCCACGTCGCCGGGCCTCATGGTGCGGATTCGCGCCGCTGGCAGCGGCACTCCCGCACAAATCGGCCCAGCGCCGTAGCACATGTCCGGCCTGAACGATTGCAATGGGATACATTCGGGCCCTATTCGGGGCGCATGTGCCTTGAGATACCGCTAAAACACCCCATTCCCGTTCGCCGACTGCCCAGAGACCTTCTGCAGCACGTCCCAGTGCTCCACCAGTTTGCCGTGTGCATCGAGCCGAAACAGGTCGATGGCTGCCCAACTGCCGCCTTGGGGGCCGGGGAAGATGTGTTCGCCGTGTAACGTCACAAAGTCGCCTTCGGCAAAAACGCGTTTGAAACGGATGGATTTGCCGGGGTATTCCACCGCCATTTTTTCAAAAAACGCGATGAATGCCGCTTTGCCGTCGGGCACTTCGGGGTTGTGTTGGGTGTAGGTGTCGCCCGCATAGCGTTCAATGGCCAACGCGGGTTGGCACTGGTTGAACATCAGGTCATAAAACGCCATCACATGGGCCTTGTTGCGCTCCAGCGCGGGGTTGCCGCTGGGCAGGCTGAATACGCGGGCAGCGGTCAACACGTCAGCAGGTTCAGCCGGGTGCGGCAGGGGCGCAATGGATGTTGAAGGCGTCATATTAACTATTTCACAAACTGTTTAAAAATAAAAGCAACTATTGTTTATAAATTAACTATATTTTTAGCTATTAAAAATATATCAAATATGAATATAATATAATTATTTAATTATCAAAAATAATAAAGCAGAAACTGTTTCAAGCTTTCTGAGCTGGCGCACCATCTGCCTTTTTAGCCAAAAAATCCAGCGCCAACTGGGAAAATTTGGCGGAGTGTTCGATCATTGGCGCATGGCCACATTTCTCCAGCACGACCGATTCGGCCTGCGGCATGTGCTGCATAAAAGTTGTCAAATGCGCCAGCGGCAAAAAGCGGTCTTGCCGCCCCCAAATCACCAGGGTGGGGGCTACCACCCAGCGCATTTTGGCGTGGGTATCGGCCAACACGGCCGGTTTGAAGCCACCAAAACCCAGCATGTAGCGCAAGGCTTTCAAAAACGCAGGGCCCGCGCCAGGTAACTTGGCCAGCGCCACTTTTTCAGCCACCATGTGCGGCGTGGCAAAAGCCGGGTTGGCAAACGCCGAGCGCCAGATTTTGCCGGTGCCGAAGGTATTGGGCGCGGTGGCAATCTCGCCCAGCCAGGGCAAGCTGGCCACCCGAAATTCAAACAAGGTGGTTTTTTCAACCGCTGCAGGGGCCGAAAGCACCATCGCTAAAACGCGCTGCGGCGCAATGGCCGCGCATTCCAGCGCCAGTCGCGCGCCCAACGAGTTGCCGCACAAGCTGGCGCTGGACAGGCCCACAGCATCCATGAAGGCCAGGACAAATTGCGCCAGGCTGGCCAGGTCATACGGCGAATCCGTCGGTTTTGCGGTCAACCCATGGCCCAGCAAATCCAGTGCGAAAACCCGGTGTTTTTTTGCCAGATCGTTGATGACATGCTCCCATTCCAGCACCGAGCAACTGATGCCATGTATCAGCACCAGCGGGCTGCCTTGCGTGCCAACTTGCCAGTAGCGTGTGGGGTAGCCCATAACCAGGGTGGTTTGATCGGCTGGTCGGTTCATGCTTTGAGCGCTTCCTGTGTTGCGGGTGTTGGGTGGTGAATTATGTTTCTGGTCAGGTTGCATGGGAGCGCCTCGTCGTTTTGTTTTGAGCCCTGGCGATTACCAGCAATCTGGGGGCTCCGAGTTAGACGCATTTTTCGACGTGCAGCAATACGGGGACAAAGCCAGACGCTATTTTGGACGTGCATCCATACCGGAGTCAGATTCAGGTGCTCTTCTCAACGCGCAGCGGCGCAGCAAAAAAAGGGCTGCCCAAAAGTGAAAGTCGCCCCCCCAAACCACCCACCAAGCGCCAGAGGCAGCCCAAGGCGGATGCGGGAGGTCAAGGAGGAACCGCGCTCAATGTCTATCGCAAGGCGAACGGCGTTTCAAACGCGGTGGGGGACACGTACGCAGCTGCCTTGGG
>JANOWY010000087.1:0-3652 GCA_031418135.1 Rhodoferax sp. | reverse complement strand
CCAAAGCCGAATACATGGCCGATATGGGTGTCATCAACCAAGATGGCAGCAAAATCTACCAATACCTGAACTTTGACAAGGTGCAGGAATACACGGATTTGGCGGAATCAGTGGCAGCCTGAAGGCCTCGATCAGCTTTTGAAAACGGCCTTCGGGCCGTTTTTTGATTTCTGGCATCGGGTCCCTTGGCGACGAGCCGCGAGCAGGCTTTTTGTGGACACCTAATCCGACGTTTGCACGCAGCAATTTCAAACCGGGCTGGGCAGGGCGTTACACTCCTGTTTGTCACGAAATCGTCACATTTGCAATTCGAGAATATAAGATGAGAAACCCATGCTGTTTGGAAAACTGATGCCCCGAGAGGGCAATTTTTTCGAGATGTTCAACCAGCATGCGGACCGGATTGTTGAGGCGGCGCGGGCGTTTTCGCAATTGGTGGCGAACTACTCCGATCTGCACCTGCGTGAGCAGTACAACCGCGACGTGGACAACGCGGAACGTGCGGCGGACCGCATCACGCACGACGTGAACAAGATGCTGCATACCACCTTCATCACGCCGATTGACCGCGAGCAGATCCACTCACTTATCAACACCATGGACGATGTGGCCGACCTGATTCAGGATTCCGCCGAAACCATGGCGCTGTATGACGTGCGGCACATGACGGACGAGATCAAACGCCTGACCGATTTGAGCGTGAAATGCTGTGACCGGGTGAAGGACGCGGTTTACATGCTGGGGAAAATCTCTGACCCGAAAGTGGCCGAGGCAGCGCTGAAAACCTGCGAAGAGATTGACCGCCTGGAGAGCGATGCCGACCGCGTGATGCGGTCCGCCATGAGCAAACTCTTCCGCGAAGAACCTGATACGCGGGAGGTGATCAAGCTCAAGGCAATTTACGAACTCCTGGAAACCATTACCGACAAATGCGAGGATGTGGCGAATTTGATCGAGGGCGTGGTCCTCGAAAATTCCTGATCTCTGGGGACTGAATCGTGGATGCAGCGCAAACCAGCTTGTGGGTGATTTTTATGTTGGTGCTGTTGGCGCTGGCGTTCGATTTCATGAACGGCTTTCATGACGCGGCGAATTCAATCGCCACGGTGGTCTCAACTGGCGTTTTAAAGCCAGCGCAGGCCGTAGTGTTTGCGGCGTTTTTCAATTTTGTCGCGTTTTTCGTTTTTCACCTGAGTGTCGCGGCCACCATTGGCAAAGGGGTGGTGATGCCCAATATTGTCGACACGCATGTGGTGTTTGGCGCACTGATTGGGGCCATCAGCTGGAACATCATCACCTGGTATTACGGCATTCCCAGCAGTTCCTCACATGCCTTGATCGGTGGCATCGTGGGTGCAGTGATTGCCAAAGCAGGCTCGGGGGCCTTGATTTCGGCGGGCATTTTCAAAATTGTGGCTTTCATCATCGTCTCGCCGCTGATGGGTTTCATCCTGGGGTCGCTGATGATGGTCTTGGTGGCCCGGACCTTGCGGCGAAAAACGCCTTCCCAGACGGACCGTTGGTTTCGTCGCCTGCAACTGGTATCAGCTGCCGCTTACAGCTTGGGGCACGGTGGCAATGATGCGCAAAAAACGGCGGGAATTATCTGGTTGTTGTTGATCGCTGCCACCACCGCACAAGTGCAGGGCTTGCCAGTCTGGATGCAGGCCACCAAGGATTATTTGCCGACCTGGGTGGTAATCGCCTGTTACATCACCATAGGCTGCGGCACCATGTTTGGCGGCTGGCGCATCGTCAAAACCATGGGACAGAAAATCACCAAACTGAAGCCGGTGGGCGGCTTTTGTGCAGAAACAGGGGGTGCCATGACCCTGTTTTTGGCGACTTCGCTGGGTATCCCCGTGTCAACCACACACACCATCACGGGTGCAATTGTGGGCGTTGGCAGCACGCGGCGTGCCAGTGCGGTCCGGTGGGGCGTGGCTGGCAACATCGTTTGGGCCTGGATATTCACCATTCCCGCCAGCGCCTTTGTAGCGGCCATATCGTACTGGGTCAGCCTGCAGGTTTTTTAGGTGCCGTGGGAGGCTTGGATGGGTGCCAGTGGACGAAGCGGCATGAGGCGCGCTTCTACGGTTTGGTCAGTCAGGATTGGAAATAGCCCTGGATGGCAAAAGCAAGGCTGGCGATCAAGCTGGTGCTGCCAATCATCAATCCTGCCACCAACGCACCAACGGTCAACCAATTGCTGTTGCCAGCGCTGGAAGCTGCTGGCGCAAGCCGGTTGAATTTTGAATTCCATTCTTCGGGGCCCATCAACCCGTAAACGATGGCGGTCAGGGCACAGGACGCGATGGTGAAACCCAAAACCGGCGCCAGCACCCAACTGATGCGGTCGTCAATGCCGTAACGCTGGATTCGTTCTATTCCATACAAACCCAGCGCCGTTGGAATCGGGAATATCCAGCCCAGGGCATCGCTCCAGCCACGCAGATAAAAGCGATGAAGCCCCAAGGGGCCACCTACCAGGCTGAGCCATACCGCCAAAGTCTTGTTTTTCACTTGGTTTGGGGCCCGGAATCTGGCAGTGATGCAGGCTGGGTGTCGCCAACTCCCAAGGCTTTTTCCATCATCACGACATCCAGCCATTGATCAAACTTCCAGCCACAAGCCTTGAGAACCCCGACCGGGGTAAATCCGACGGCGCGGTGCACGCCAACCGACCCCTGGTTGTTGGAGTCGCCAATCACGGCAATCAGCTTCCGGATTCCGGCTTTTTCGGCCTGGGCGCATAACTCGGTCAACAAGGCGCGACCCAGCCCTTGGCTCTTCACGTCATGGGCGACGTAGACCGAGTCTTCTGCCGAAAAACGGTAGGCTGGCCGTGGTTTGAACCAGGTGCAATAGGCATAACCCAGAACACGCCCACCGCTTTCTGCGACCAGGTAAGGCAAGCCTTTTGCAAGCACATCGAGCCGGCGTTGGGTCATCTCCGCTACATCAGGCGGCTCGGTTTCAAATGTGCCCGTGCCATGCAGCACGTGGTGGCCATAAATCGCGGTGATCGCAGGCAAATCGCCAGCTTGGCTGGCTCGGATGAGGGTCATGAGTGCTGCTCGGTGAGGAAGCGGGCTATAATGGAAAGCTACCCAAAGAGTCGCTGGCCGGGTGGCCATGTCGCGTGTCTCAAACTTTGGGTCAGATGTTGAATTCTAGGTGACCTTGCGCGTATCTACGCGGGTGGGCTAAATGCCCGCAGGCGGTGCAGCAGCTCTGGATTTGACCCATTTTTGACTGGAATACATCATGGTCGTTATTCGACTCGCCCGTGGCGGTGCCAAGGCACGCCCGTTCTTCAACATTGTGGTCGCTGACAAGCGGACGCGCCGAGACGGTCGTTTTATCGAGCGTATCGGTTTTTATAACCCGATTGCCACCGAAAAAGAGGAAAGCATCCGTATCGCGCAAGACCGATTGACGCATTGGAAAAGCGTCGGTGCCCAGGCTTCGCCTACGGTTGAGCGCCTGATCGCTCAGGCCGCCAAAAAAACAGCCGTCTAAAAAATCCCATGTTGTCCGGCCTCGAAGCCGCTGAATTGCCAGCGGATGCCATCGAAGTCGGGCGCATTCTGGATGCCTGGGGCATCAAGGGGTGGTTCAAGGTCCTCTCCCACAGCAACGATCCCCAGGC
>JANOWY010000086.1:0-1616 GCA_031418135.1 Rhodoferax sp. | reverse complement strand
GTGGCGGATGAAATCCTCCCACTGGATCTTGAAACCGTTGTCGTACACCTGCGTGTCGGGCACCTCGGCCCACTGGTCGAAAAAAGGCATCATCTGTTTTTCATCCGGGTTCCACACCGGGCGCGGCGTGTTCACGCGGCTCTGGGCGCGGCAGGTGGTGAGGCCCGCTACGGCTGAGCCATGCGTGCCATCGACATGGAAGGTCACCAGGTCATCGCGCCGCACCCGCGTGGCCCAGCTGCTGTTCACTTGGGCGATTACTTTTTCACCGCCGGGCCCCTTGAGCTCAAAGGTGGCGTAGGCGGCATCGTCTGCCGTGGCGGTGTAGGGCTTACCGGCTTCGTCCCACCGGGTGGGGATGTGGGTGGCGCCCAGGCAACTCACGCTTTGCACTTCGCCAAAGAGGTTGTCCAGCACGTAGCGCCAGTGGCACACCATGTCCAGAATGATGCCGCCGCCGTCTTCCTCGCGGTAGTTCCAGCTCGGGCGTTGGATGGGTTGCAAATCGCCTTCAAACACCCAATAGCCAAACTCGATACGCACCGAAAGCATGCGGCCAAAAAACCCGGCGCGCCGCAGCATGTCAAGCTTGCGCAGGCCCGGCAAAAAGAGCTTGTCTTGCACCACGCCGTGCTTCAGGCCGGTCTTTTGGTTGGCTTCGTCCGCCAGTTGCACCGTGGCCAACGCCTCGGCCAGGTTGGTGGCGATGGGTTTTTCGCAATACACGTGTTTGCCCGCGCGGATGGCTTTGGCCAACAGGGCGGGGCGCATCTGCGTGGTGCCCGCGTCAAAAAACACGGTGTCGGCCGGGTTGGCCAGTGCGGCATCCAGATCGCTGCCCCAGCGCCCGATGCCGTGCGCCTTGGCCAGCGCTTCAATTTTGGCGGCATTGCGGCCAATCAAAATCGGATCGGGCATTACCTTGTCGCCATTGGCCAAGGTAACGCCGCCTTGTTTGCGGATCGCCAAAATAGAGCGAATCAGGTGCTGGTTTAAACCCATGCGCCCGGTTACGCCGTGCATGATAATTCCTAGATTTTGCGTAGACATTGTATTATTGGTAATTAAATTAGTTATGTTTTATATAGCTGAATATGCAATTAATACGGGAACAATTGCTAATATATTTTTAACAAAAATTGCAAGAATAGATATTCAGTGTTTTTAGCCCGAATTTTCAGGGTTTTATAGCCGGGCAGATCACCCCTTGAAACCATCCAAACCATTGCGCGCCGTCACCCGCAGCTTGGCTTGCACCGGTGGCAACCAGCCCAGCAATGCGCCTTTGACGCCCAGCGCCTGGCTCATCCATTTGTGCAGGTCAAATGTGTCTTGATGCGTTTTGATTTTGCCGTTCTCAAACGTAAACCGCGCCTGAATGTCGTTCACCACTTTGCGCCCGGTGGCTGAAAACGTGTAGGTTGCCACCCAATGCGCCTGGCCGGTTGTGCCATCTGCCTCAATGCCGTCAAACACCACCGTCATGTCTTTGCCGCGCGCCGTGAGCATGCGCCACATCTTGCCCGGCTCGCCGTTTTTGAGCCCCTGGAAAACCGGGTCTGAAAACGTCCCATCAGCAGAATAACAAGCCGCCATCGCCGCACCATCGAGTTTGG
>JANOWY010000085.1:0-8108 GCA_031418135.1 Rhodoferax sp. | reverse complement strand
CCGGAACTGACATCCACCGCCAGCGTTTTACAACGCGGGCGTACCTGCAAAATGCCGTCGGCCACGTTTGCAGCATTCAGCCCACCACTCAAGACGAGGTGAGCATTGACGTTTGTTGGAAGCAGTGACCAATTGAAAGTTTTTCCGCCGCCACCAAACCCTTCGACGTGCGCGTCGAGCAGGATGGCCTGGGCATTCGGGTAATCGTGGGCGTATTTTACGAGGTCAAACGCCGCCGCGCCATCTCCCAATGGAATTCTGGCGGCGCGCAGGTAACGCCGTGCGCCATGGGCTGTGAGCGTATCACATTCCAGCGGCGTTTCATCGCCGTGGAACTGGGCGATGGCCGTTGGCAACAGGGCCTGATCGGCCTGAATTGTTGCAGCTTCTTCATTCACGTACAGCAGTACGGGAGTCACAAAGGGGGGTAACCGCCGTGCCAGTTCCACTGCGCGTTTAATGCTGACAAAACGCGGGCTTTTGGCATACCGCACAAACCCAATCGCGTCTGCGCCTGCGGCTACGGCGGCGTCCACGTCTTGTTCGCGCGTGAGACCGCAAATCTTCACCTGGGTTCGCTGCGCAGCAGACGCAGTCACAAGCGTGGGGGCTTTATAGATCGTCATGGCAACCAATCATACGCAGGTGTCTGGTCCGGCAAACCCCAGTGCGACGCATATCGGGGGCCCTGAAAATAAAGGCCATCTGGCGCAAAGGTTGGCGCTGCACGTTCGCGAGAGCGGGCGGCCAGCACGTCGGCAACCCAGGCGGGCTCTTGCTTGCCTTGCCCCACCACAACCAGGCAACCCATGATATTGCGGATCATGTGGTGCAAAAACGCATTGGCTTCGAACTCGAAGCGCCAATAGGCACCGCTTTGGCTGATGTCCATGCGCAGCATGTGTTTGACGGGCGACAACGCCTGGCAGCTGGACGCCCGGAAGCTTGAAAAATCGTGTTCGCCGACCAGTAGCGCAGCGGCTTCGCGCATGGGCGCCAGCGCCAGGGGGTAATACATCCAGCCCACACGTCCACTCTCGACGCTGGGCCGGATTCTGGATTCCAGCAGGATGTAAACGTAGCGGCGTGAAACGGCGCTGGCTCGGCAATGAAATTCGCGCGGTACGCGGGCCGCCCACTGGATGGCAATATCGCGCGGCAAGTGCGTATTGGGGCCGCGCACCCAGGCGTGAACATCGCGCTCTAGCGGGGTGTCAAAGTGCACGACCTGCATCAGCCCGTGGACGCCGGCATCGGTGCGCCCGGCACACAAGGTTGCAACCCGTTCCTGCCCGGCGAACTGACCCAGGGCGGCCTCCAGCTTGTCCTGAATGGTCAGACCACTTAACTGGCTTTGCCAGCCCTGATAGGCCTGACCGTTGTAACTGAGTCCCAGCGCAATTCTGGACATGTCGGCCCGGGCCGGCACGCCTTCACCACCCGCCATCAGGCCAGGGCAGCCAACGCTTTTTGGGCCCGAACCTTGAGGTCGCCGGTGGCTTCTTGCACAACCTCTTCAATCAATGCGCGGGCACCGTCTGTGTCACCAATGCTATTGAATTCTTCAGCCAGAGACAACTTGGTTGCCAAGGGGTTTTCGCCGTCACCCAAATTGTCGGATATCTGGGTGTCACGAGGGCCATCACCGATGTCAAGCGGCAGGTTGCCTATGTTGAAATCCATCAATTCCATTGCCCCTGTGGTGGCATCAGTTTCAGGCAGCTTGGGGGCAAAAGTTGACAGCGGGCCGGTTTGCGTGGTGCCAAAGCTGCGGGCTGCCTCTTGCTTGAATTCGTCGCCGTCGTCCAGCAGGCTGAGTGACAAGCCAGGTTCTTTTTTGACTTCTTTTTGCGGCTCGGGCGGCTCGAATTCAAGTGGCAGGAGGGTGTCCATGGACTCCAGCGGCGCGGGCCGCGAAACTTCACCCGAGTTGCTCAAGCCAGCGCCAGGCAACTCATGCAGTTCAAATTCGATGACGCCGGGTTTTGTTTCTGGCACAACCGCAGCCGCGGCCTGGTTAGGCACAGGCGCCTTGAAGGCGGCCGTTTGGGTTGCAAATACCGGTTTGACCGGTTCGGGCATATCAAAATCCATATCCAGCGGCACGGAGCCCGACTCAACCGCCTGAATTTTGGTGGTGCTGGTTGATTGGGACATGTCGGTGATGACCTGGGCATTGTCATCGTCGAGCGAGAAGTCAAGGTCGAGGTCAAAATCCAGATCAACGCCTTGTGCTGCAGGTTGGGCATTCAGCGGGGACGTGCTTGAACCGGTTGAGACCGCCGATGCCGCCATGGCGACAGTTGCCAGCCCAGCAGCCCCGACAGCGGCGACCCCAGCGCCGCTTGCCGCAGCTTTGAACGCATTTTGCATCTCCAGCGGCATGGGCTGCGAGGGTATACCTACCGCGACTGATGGTTTGCCGCCCGGCATGTAGAGGGGGTTGCCCGGGTCGATTGACAAACCCTGTTCACAAACCCGGATCCAGTCCTGGCCTTCGCCAGCGGTCAGTTTGAAGGCTTCGTTGGCTGTGAGCTCAAAGTTGCGCGTATCGCGTCGCTTGCCGTAAATTTCGAGCAATTTTTGATGAACCGACAACCGCCCACCGTGCGTTTTGAGCGCTTCTTTCAGAATCTCTTCTGCTTGCAAATCGCGCCCGTAAGCCAAATAAACATCGGCTTCGGCGACCGGATCAACGTCATCTGCAGCATCGAGCTGACTGGGGCTGTACACGATCGACGTACCCGCGCCGGTTTCGTTGGTGTCCACCCGCTGTCCGCCGCTGGAGCCAAAAAACGAATCGGGTTGCAAGCGGCTGTCCAGGAACGCGCTGTCTTGATCTTTGGCATTCTTGCTCTTGCGCACCCGCCAGAGCCCGAAGCCTGCCAGCAGGGCCACCAGTGCCGCACCGGCAGCAGGTACCAACGGGTTTTCAGTTAATTTGTCAATCAAGCCAGGTTCTGGCAACGGCGCAGGCGGTGATTTGACAACCGGTTTGGCGGGTACCGGGGGCAGCGCAGGTGTGGCGGCAGCTGATGCGGCAACCGCAGGCTTGGTGGCCGAAGCAGTTGCGGCTGGAGCCGGCACTGGAGCTGGGACGGGCGTAGTAGCTGGTGCCGCAACTGCTGCAACTGCCGCAACTGCCGCAACTGCCGCAACTGAAGCAACTGGCGCCGACGCTGGCTTGGCGGCAGCGGCGGCAGGGCCTGCTGTCGTGGCGGGTGCCGAGGCCTTGGCCACGGGGCCTGAGGCGGGCACCGCAGCTGCTACTTTTGCGAGTTCTGCAATGGTTTTGGACACCTCGGCCTTTTGGCTGGCCGCTTCTTTGGCCGACAAGGTTTTGGCAACCTGGTCAGCTTGGGCCTTGGCCTGCACCCCACCTTTGGACAAAGTGAGTTTGTCGGGCGCGCTGGCGGCCGTTTTTTTGTCGTCCACGCGCGATTGCACGCCGCCTGCGGCCTGACGATCTGCCGTGGCCACTTGCGCTGACGGGGCCATGCCTGCGAGTTTGCTGCGGAATTCACCAAAATCCCGGCTCTGCGCCACCACAATTTGCCGGGCCTGAACGTTATCAGTGGCCAAAGCATCTTGGCTGCCCGGCAGGTTCAGCACCGCGCCGCGTTTGAGGCGGTTCAGGTTGCCGTTGATGAAGGCATCCGGATTGGCTCTTAGAAGGGCGACCAACATCTGGTCCAGCGACACGTTCGAGGCCTTGCTGGCCAACGCAATTTTGCTGGCGTTGTCACCGGTTTTAACGGTGACCTGTTTGTCGCCGGGTCCAGCTGCAGCGGCCGGTTTGGTTGGCATGGCCGCGGCGGGTGCCTTGGCGGTTCCTGTGGCGGGCTTGGGCGCGGCTGGACGGGCGGGCAATTGCGCTGCGGTTTGCTCGGGTGGGGCGGCCGGAGCTGGTGGCGCAGAAGCCGCGGGAAGATCTTGCGCAACAACCTGCGCGGTCGGTGCGGTTGTTGTGGCCGAAGCGCGCAAGGCTGGCGGATCCAGCAGCATGGTGTAGTCACGCACAATGCGGCCACCTGACCAGGTGGCCTCCAGAATCATGTCGATGAATGGCTCATTGACCGGGCGATCGCTGACCAGGCGGATATAACTGCGCCCATTGGCGCGGCGCAACACGCTAACACGGGTGCTGGCCATGGCCGAGTTGTAATCAAGCCCGGCAGCACGGAAGGCTTCGGGCGAGGCAATTTGCGTTTTGAGGGTCGCGGCTTCTTCCGCATTCATCTCCAGAATGTCGATTTCGGCGCGCAGTGCCTCACCCAAGGCCGACTGGATGATGACCGGGCCCAGCGAAAGGGCTTGGGCGCCGAGCGAATGCAGGCCCACCATGGCAACTGCCACTGCGCTCAGCGCGAAACGATGCCATCGATGGGTCATAAGTGTCTTGGGGTTCGACTGTGAATTCAATTGTGCCTCCGTGTTTCGCGCATGGGCCAAAAGACGCTGATCAAGCAGCGCCCTGCGGGGGCATAAAGCGGCCGCGTCGACCATGCACAAAAAACCATAAAAGCACAATAACATCAATGTCTTAGCCTGACAAGCTAAGAAACCACTTAATCGCTATTGGGCTAGAAACCCGGCCCTTTTCACACGAACGGACGTTGCCAATCGGCAACGCCTATTCACACATTTTTACAGGTGCCGGGTTGGCCTTTGTGCGGGGCGGTGGTACTCAAGCCGCCAGCAAAATGCGCAACATGCGACGCAGTGGCTCAGCGGCCCCCCACAGCAGTTGGTCACCAATTGTGAACGCGCCCAGGTAGTCGGGCCCCATGGCCAACTTGCGGATGCGGCCCACCGGAATCGTCATGGTGCCGGTAACGGCGACGGGGGTCAGGTGCTGGATAGTGGCTTCTTTGGTGTTGGGCACCACTTTGACCCATGCGTTGTCGGCAGCGATCATGGCCTCAACATCGGCCAGGGGCACGTCTTTTTTGAGCTTGAACGTCAAGGCCTGGCTGTGGCAGCGCATAGCACCTACGCGCACACAAAACCCGTCTACCGGCACGGCGGTGGTGCCAGCAAAACCTTCACCCTGGCCCATGATCTTGTTGGTTTCGGCCATGCCTTTCCACTCTTCTTTGCTCATGCCATTGCCCAAATCCTTGTCGATCCATGGGATGAGCGAGCCACCCAGCGGCACGCCAAAGTTGGCGGTTTCTTCGGCTGACAGGGCGCGTTGTTTGGCGATCACCTGGCGGTCGATGTCCAGAATGGCGCTTTTGGGGTCGTCCAGCAAGCTGCGCACTGAGGCGTTCAGGGTGCCGTATTGCGTGAGCAACTCACGCATGTGCTGCGCACCGCCCCCGCTGGCCGCCTGGTAGGTTTGGGTGCTCATCCATTCGACCAGGCCCGCTTTGTACAGGGCACCCACGCCCATCAGCATGCAACTTACGGTGCAGTTGCCGCCAATCCAGTTTTTGCCACCGGCTGTCAGGGCGTTTTGGATGACGGGCAGGTTGACCGGGTCCAGGATGATGACCGCGTCAGGCGCCATGCGCAGGGTTGAGGCCGCGTCGATCCAGTGGCCTTGCCAACCAGCGGCGCGCAGCTTGGGGAAAACGTCGCTGGTGTAATCACCACCCTGGGCGGTGATGATGATGTCGCAACGTATGAGTGCGGCAATATCAAACGCGTCTTGCAACCGGGTTTCGTTTTTGGCTTGTGCGGGCGCTTGGCCACCGGCGTTGGAGGTGGAAAAAAACACCGGCTCGATCACGTCGAAATCGCCTTCGGCGATCATCCGGTCGATCAGCACCGAGCCGACCATGCCGCGCCAACCCACCAAGCCGACCAAGGGGTTGTTCAAGTTTTTCGAGCTCATTGCAATTGCGCCTTTCAAAATAAATCAGTGTGGGCTGACTCCCCCGGCTCGTCAGGCTCCGGGGTGGGGGCGCAAACGAACCAGGCTGGGTTAGCCTTTAGTGGTCGTTTTAGTGGAAATGCTGAACGCAACTGCACCGGGCATAGCGCCAGTGCAGAAGGAGTGGTTGACCCGGATTGCGTTCATTACCAAATTGTAATTCAAAAAATTAGCCTGAATATCTAGTCTTGATAACCTGCTAAAGAAAATAAGCGCAATTGTTTACATCTCAATTGCACAAAATGCTACCAAATAAGCAGCAATTTAAATCAATCTTTCAACGCTTTCACCACTGCTGCGCCCATTTCGGCGGTTCCCACTTTGGTGGTACCGGCGCTGTAAATGTCTGGTGTGCGCAGGCCCTGCGCCAGCACGGCTTTGACGGCGGATTCAATACGGTCTGCGGCGGCGGCCTGGTTCAGGCTGAAGCGCAGCATCATGGCGGCGCTCAAAATGGTGGCCAGCGGGTTGGCTACGCCTTTGCCGGCGATATCGGGCGCGCTGCCGTGGCTGGGTTCGTACAGGCCCTGGTTGCTGCTGTTCAGGCTGGCCGAGGGCAACATACCGATGGAGCCGGTGAGCATGGAGGCTTCGTCTGAAAGAATGTCGCCAAACATATTGCCGGTAACGATCACGTCGAACGATTTGGGTGCCTTCACCAGTTGCATGGCCGCGTTATCCACATACATGTGATCCAGCGCGACTTCGGGGTACTGTTTGGCGATGTCGGTCACCACGTCTTTCCAGAGCTGGAAGGTTTCCAGCACGTTGGATTTGTCAACGCTGGTGAGCTTTTTGTTGCGCTTCATGGCAGCCTGAAAACCCACGTGCGCGATGCGCTCGATCTCGGGCACGCTGTAACGCATGGTGTCAAACGCTTCCTGGCTGCCAGGGAAGTGGCCATCAGGTGACACACGGCGGCCACGCGGCTGGCCGAAATAGATGTCGCCCGTGAGTTCGCGGATGATCAAAATATCCAGCCCGGCCACCAGTTCGGGCTTGAGGCTGGAAGCGCTGACCAATTGCTCATAACAAATCGCCGGGCGGAAATTGGCAAACAGGCCGAGGTTTTTACGCAACCCCAAAATGGCTTGTTCGGGGCGGAACTGCCGCTCGAGCTTGTCGTACTTCCAGTCGCCCACGGCGCCAAACAAAATCGCATCGGCTTCTTTGGCCAATTGGAGCGTGGCCTCAGGAAGCGGGTGGCCGTGCGCGTCGTAGGCCACGCCGCCTACCAAAGCGGTTTCCATCTCAAACGGCAAACCCAGCGCTTTGAGCACGTTGACGGCTTCTGCAACGATCTCTGTGCCAATGCCGTCACCCGGTAAAACTGCGATTTTCATGTAAATATGATATAAAAGATATTAAAAATTGGTATAAATAAAATAGCTTATTGTGCAATTATTTCATGAACAAAAGCTATTTTTATTAAAAACTAATATTGAAAAATTGTTATTTGCAGGTCACGGGCCGGTTTTAGGCCCGTTTTAACGCGCTTCAATCTGTTTCAGACCGTTTCAAGCCGAGCTAAGCCGTTTTAGCCAGCCAGGGCTTCTGCGCCAAGCGCGCGGCTTCGAAGGCCTTGATCTTGTCGGTTTGGCGCAGCGTCAGGCCAATGTCGTCAAAACCATTGAGCAGGCAGTACTTGCGAAAGGCCTGGATCTCAAACGGCAACTCTTCGCCCTGGGGTTTGATGACAACTTGGCGTTCCAGGTCGATCGTCAGCGTGTAGCCGGGGAAAGCCAGGGTTGCGTCAAACAGGGCGGCCACCTGGCCTTCGGGCAAGACGATGGGCAACAAGCCATTTTTGAAGCTATTGTTAAAGAAGATATCGGCGTAAGAGGGCGCAATGATGGCCCGAAAGCCATATTGGTCGAGCGCCCATGGCGCGTGCTCCCGTGAAGAGCCGCAGCCAAAGTTTTTGCGAGCCAACAAGATCGAAGCGCCCGGGCTCCCCGAGGGGCCCGGCTGATACCGGGGCTGGTTCAGCACGAAATCGGGGTTGGGCTGGCGGGTTTTCGGGTCTTGCCCCGGAAAGCCCGCGTCTTTAAAACGCCATTCGTCAAACAGGTTCTCGCCAAAACCGGTCTTCTTGATCGATTTCAAAAACTGTTTGGGAATGATCGCGTCGGTATCGACGTTCTCGCGGTCCATGGGGGCCACAAGGCCTTGGTGAATGGTGAATTTTTGCATGGGGATTATTTCTTCTTGACTGCGTTTTCGATCGACT
>JANOWY010000084.1:0-2066 GCA_031418135.1 Rhodoferax sp. | reverse complement strand
GTGCCAAGGCGAAGTGGCTGGGCATCCCCAGCATCAACAATATTGCTGGCCTGGGCACTGTTTTTATTCAAGGGGGCAAACTGGCACAGGTGGTGGGCTGGCTGTATCGCAAGGCTCTAGCGCCATCAAAAACGGTGTTTTTCCAAAACGACGATGACCGGCAGTTGTTCATTTCCGGGGGGCTTGTTCACGCCAGCGTGACAGACTTGCTGCCCGGCTCAGGGATCGATCTGACGCGGTTTTCAGTGGTGCCGCCCCGGCAACCCGTGGGTGTGCAAGGGGCGCTCCGGTTTTTGCTGATCGCCCGCATGTTGCGCGACAAAGGCGTATTTGAGTTTGTTGAAGCTGCGCGGTTGCTCAAGGCGCGCTGGCCGAACGCAGAGTTTTGCCTGTTGGGTTTTGTGGATGTGCAAAACCCGACAGCGATCTCAAAAGCCGAGATGGATGCCTGGGTAGCGCAGGGCAACATTCGTTACCTCGGTGTCAGCGATGACGTACGCGCAGAAATTGCAGCGGCAGATTGTGTGGTGCTTCCCTCCTACCGGGAAGGAACTCCGCGCACTTTACTGGAAGCCGCCGCCATGGGGCGCCCCGTCGTTGCCACCGACGTGGTGGGTTGCCGCGAGGTGGTGGATGACGGCCTCAACGGCTTTTTGTGTCAGCCACGCGATGCGGCAGATTTGGCTGCCAAGATGGAACGCATGTTGCTGCTGCCCCCGGATCAGCGCACCGCAATGGGCTTGCGCGGCCGCGAAAAAATGGAACGCCAGTTTGACGAGCGCATCGTGATACAAAAATACCTGGCAGCGATTGCGGAGGTGGTGAAGAAAGTACGGTGAGCAGGAATTGAAGAAAAATAAAGCGGCCCAAAAAATCCGCCGACAATTTTGATTCCGATCAATTACATCCAGGTCAACTCTGCCGCTTGACGGCATAGAGCCACCGCGATCGACAAACTACCCAGCCTGACGATCTGCCCGCAGCCGACGCAGGCCAATGTCTAACCTACAGCCCACCGCCGCTGCATAGCGCTGCAATGTCTTGATATTGGGCGAACTGCCGCTTGCCTCCAGCCGTGCCACCACAGACTGGCGGGTCTGCATTCTTTGCGCCAGCTCGGCCTGGCTGATGCCTGCGCGGGCACGCGCCTTGATCAGGGTTTGCGCCAAAGCAAACTCAGGCTCCAACGCGCTGTAAGCCTTAGAGAAATCTTTGTCTTTGAGCCATAGGGCTTTAAGGGATGCGAGTTGAGTCATGAATAGCTCCTGCAAAATCAGTTGTTACGGGCGATCAGCAACGCATACCGCCTTTTGGCAGTGCGCAACGCCTTTGGTGGTGTTTTAGGCGTTTTCTTGACAAAGGCATGCAGCACAACCACCTGCTCTTTGATCTGCGTGACGTACAAGGCGCGGGCAATTCCCGCACGCCCAACCATTGGAAAATTATAACAATAAAGTTATAAATTCAACCCGCTTTGGGCGATGGGCACCTTCCTGTGCCGGACTGCACTCAATGCCCGATATACCAGGGCATGGCCAGTTCCAGCCCCTGCGCAATGCGCTGGGTGGGCGCGTAACCCAGGCGGGTGGCGGCTTTGCTGATGTCGGCCAGGCTGTGGCGCACATCCCCTGCGCGGAAATCACGGTGCTGGGCTTCGGCGCCTTGCAGGTGCGGGTAACGCGGCAATAACTGGCTGTGCAGTTGGCTGTACAGGCTGTTCAGGGTGGTGCGGTCACCCACGGCCACGTTGTAAACCTGGTTCACCGCATCAGGATTGGGGCTGGTAGCGGCCAGCAAATTGGCTTGCACGGCATTGGCCACAAAGCAAAAATCGCGGCTGGTTTCGCCATCGCCATTGATGAAGATGGGCTCATTGCGGATCAGGCTGGCGATCCACTTGGGGATGACAGCCGCGTAGGCCCCATCGGGGTCTTGGCGGGGGCCAAACACATTGAAGTAACGCAACCCAATGCTTTGCAGGCCATAGGTTTTGCCAAATACGTCGGCATACAGTTCGTTCACGTATTTGGTGACCGCATAAGGTGACAGCGGTTTGCCAATGTGGT
>JANOWY010000083.1:0-2158 GCA_031418135.1 Rhodoferax sp. | reverse complement strand
TCACCCGCTTGCACACCAGCGATTGGACAACCATGATCACCATCAACGACGTCACCACCCTCACCCAAGACGGCGAAATTGCCGTTTTGACACTCAATTCACCACCCGTCAATGCGCTGTCTGCCGGTGTGCGCGATGGTTTGTCGCTGGGCATGCGCCAGGCCAATGCCTTGCCGGGGGTGAAGGCCGTGGTGCTGATTTGTGAAGGCAAAACCTTCATCGCCGGGGCGGATGTGGGCAATTTTGGCAAACCATCCAGTGGTGCCAATTTGCTGGAAACCCTGGCCGGTATTGAAGGCGCTTCGGTGCCGGTGATTGCTGCCATTCATGGCACGGCGCTGGGTGGCGGTTTTGAGGTCGCCCTGAGCTGCCATTACCGCGTGGCCGTGCCATCGGCCAAATGTGGGCTGCCAGAAGTAAAGCTGGGCCTGCTGCCCGGTGCAGGCGGCACGCAACGCCTGCCGCGCATTGTGGGTGCGCAGCGTGCGCTTGAGATGATCACGGCGGGTGAGCACCTGTCGGCCAAGGTTTGCTTTGAGATGGGCTTGCTGGACGCGCTGGTGCCAGAGGGTGAATTGCTGCCCGGCGCGCTGGCGTTCGCCCGCACGGTAGTGGCCGAAAACCGGCCGCTGAAAAAGGTGCGCGACCTGACCGACAAGATCATGGCCGACCGCGCCCACCCCGAGATATTTGCCAACTTTCGGGCCGCCAACGCACGCAAGTTTCGCGGTTTTCAGGCGCCCGAATACAACATCCGCTGCATCGAAGCCGCGGTGAACATGCCGTTTGACGAAGGCATGAAGTTCGAGCGCAGCCTGTTTCTGGAGCTGGTGCCCAGCATTCAATCAGCCGCGCAGCGGTATGCCTTTTTTGCCGAACGCGCGGTGTGGAAGTTGCCCGACGTGCCGAGCGACACGCCGCTGCTGCCGTTCACCCGCATCGGCATCATCGGCGCGGGCACCATGGGTGGCGGCATCGCCATGACTTTCCTCAATGCGGGGCTGCCGGTGACGATGGTCGAAACCCAGGCGGCGGCGCTGGAGCGCGGCATCGCCACGATTCGGCGCAACTACGAAAACACCGCCAAACGCGGGCGTTTGACGATGGAAACCGTCGAAAAACGCATGGCGCTGCTCACGGGCAGTTTGTCGCTCGATTCATTGGCCGATTGCGACCTGATCGTTGAGGCCGTGTTTGAAGAAATGGCCGTCAAAAAATCGGTGTTCGCCCAATTGGACAAAATTGCCAAACCGGGGGCGATTTTGGCCACCAACACTTCGCGCCTGGACGTGAACGAAATCGCCTCGGCCACGCAACGGCCTGAGTCGGTGATTGGCTTGCACTACTTCTCGCCCGCCAATGTGATGCGCCTGCTTGAAGTGGTGCGCGGCGACAAAACCGCCAAACCGGTGATAGCCACGGCCATGCAAATTGCGCGCAAAACCGGCAAGATCGCCGCGCTGGTCGGTGTGTGCCCCGGTTTTGTGGGCAACCGCATGCTGGCACAGCGCCAGCGAGAGGCGCAGCAACTGGTGCTCGAAGGGGCCATGCCCTGGGATGTAGACCGGGTGCTGTACGACTTCGGTTTCCCCATGGGGCCGTTTGCCATGTCGGATCTGGCCGGGCTCGATTTGGGATGGACGCGCGACGCATCCACCGGGCGAACCATGCGCGAGATTTTGTGTGAGCGTGATCGGCGTGGCCAAAAAACCAGCGCAGGGTATTACGACTACGACAAAGAGCGCAACGCAACACCTTCAAAAGTTGTTGAGCAATTGATACTGGAACTGGCGGCCAAAAAAGGCATTACCCGCAGGGTGGTGAGCGACGACGAAATCCGGGAGCGCTGCATTTACCCGATGATCAACGAAGGCGCCAAAATATTGGAAGAAGGCAAAGCCATTCGCGCCTCGGATATCGACATTGTGTGGATCAACGGCTACGGCTGGCCCATTTACCGGGGTGGCCCGATGTTTTATGGTGATACCGTGGGCTTGCCCGTGGTATTGGCCAAAATGCGTGAGTTCGAGGCCCGTTTGGGGGCCGATTTCAAACCCGCGAAACTGCTCGAAACCATGGTCAACGAAGGCAAGCGGTTTCAGGATTTGAAATGAATTGATGGTTCGATCAACCAACGTAAACCCAACCTAACCCAACC
>JANOWY010000082.1:0-9008 GCA_031418135.1 Rhodoferax sp. | reverse complement strand
CCGGAACTGCAGGGCACCATGGGCCGCTATTACGCGCTCAATGACGGCTTGGCCCCTGCGGTGGCTGACGCCATTGAAGACCATTACAAGCCGCGTTTTGCGGGTGACACCCTGCCGCGCAACGACGTGGGCGTGGTGGTGGCCCTGGCCGACAAACTGGAAACGCTGGTCGGCATGTTTGGCATTGGCAATTTGCCGACGGGGGACAAGGACCCGTTTGCGTTGCGGCGGCATGCATTGGGTATCGTCAGGATGCGCGTCGAACGGCAACTGTCAATGACTTCATCCGAACTGGTGGATGCCGGCTTTGACGCATTCCCCACCGGCTTGATCGGACAAGCCCGGACTGAGGTGAATGTGTTTTTGCAGGATCGGCTCCATGGTTATTTAAGAGACACCGGGTATTCGGGTGCGGAAGTAGAGGCGGTCATCGCGGCCGCAGGTTTTTCGTCATGGGCGAACCTTCCCTTGCGTCTCGCTGCGGTTCGCACTTTCGTGGCACTCCCCGAAGCCCCCGCTCTGGCAGCCGCCAACAACCGCATCGGCAACTTCCTGAAGAAAACCGACGCGGTTGACCCGCATGTGAGCGAGGTGCTGCTCAAAGAACCAGCCGAAATGGCCCTGTATGCCGCGTTGAAAGAAATCGGTCCCAAAGCCCAGGCGCTGTTTGAGGCGGGCGACTACACCGCCTCGCTGCAATCGCTGGCGGCACTGCGCTCGCCGGTCGATGCGTTTTTTGAAGATGTGATGGTCAACGCCGAACAAACCGATTTGCGGCTCAACCGCCTCGGTTTGCTGACGGCGCTGCACGTCGCCATGAACCGCGTGGCCGATTTGTCCAAGCTGGCCAGCTAACGGCCCTCATTTCATTCGACCATGAACCGCCAGCAGCAAATTGACGACTTCACCTATGCCTTTCACCAGGTTGCGGTGGAGCGGCTGGCGAATTCGCCAGAAAACGTCGTCAAGGCGCTTGCCACCTTGCAACGCTGGAAAGAACAACGCGGGGTTTCCGCGTCGGATGATTATCTGGATGAGTGGCGGGTTTTGTTGTCCGGGGAGATCAGCGCCCTGAAAACCAGGGTGTGTGCCTACAACGACACTGCCGCCACACTGCGCAATGTGTCGCCATTGGGTTTTTTGTTGACCAACGCCGAGCGCCAGGCTTTGCACCAGCAAAACGTGCACTAAACCGCAAGCCCCCGAATGAAACTCCTCATCCTCGACCGCGACGGCACCATCAATGTGGACAGCCTGGATTACATCAAGACGCCGGAAGAGTGGATTCCGCTGCCCGGCGCGCTGGAGGCGATTGCGCGGCTCAACCATGCGGGCTGGCACGTGGTGCTGGCTTCCAACCAGTCGGGGCTGGGGCGCGGGCTGTTTGATGTGGCGGCGCTGAACGCCATGCACGTCAAGATGAACCGACTGCTCAGCGTTGAAGGGGGCCGCATCGACGCCATTTTTTACTGCCCACACGCGCCGGATGACAAGTGCCATTGCCGCAAGCCGGAGCCAGGCCTGTTTGAGCAAATTGGCGAGCGTTATGGTGTTGATTTGACCACCGTGCATGCGGTGGGCGACACGCTGCGCGATGCGCTGGCCAGCTCCAAAGCTGGTTGCCAGCCGCATTTGGTGCTGACCGGGCATGGTGCCACCTTCAAGGGGCGGCCCTTGCCCGAAACCTTTCCCCCGTCGATTCAGGTGCACGCCGATCTGGCCGCGTTTGCCGACTGGCTGCTGGATAGTCAGTCCGATTTCGAGCACTCAGTGGTTCACCATTGAATCGGTCGCCATGAGCCCTCGCCTCGACTCCCAGGATGCTACTATTTGCATAGCTGACGCCAGTTGTTTGGCGGGTACCATACCGGCAGATTGCGCATGGGTAGCTTGTGGCCCGTTTCAAACCCAACCCCTTCACACACCAGCGAATTAACACCATGGCTGCGCTTCGTTCCGTCATTCACCTGTTGTGGATGATTATTTTTGTGATTCCAACCGCCCTGTATATGGTGGCGTTGTCGCCCTTTGTCAGCAAAGACCACCAGTACAAGGCGGCATGGTTCTTCCTGGCCCGGGCCATTTACGGCCTGCGGGAGATCTGTGGCGTGAACTGGCGCGTGACGGGTATGGAGAACCTGCCCGGTTTGGGCCCGGATGGCAAACAGCTGCCGGCCATATTGCTGGTCAAACACCAGTCGCAGTTCGAAACGTTTTTGATGCCGCTTATCATGCCGCGCCCGTTGGCTTATGTGTTCAAAAAGGAGTTGCTGTATGTGCCGTTTTTCGGCTGGGGCATCGGCCTGACCGACATGGTTTACATTGACCGCAAACTGGGCAAACAGGCTTTCCAGAAAGTGGCCGAGCAAGGCAAACGCCTGTTGGCACGCGGCACCTGGGTGATCATGTTCCCGGAAGGCACCCGCATTCCGCGCGGCAAAGTAGGGCAATACAAAACCGGCGGCACCCGTTTGGCCATCGACACTGGCGCACCAGTTGTGCCGATTGCCGTTACGTCGGCCAAATGCTGGCCGCGCAAGGCCTTTGTCAAGCTGCCGGGCATGGTGGACGTGTCAATCGGCAAACCCATCAGCAGTGTGGGTCGCCAGCCGGATGAGTTGATGGCCGAGGTGCAAGCCTGGATCGAAGCCGAGATGCAGCGGCTGGACCCCGAGGCTTATGCCACCGACTCCACAACGCATGCATCGATCGGTGGAACCGGCCAGCCAGGCTAATCCTTCAACATGTTGCGACAACTGATGCAACTGACGCTCGACATGTTCGACGTGCAGGTGCCGGCCCCGGGCAAGCCGACGCCACCGCGGCAGAGCCCGGCCAAGCGGCGTGCGCGACGGGCCGATCAGCCTGATGTTGATGCTGTTGTGGCACCTGTCACTGGTAAATATTTATCTATATATGATGTAGTTGAATCAAAAAGCTCAAATGTTGATAAAATTAATCCATATGTAGCTACTAAAAACGATATAAATTCAGTTATTTTTAATGCAGAAAAATTGCAAAATGTCATAATTCCGGCAAATTTCAGGCACCCCCGGGCCAACCGCGAATCGCGTTTGCACCATGCCCAAGTGGCCTACGAATTCAAGCGCGGCAAGCGCCGCACGATTGGCTTTTCGGTGGGGCCTGATGGCCTGGTGGTCAGCGCACCCAAGTGGGTGCCGCTGCATGAGGTGGAAGCCGCCTTGCAAGAGAAAGCCGCTTGGGTGCTCAAAAAACTCGACGAAACCCGCGAACGCAAGGCGCAGCTCGAATCCAACCGCATTGAATGGCGCGACGGCACGTCAATTCCGTTTTTGGGCGAGTCGGTGATTGTGGTGCTGGACCCGCGCCACGGTTTTGACGGTGTGGGTGCCATGTTGAACACCGATGCGTCGGCCCCCAACCGCACGCTGGCCGGGGTGCCACGGCTCACCTTGCATGTAGCTTTGTCGCACCAGGCCACGCCCGAGCAAATCCGCGATGCGGTGCAGGCCTGGTTGATGCGCCAGGCGCGGCGCGTCTTCATCGAGCGGCTGAACCACTTTGCGCCGCAGCTGTCTGTGCAGTGGCGCAAACTCTCGCTCAGCAGTGCCGGCACGCGCTGGGGCAGCGCCAGTGCCGATGGCTCGATCCGCCTGAACTGGCGGCTGATTCACTTCAGCCAGTCGGTGATTGATTACGTGGTGGCGCACGAACTGGCGCACCTGCGGGTGATGGACCACAGCCCCCGTTTTTGGGACACCGTGGCCAGCGTGATGCCGGACTACGTCACAATGCGCGGGCAGCTCAAAGACGATTCAATTCCCGGGTGGAACTAATTTCATGGCCCAATCGTTCGTGAAGTAGGCGTGCCGACGATGGAAGTGCTTTGGCACGACAAGGTGGCAAAATGACCTGCACGGACGATTGGGCAATGAAATCAAAACTGCGAGGGGTTGCCCAGGGCGTGATCGGCCCACACCGCTGACGCATCCACCGTTTGGTCGGCCATCAAGGCGGATGACAGGCGCACCCGCTGCGAGAGTTCGCGGGCGATATTGCGGGTGATTTTGAGGGCTGCATCGGTGTGGTCTGCCATCAGTTGCGCCACCGCCGCTTTGTCCAGCAACAAAGCGCGCACGGGGGTGTCGGCCCAGGCAGTGGCCGAACGTGTTTTGCCGTCGACGAAGCCCATTTCGCCCACAAACTGACCGGGCCCAAAGGTTGCCAATCGCACCGAATCGTCACCCACTCCCACCAGGATGCTGACCACGCCCGATTCCAGCAGCCAAATGCCATCTGCTTCGGCGCCTTTGTGGAACAGTTCACAACCCGCTGGAACGTCGAGCTCTTGCCCCAGACTCAGCACTGCGGAGACCTGCACGGGTGTCAGATCTGTCAGCAAGCCATTCTTGGCCAAGGGGTAAGACAGCAGTGGCCCGGCCAAAATGCTGGCGTTCATCAGCACCAGGTCTTCACAGGTTTCCAGGCCACGGTCCAGATCACGGCAATGCTGCACACCGGGGCTGGTTTGCACGGCGAGCCGCAAGGGTGTTGCCCGGGCTTGCCCGGCACCCGTTACCACCACTTTCAGCTTGCGCCCCACCAGTGTCTTGATGAGCCATTGCACCGCCTCGATGCCACTGGGGTCAACATCTTGAACCTGCCGAACGTCAATGACCACGGCCACCGCTTCGGCATGCAAATCGTCAGCCAATTGCGTCAGACGGGTGCTGTTGCCGAAAAAGAGGTGGCCTGTCAGCCGCAAAACGCCCACCCGCTGGGGTCGTCTGGACAAATTGCGCATTTCTCCTTCGCTGCGAACCCGGCGCGAGTGGTATTGATCGAGGTAGGCCCACTGGGCGGTGAGGTTGATCGACAGGCGGCGCAATACCGCCAGGCAAGACAGGCCCACCCCGACAAAACAAGCCCAGACCAGGTTGCCAAAAAAAGCCACGAGCGTGATGACGAAGGTGATCCAGAAGCCCAGGTCGCGGCTGAACCGGAGCGGCCAGCGCCATGCCTGTGTGATGCGCTGAACGCCGTGCATGAAGCTGAACCCCAGCATCATCAGGGCCTGAATCAGGAACAGGCCTGCCGTCAAGCTGGCCGGCAATGCCACCAGCCACTGGCCCAAAACGGCGATGACCAAGGTGGTCAGCCCGGCGCAGAGCAGTGCGGCGGCGGTGCTGCGGCCGCCTTCCTCCCAACTGGCAACGCTGCGCAGGGCACTGCCAATGCAGGGCGATCCACCCAGCAAGGCACTGAAAATATTGGCGCCACCCAGCGCAACCAGTTCCCGGTTGGCATTGACGCGGACACCAAACCGTTTTTCCATCACCGCCATGGAGGTAAAGCCCTCCAGGATCATGACCAGCGCCAGCGTGACGGCGCCTGGCAAGCCGATGGTCGCCAGCTTCAATAAATCCTGTCCGGCAAGTTGTTGCCACATCAGTACCGATACCCAGTCGCTGTTCAGGCTGAAATGCGTGACAGTTGAAGCTTTGAAGCCGCTAGGGTTCAGCAGCACCATCAACGTAATGCCCGCCCCCAAGGCAACGATCACGGCTGGCAACGCATGAAGCCACGCGATGCGACGTTGGCACCAGGGCCAGATGACATAGGTGGCTAGCATCAACACAGCAACCAGCAGGGCTATCCAGCCTTGGCCGCTAAGGGTCTGCACAGCCAGGGTCAGCAGCATGAGGGAAATGCCATAGTTGATACCGGCCGTTACTGGCGTGGGGATCATCTTGAACACGGCACCCCAACGCAACAGCCCGGTCAGCAATACCAACAGGCTGGCGACCAGGAACATGACACTTCCAGCAGCCAATGCCATCGTGAGTTGTTGCAGTGTGATCGGCCCGCCTGGCCCGCTGGTTGTGCTTAAGGCCTGACACATTTGTACAACCAAGGTGATATAGGCCACCAGAGAAGCCGTGCGTACCGTGGGCATCACGGCTGGGTGCGACCGCAGCAGCAATAGCAAAAGCGGCACCAGACCCGCGGTAACCAGGGCGGCCCAAAAACCGGCCATGACCACCTGCGGCCCCAGCAGACTGGCGAACAGCAATACCGGGCTGATGGCATTGAGAAGCCCCGCTACCGTTGCGGCCGTTGCCCCTTTGAATTCTGACCTGAAGCGTGGTTGGGTTCGGCTTGTCACTGTAATGGCTGGGGCGAAAGCAGTGTGTCAGCAGTGACGTAGCCGCCCGAAAATTGAAAGATCAGGCCAGTGTAAAGCGCAGGATGCCATCTGCGCCCAACTGGCGCCGCAATTTGCCGTCAAACCACAACTTGTGCAAATGCGCTACCGCCTCACCCATGGCGAAGGTCATCTGATGCAAATCCAGCGCGCGCTTGAACATGACCGGCACCACGTCCATCGCGCTGGCGGGGCGTTCGCCGCACAGGGCCATCACCTCGGCGAGGCGGTCGGCGTGGTGGGCGTGTAACTGCTCAATCCGTTTGTGCAGGCGGATGAAGGGTTTGCCGTGCGAGGGCAAAGTCAGCGTTTCAGGGTGCAGGGGTTTGAACTTGTCGATCGAATCCAGAAACTGCTGCAACGAGTTGGCTTCGGGCTCGCCTTCGTGCACGCTGACATTGGTGGAGATGCGCGGCAGCATCATGTCGCCGCCCAAGAGCAGGCGGGCTTCCTCGCAGTAGAGGGCGATGTGCTCTGGTGCATGGCCAAAACCGCTGATGCAACGCCATTGCCGTGAGCCGATCTGGATCAGGTCGTCCTCCTGCATGCGTTTGAAGGTACGCGGGACGGAAGGTACCAAATTGCTGAAGTAGTGCTTGCGTCCCCGCACGGCGGCTAGGTCATCGGCGCTTTGCATGCCATGCAGGGCGTAAAAATCGGCAGCATGGTCGCCACCGCCAAAATTGCTGGTGGTGAGCGAAGCCAGCCGCGCTACGCCAAAATCGGTGGCGCTGATCCACAGGCGGCAGGTGTGGGCCGGCGTGCTCCAGCGCTCGCACAGCCAATCGGCCAGGCCAATGTGGTCCGGGTGCATGTGCGTGCAGATGACGCGCAGGATGGGCAGGCCCTCCAGTTCAGTCTCAAATATCTGCTGCCATTGGGCGCGGGATTCTTCGCGGGAAATGCAGGTGTCAATTACCGTCCAGCCCTGGGCTCTTTCGGCGCTGCCGTCCTGGCTTTCCATTTCATCGCGCAGCAGCCACAAATTAATGTGGTTCAGCGCAAAAGGCAGGCCCATGCGGATCCATTTAACGCCCTCGGTCACCGCAAATGTGGTGCCCAACTCAGGCAAGGTGTCGCCAAATGGGTAGTGCAGTTCACGCTCAAGTTCATTCATGGGGTCTTGTGTTGAAGCAGCAAAATTTGATTCATAATTCGGACACTGATTGACGTTTACGTAAACGTCAATCAAAAAAATCATTGTAGAGGCGGCTTGCGGGTGGGCCTGTCACCCCGGTTCAAATCCTTTCACTGCAACATGAGTACTGCAACCTTCAGCATCAGCGACCTGGCGCGTGAGTTTGACCTGACCACACGGGCGATCCGGTTTTATGAAGACATGGGTTTGCTGGAGCCTTCCCGCACCGGTCCCGGTGGGCGTAACCGCACCTACAGCGGGCGTGACCGCACCCGGCTGAAGCTGACTTTGCGGGCAAAACGGTTGGGTCTTTCGCTGACGGAAGCCAAAGACATCATCGACCTGTATGACAGCCCGCGCGACACCGGCGCGCAGTTGAAAAAATTCCTGGCTGTGCTGGCTGCCCACCGCTCACAGATTGAAGAGCAATTGGCGGAGTTGCAAGCCAATCTGGACGAGGTGAAAACCCACGAAAAAGAGGCCCGTGCCCTGCTGGTACGGGTTGGAAAATCGGCGACTTGAACACCATCACCAACACGCAAAGGAATCACCATGGACATGCCAGGCCTCGACTTTCAACTCGGTGATGACATCAACGCGCTGCGCGATGCGGTGCGCGATTTTGCGCAGGCCAAGATTGCGCCCCGCGCCGCCCAAATTGACCGGGACGACCAGTTCCCCATGGACGTGTGGCGCAAGCTGGGCGATTTGGGTGTGCTGGGCATCACCGTGGGTGAAACCTATGGCGGCGCCAATATGGGTTATTTGGCGCATATGGTCGCCATGGAAGAAATCACCCGTGCCTCTGCTTCGGTTGGCCTCTCTTACGGAGCCCACAGCAACCTTTGTGTGAACCAGATCAACCGCAATGGCAACGAGGAACAGCGCCGCAAGTACCTGCCCAAACTGATCAGTGGTGAACACGTGGGCGCCCTGGCCATGAGTGAACCGGGCGCAGGCAGCGACGTGCTCAGCATGAAGCTCAAGGCCGAAGACAAGGGCGGGTATTTTTTGCTCAATGGCAGCAAGATGTGGATCACCAATGGGCCCGATGCCGATACGCTGGTTGTCTATGCCAAAAGTGAGCCCGAGCTGGGTGCAAGGGGCGTAACGGCTTTCCTTATCGAAAAAGGCATGAAGGGCTTCAGCGTCGCGCAAAAATTGGACAAACTCGGCATGCGCGGCAGCCACACGGGTGAACTGGTGTTCCAGAACGTCGAAGTGCCGGCGCAGAACGTGCTGGGTGGCCTGAACAATGGTGCCAAAGTGCTGATGAGCGGGCTCGATTACGAACGCGCCGTGCTGACCGGCGGGCCGCTGGGCATCATGCAAGCGGTGATGGACAACGTGGTGCCCTACATCCACGAGCGCAAGCAGTTCGGCCAAAGCATTGGTGAATTCCAGCTGATCCAGGGCAAGGTGGCCGATATGTACACCGTGCTGCAGGCCGGGCGCTCGTTTGCTTACACGGTGGCCAAAAACCTCGACATGCTGGGCACTGACCACGTGCGCCGCGTGCGCAAGGATTACGCCTCAGTCATTTTGTGGACGACCGAAAAAGCCACCTGGATGGCCGGCGAGGGCATGCAGATTTTTGGTGACAACGACTACATCAACGATTACCCATTAGGCCGCCTGTGGCGCGATGCCAAACTGTATGAGATTGGCACTGGCACCAGTGAA
>JANOWY010000081.1:0-21327 GCA_031418135.1 Rhodoferax sp. | reverse complement strand
CCCCAACGTTGAAGCCATCGTGGCCTTGCGGCCCGACGTGGTGCTGATGGCAACCTCTTCGCGGGTGGGTGAAAGGCTTCAGGCGCTGGGCATTCAGGTGGTGGCCCTGGAGCCCAAAACCCATGCTGATGTGCAGCGCGTCATGCTCAAACTGGGGCAAGTACTGGCGGTGCCCGACGCGCAGCGCCTGTGGCGCGCCATTGATGCGGGTGTTTCTGCGGCGGCGCAATCGTTGCCACCGCAAGTGCGCCACACGCGCGTGTATTTTGAGGTGAACCAGGGGCCGTATGCAGCGGGCGAAGCTTCGTTCATGGGTGAAACGCTGACCCGGCTGGGGGCCAAAAACATCGTGCCTTTTGCGTTGGGTCCGTTCCCCAAGCTCAACCCCGAATTCATTGTGCGGGCCAACCCCGACCTCATTATGATCGGCCAGCGCAGTGTGGACGGCATGGCGCAACGCCCCGGTTGGCACAGCATTCGTGCCTTGCGTGAACAGCGGGTGTGTGTGTTCCCCGCCGAACAGGCCAATGTGCTGGTGCGCCCCGGGCCGCGCATGGCCGAAGCGGCCCGGCTGATGGCGCAGTGTCTGGCCGACAAGGCACCCCAGACGCCTTCGCAACCCCAGCCCAAGGCCGCCACGCCGTGAGCAACCCTGCTGGCCGCCGTCAGGACACTCGCGTGATCAATAGCGAAGCGATCAGCGCCGACCTGCAGCGCCCGCCATTGCTGGTTTGGGCGCTGTTGCTGGGAGCGGTAGTGCTGGCAGGTGTGGGCATTTGTGTTGGCAGCACGGGTTTTGAAAACCTCTTTCGACCCCTTCTGCATCCGGATCAAGACCCGGCGCAGACCGCCATGGCGCAGCAGATCGTTTGGGAGATCCGCCTGCCGCGCACCTTGGGTGCTTGGGTAGCCGGTGCCCTGCTGGGCTTGGCCGGTTCCGTGGCGCAAGGGCTGTTTCGCAACCCGCTGGCCGACCCTTATTTGCTGGGCAGCGCCTCCGGTGCCTCGTTGGGTGTGGCACTGGCGCTGGCGGCCATGGGTGGCGGTGCCGGCATGTTGGGCGGCAGCATGATGAATGGCGGCATGGCGGTCAGCGTGTTCTCAAGCAGTGCCTGGGTGCGGCTGGGCCTGACCGGTGCGGCATTCAGCGGTGCCGTGCTGGCGGTTTTGCTCACCTTGGCGCTGTCGAAGGGGGTTCAGCATACTTTGCGCTTGCTGTTGGCGGGCGTGGTGGTGGGCGTGGTGCTGGGTGCGCTAACCCATCTTGTGTTGCTGTTTTCACCCGATTCGCTGCAAGCCATGCAGGCCTTCATGTTGGGCTCGACCAGTTTTGTTGGTTGGACCGCCTGCCTGCTGATGGCCGCCGTTTGGGGGCTGTGTGCATTGGCGGCCTGGCTGTTGGGGCGCGTGCTGGACGGCCTCAGCCTGGGGGACGCCACCGCACGCAGCTTGGGTCTTCCGTTAGGGCCCATGCGGGCAGCCCTGGTGGCCGTGCTGGCCTTGGCCACCGGCACGGCAGTCGCGCAGACTGGCCTGATCGCCTTTGTCGGTCTGGCGGCACCCCATGTGGTGCGTTCCATCATCAAAACCACCCACGCGCGGCTGATGCTGCTCTCCAGCCTGATGGGGGCTTTGTTGCTGATGGCGGCCGACACCCTGGCGCGCTGGCTGATTGCGCCGCAAGAACTGCCTGTGGGCGTGCTCACGGCCGTGCTGGGCGGCGGTTACCTGCTGTGGCTGATGCACCGCGCTTCCCGCCACGCCCTGGGTTGAGCCGCGTGACGCTGTCATTCCTTCAACCGTCGTCATGCATGTGAACGCCGCCACGCAAGGGGTTCGACCCCTGAAAACCATCGCGCTGGAAGCCCACGCCGTCACCGCCCGTTTGGGCGGCCGGCCGGTGTTGCACGGTGTTTCTTTGCAAATTCCCCGCGCTAGCTGGACCAGCATCGTCGGCCCCAATGGCGCCGGCAAATCCACCTTGTTGAAGGTGCTGGCGCATTTGTTGCCGCACACGGGCACGGTGACACTGGGCGGTCAAAAGCTGGGCAGCCTGCCGGGGCCACTGCGTGCCCGGCAACTGTCGTGGCTGGGCCAGAATGAATCCACCGGGGATGATCTCACCGTGCACGATGTCGCCATGCTGGGCCGCCTGCCGCACCAAGCCTGGCTGGCTGCGCCAAGCCGGGGCGACCAAGCCGCCGTCGAGCGTGCCTTACGGGCCACGCAGGCGTGGGAATGGCGGGGTCGGGCGTTGGGCCAGCTCTCGGGCGGCGAGCGCCAACGGGTGTTGCTGGCGCGGGCCCTGGCCGTCGAAGCCGATGTGCTGTTGATGGATGAACCCCTGGCCAACCTCGATCCGCCGCATCAAGCCGACTGGCTGACGCTGGTGCGTGCGCTGGTGGCCCAAGGCAAAACCGTGGTGAGTGTGTTGCATGAAATTTCAGTCGCCCTGCATGCCGATACCCTGGTCATCATGGCGCAGGGCCGCGTCACCCACCAGGGCGCTTGCGCCGATGCCACGACCCACCACGCCCTCGAAACAGTATTTGAAAACCGCATCGCCATCCATGCGCTGGGTGGCCAATGGGTGGCCTTGCCGGTCACGCCTTGACGGCGTAGCCTAACGCTACGAACTCAATCTGGAAAAACCCGAATATCCCATGCACATAGAAACCCCGCCCACCAACAAGCCCTACGAAAAACCCGAGGGCGAGCGCCGCGGCATCGTCATCGTCAACACCGGAGACGGCAAAGGCAAAAGCACGGCGGCCTTCGGCCTGGCATTGCGGGCGCACGGTCGCGGCAAAGCCGTGAAGATTTTTCAGTTCATGAAAGTGCCCAGCGCCCGTTTTGGTGAACACCGCATGTTCGAACAACTGGGTATCCCGATTGAGGGCCTGGGCGACGGTTTCAGCTGGAAGAGCCAGGACTTGGAGCACTCTGCGCAACTGGCGCGAGATGGCTGGCAGAAGGCCAAGGCGGCGATTTTGAGCGGCGACTATTTCATGGTGGCGCTCGATGAGATCACCTATCCGCTGATCTACGGCTGGATGCAACCCTGTGGCGGTGTGGACGACGTATTGGAAACCCTGCGCGCGCGCCCAAGCCACGTGCACGTGGTGCTCACGGGCCGCCGCTGCCCGCCCGAGATCATCGCGCTGGCTGATACCGTCACCGAGATGACGATGGTGAAGCACGCGTTCAAGGCGGGCATACCGGCACAGCGCGGGATTGAGGATTGATTAAATCGAACGATTTGATTAAAATGACCTAATCGGTCTAAGTCACGCATTAAGAAAGATGTTTCATGCAAGTTTTTACAGCCAATCAGGCTAAAACACATTTTGGTGAGTTTCTAGATTTAGCTCAGCGCGAACCGGTGCAGGTGATGCGCCATGAGCGGGTCGTAGGGGTGATGGTCAGCGCTCAAGACTTCGAGGCCATGCGTAACTTTTATGCAGATCGGCTACAGCAAACTTTGGTGCTGGCTGCCGACTCTGCGGCTCAGGCGGGTTTAACGCCTGAAGCGCTTGCGGCATTACTGGCCGATGAAAGTTAAGTTGCTGGTGGTGGTGGACACCAATGTCTGGATCAGTGCTGCCTTATCAAAAACCGGTACTCCGGCGCTGGTGGTCCACCATGTTTTAAGGCATGGCCTCCCGGTGTTCACGCCCAGCACCTTCGATGAATTGCAAACCCGCTTGTGGCGGCCCAAGTTTGACCGCTACCTCAGCATGGACTTACGAAAGCGCATCCTTCACGACCTGAAAGCCGCGGCGATGTGGATCGCTGTACCCGCTGACATCACCTCAATCGCCCACCGCAGAGACCCTGACGACGACAAATTCATCCATGCCGCGTTGGCTGCAAAAGCGCCCTGGCTGGTGACAGGTGACCAGGACTTGCTAAGTCTGAACCCATTGGTTTCTTTGCAAATTTTGACACCTGGCGAAGCCCTGAGTGCGTTCACATCCCAATTAAAACCTTCAAAACCATGAACCTCGCCGCACTGCTCAAAGACAGCGTATTCCGCCTTGCGCAATTCAAGCCTGCGGGCGCAATAAACAAATGCGCTGCTGTTTCAAAACCCACTTAAAGCGGCGAAGCAGAGGCCGACCAACCAAACCACGAGCCCACATTGACTGCACTCGTGTTGATCGGCGCACTTCTGCTGGCATTGGCCATTGATGCCTGCTTGGGTGAGCCGCCAGCCCGGTTTCACCCGGTGGTCTGGATGGGCCATTATTTGGGGTGGGCCGGTGAACAAGTGGCGCCATTGGCGGTGTCGGTCGATGTTGCTGCCCGAGACAATAAATCATTCGGACTGGGAGCCGCCGCCTGGTTGGCAGGGGCAATTGGCGTGATGTGCATATCCTGTGCAATTCAATCGCTAGGCCTGATGCTGATGGAGAGCGCTTGGCTGGGCAACGTTCTAGCCGCTTCGCTATTGGGCCTGGCCCTCAAACCCCTGTTGGCGTGGCGCATGTTGCGCGGCGAGGTGCAGGCGGTCGAGCTGGCCTTGGTGGAATCATTGCCAGCCGGTCGCGAACGTCTGCGGTGGTTGGTGAGCCGGGATGTTTCGGCTCTGACTGAATCCCAGGTGCGGGAAAGCGCCATCGAATCGCTGGCCGAAAACCTCAACGACTCGGTGGTGGCTCCGATTTTCTGGTTCATGGTGTTGGGTCTGCCAGGTGCCGCGCTCTACCGGTTTGCCAATACAGCCGATGCCATGTGGGGCTACCACGGTGTGCGTAACGGGCGGGTGTGGGAGTGGGCCGGCAAATGGGCGGCACGGGCAGACGATGTGCTGAGCTGGGTACCGGCCCGCCTGACGGCGGCCTTGTTGGCGTTGGTAGCACGCGGCCCGGGCGGATTTTCAGGGTCGGCATTGCGCCGCGAGGCCAACCGTACGCCATCGCCCAACAGCGGTTGGCCCATGGCCGCCATGGCGCTGGCGCTGAATGTGTGCCTGCATAAACCGGGCGTTTATACCCTGAATGCTCCAGGCAGGGTGCCACAGGCCGCTGATACTGATCTAGCCATCGGGTATACAAAAAAAGTGGTTTTTGTTCAAGTAATTATTGCAGTATTAGCTATTTTTAGTATAGCATTTGGTGCTTCTCCATGAGGAGCTTGTTTTGATAGCTAAATGTGTGATGGTTCTGGGCACCACCAGTGGTGCGGGCAAGAGCTGGCTGACAACCGCTTTGTGTCGTTATTATGCTCGGCAGGGTTTTAAAGTGGCTCCGTTCAAGGCGCAGAACATGAGCAATAACGCAAGGGTGGTTGCAGTGGGGAGCGTGGGTGCTGAAATAGGTTCGGCCCAATACTTCCAGGCCCTGGCGGCACAGGCTGTGCCGCAGGTGCGCATGAACCCGCTCTTGCTCAAACCCGAGCGCGACACCCACAGCCAGGTGGTGCTGATGGGGCACGTGAATGAAGCGTTGACCCAAATGGATTGGCGGGGTCGCAGCAACCTCGTTTGGCCGGTGATTGCGCAGGCGCTGGACGAACTGATCGCTGAAAACGACGTAATCGTCATTGAGGGAGCTGGTTCACCTGCAGAGATCAATTTGCACGACAGCGACATCGTCAACATGCGGGTGGCACTGCACTGCAGCGCAGCTTGTCTGCTGGTGACTGACATTGACCGGGGCGGCGCCTTTGCCCACCTGTATGGCACCTGGGCGTTGTTGCCCGAAGTCGAGCGGGCTTTGATCAAAGGTTTTGTGCTGAATAAATTTCGCGGTGATGCAGGGCTGTTGGCACCGGCTCCGCAGATGTTGCAAGACATGACAGGCGTGCCCACTGTGGCAACATTGCCCATGTGGTGGCAACATGGCCTGCCCGAAGAAGACGGAATTTTTGACGACAGAACACTTGCGGCTGGCGCGGTGGTTCGAACCATCGCCGTCATCGCCTACCCGCACATCAGCAACCTGGATGAATTTCAGCCGCTCAAAAACGTGCCGGGCGTTCGCCTGCAATGGGTGCGCAACCCGACTGAGTTGGCGGGTTTGAATGCGGCGACAGACTGGATCATCTTGCCAGGCTCCAAACATACCAGTGGTGATTTGGCCTGGCTGCGCCAGCACGGGCTGGATGCCGCTATCGCGCGTCACGCCGGGCAGGGCGGTGCGGTGTTGGGCATTTGTGGTGGTTTACAGATGTTGGGTGAAGCGCTGATTGATCCGCATGGCATTGACGGCAATGCGCCCGGTTTGGGGCTGTTGCCGCTGGTGACTGTGTTTGCACCCGACAAAACATTGAAACACACGCAGACGCGGTTTTCCCCAGTCATGTACGCGCAAGGCGACGCTGCTGTGCTGGCCTCGGGTTCGCCCTGGACCCAACTGGCGGGTGTCACTTTGCAAGGGTATGAAATTCACCATGGCCAAACCGCGCAACACGCGGCAATGGCCCAAACGGGTGACATTGCCGTAGCCGTTTTGCCCGACGACCTGGCCTGGCTCAATCAGCGCGGCAATGTATTGGGCATTTATGTGCATGGCCTGTTTGAAGATGTCAGCGTGATGCGGGCCTTGTTTGGCGCCACCGTCCCCACGCTGGACTCAGTGTTTGATGGCCTGGCCGATTACATCGACAAACATTTTGAACCTGGCGTTTTGCAAGCGCTGTTGGCCTAAAGCCCGTTAGGCACTCGCGCACAGGTCCGCTTTTGCAACATCAACACCCACAACTTCGCCTACCTTACTTACCTCGCTATTCGCCGCAAACCCAACTTCCGCCATTCACCCCGACGCGCTCCCGCCATCATTCATGACCTCCGCATTGCCCCAACTCGCCGACCTGGACAACCCCGCGCTCACCCGGGCGTTACAAACCAGGCTCGACCAAAAAACCAAACCACTGGGTTCATTGGGCCAGATCGAAGCCTTGGCTCTCAAGATCGGCCTGATTTTGGGCACCGAAACACCGCAGCTGGTGCAACCGCAGCTCGTCGTGTTCGCAGGCGATCACGGTTTGGCGGCGCGTGGTGTGTCGGCTTACCCGAGCGATGTAACCTGGCAAATGGTGGAGAACTTTTTGGCTGGCGGTGCCGCCGTGAGCGTGTTGGCGCGCCAGCACGGCCTGACCTTGACCGTGGCCGATTGCGGCGTGAACCATGATTTTCTGCAAGGCCTGCCGCCAGGTTCCAGCCGCCCCGGGCTGCATGTTTGCAAACCCGCCGAAGGGGCAGGGGGCACACAAGACGCGGCGGTTATGCCCGCGATGAGCGCTGCCCAATGCCTCACAGCCATCAGCAACGGGCAAAACCTGGTTAAAAACCTGCCCGGCAACGCGCTGCTGCTGGGCGAGATGGGCATTGGCAACACCTCGGCGGCGGCGTTGCTGCTGGCCCGGTTGACGGGGCAAGACATTGCCGACTGCACCGGCGCTGGTACCGGGTTGGACGATGCAGGGGTGGTGCGCAAAACGGCTGTCTTGCGCGGCGTGTTGCAGCGCCACGGAGATGCCATGCAGCCCCTGGAGGTACTGGCGGCATTCGGCGGCTTTGAGATGGCCACCATGCTGGGTGCCGTGCTGCAGGCCGCGCATGAGCGCCGGGTGGTGCTAGTCGATGGTTTTATTGCCAGCGCTGTCGTACTGGTCGCGCAGGCCTTGCGGCCGTGGGTGTTGCAGCGTTGTGTGTTTGCGCACCGCTCGGGCGAACGGGGCCACACGCTCATGCTGGCGCATTTAAAAGCCCAGCCGCTGCTGGATATGGGCCTGCGTTTGGGTGAAGGTTCGGGTGCGGCGCTGGCATGGCCACTGCTGCAATCGGCTTGTGTCATCTTGCGCGACATGGCCAGTTTTGCCCAAGCCGGTGTGGCAACCCAAAACGACCTGACCCAAAGCCCGGCATGAAGTTTGTGCGCCATTATTTGCTGGCGGTGCAGTTCTTTACCCGCATTCCGGTCACCGGGCGCGTTGCCGACTGGGTGGGTTATAGCCCGGCGTTGTTGAGGGCCAGTGCAGCGCATTTTCCGGGCGTGGGCTGGCTGGTGGGGCTGTGGGTGGCGGCGCTGACGTATGGGCTCATGTTGTATTTGCCGGCCAGCAGTTTCACGCCGCTTGTGGCTGCCGTGCTGGGTACGGCTGCCAGCGTGTGGCTCACCGGGGCCTTTCATGAAGACGGCCTGGCCGACGTGGCCGACGGCCTGGGCGGTTCGCCTCAGCGGGAGAAGGCCTTGCTCATCATGAAGGATTCGCGGGTGGGCGCGTTTGGGGTACTGGCTGTGGTGTTGATGTTGTTGGCCAAGGTGTCGTTGCTGGCCCTGATCGGTTCGTTCGATGTTGTAGCCATGTGCTTGGCGTTGTTTGTCGCCCATGTGGTCTCGCGGGCACTGCCGCTGGTGCTGATTCGCACCCTGCGCCATGTCGGCGACGATGCCACCAGCAAATCCAAACCGTTGGCCGACCAGATCAGCAAGACGGGTTTGGCAGTAGCCGCTGTGTGGGTGGCTGCTGCGCTGGCGGCCGTCAGTTGGCTGGATGACGGGCTGAATTTATGGGCGCCAACGCTGGCTGCGGTAGCCGCCATGGCCTGGATGTGGCGGCTCTTTTGGCGGCGCTTGCAGGGTTTTACCGGCGATTGCCTGGGGGCCACACAGCAGGTGTGTGAGGTGGTTTTTTACCTCGCCCTGGCGTTCACCTTATGAGCTGTTTTGGCCCGGCACGGCGGGCAACGCCGGTTGAAAATCTGCCATGAAGCTCTGGCTGGTACGCCATGCGCAGACGCTGATCGGGCCGGGTGTTTGTTACGGTGCCAGTGACTTGCTGGCCGACGAGCAGGCCAACTCGCAAGCGGCCCAAGCACTTGCACACGAACTGCCCTTTGGCTTGAAAGTGATGTGTTCGCCGCTGAAGCGCTGCACCCAATTGGCCCAGGCCGTGCTCGAATTGCGGCCCGACTTGATGGTGTTGCCCGATCCGCGCCTGAAGGAGATGAACTTTGGCCACTGGGAAGGCCATCGGTGGGACGCGATTCCCGCCGCAGAACTCAGGCGCTGGAGCGACAACTTCGGCACCTGGCGTTTTGGCGGCGTTGAAAGTGTGCAAGACGTGATGGCCCGGGTAGCAGACGCGTGGGACGAGACGGCTGCGGCAGGCGCCGACACCGTTTGGATAACCCACGCCGGTGTGATGCGCGCCGCCATGTTGATGGCGCAAGGCGTTCGGCAGGTGGCCCACGCCAGCCAATGGCCCAACGAAGCGCTGGTGTTTGGCAAGGCGATCAGCTTGTCGGTTTGAAAGGGCCCATCGGCAGGGGCCTGGTGAGGTCTATTCGGCGGGTTCCGAAAAATATTGGCAGCGCATCCGCTCGAAAACTGAAATTTATTTATTTATCACACTTTATTTGAAAAAATAAGGGAAATTGTTAAAGTAAATATTACACAATTAGATACATTACTTATCATAAAAATGATATAAATATAGACAATATAACGTAAATTCAAAATTACAGAGCTTCAAAAAAGCTGGTATTTGTGAATCAACTGCTGGCGGTGACGCGGGTCGAGGTTGATGTCCTGCGCCTTGCGTCCCACCCGTGCCAGCAGGCGTTCATCCATCACGTAGAACCACAGGGGCGGGATATAAGCCACCAGAAACATGCCGAAGTAGCCATTGGGCAGCGTGGGCAGATTGTCAAAATGCCGCAGTGATTGGTAGCGCCGAAGCGGGTGGGCGTGGTGGTCTGAATGGCGCTGCAAATGGAACAAGATCCAGTTCGAAAACACGTGGTTGCTGTTCCAGGAATGATGCGGCTGGCAAGGTTCAAACTTGCCCGGGCTCACTTCCTTGCGCAACAAACCGTAGTGCTCTACATAGTTGGCCGAGGTCAGCTGAAAGTTGGCCCACACTGAGGCCACCAGCAAAAACGCCAATATCTGCCAACCCAGCCAAATCATCAGGCCGCCCCACAGCAATAGCGTGATGAGGGCGGGTTGCAAAATCAAATTCTGGGTCGACCAGGTGCCCAACCCGCGGTTGGCCAGGCGGTGTTTTTCCAGCGCCCAGGCCCGGGTGAAAGCACCGGGCAACTCGCGCAGCGCAAAGCGGTAGATGGATTCGCCCATCCGCGCAGAGGCCGGGTCAGCAGGTGTGGCCACATCACGGTGGTGGCCCCGGTTGTGTTCTATCGTGAAGTGGCCGTAAAAGGTGGGTGCCAGAATCAGTTGGGTCAGCCGCCGCTCCAGCGTGGTGTTTTTGTGACCCATTTCATGCCCCAGGTTGATGCAAAAACCGCCCACACCGCCGCAAATCAGCACCATCGCCACCATGCCATGAAGCGGCAGCGACTGGGTTCTGACAAACCAGGCACCGAAGATAAACGCGCCCCATAACAGAGGCACCAGCGCGTAGGTGATCCGGCGGTAATACAGGTCGGCTTCCAGCGCGGGGACGGCGGCTTCGGGCGGGTTGCTCAGGTCTTCACCAATCAGCATGTCCAGCAGCGGTGCTGCGACGTAATAAAACAGCGGGGCCAACCACAGCGTGAGCGGGTCACCGGTGACAAACATCAACGCCGGGCCGAAGGCCACGCCACCTGGCAATACCAGCGACAGCAGCCAGGCGTAGCGTTTGCGGTCACGGTAGGGTGTGCCTGGGGGAAGCGGCGCTTGAGCAGCTTGTGCTGGCAACGATAACGTGGATTCCGCTGGTCCGGCGGCAAGGGAGGAAGTATTTGACATCCACAAATTGTAGGTAAAGCTGTCAAAAATGTACAAAACCCGGCTGATTAACAGCTGGTCAAACCTATGCCTTGGCGACGCCAAAGGGTCCCGAAGTTACCGCTGGTAACGGATTTGTCCAAACGCTGTTGCTTTGTCCTTCCCATGCAGCAGGCGCAAAACCCCGAATTTCAGGACAATCAGGCATGCCGGTCGCCGCCTTACTCACGCAGCAGCTTGTTCATGAGTCGCGCTTGGGGTTCGCGCGGCGCAGTTTTTTCGCCCGTACGGGTGGCCTGGCCTGCGCCTTGGTGATGTTTGCAGCCGTCATGGCCGAGAAAAACGCCCATTGGTTGCAGTGGCTCGGGCCAACGATCTATTGTTTGGCCTGGCCCCCACTGGCATGGTGGCTGGCGCGCCGGACCGACAATCCGCGCGATGTAGAGCGGCTCAATTTGCTGACCGATCAGTTTTTGATCGGCATCTGGATGGTGCCAATGGATTTCAACCTGTTGCCCGTGGTGCTGGCGGTGGTGATGACGGGCATGAACACCATTGCGGGTGGTGGCTTGCGCCTGTTATGGCGCGGCCTGGCCTTGCAAGGCCTGGGCGTTGCCCTGGGCATGGTCACCTACGATTGGCACTGGTTGCCGGCCACCAGCTTGCCCGTCATCTTCGCGGCCATTCCGTTGCTGGTGTTTCAGCCGTTGGCCGTCGGGTATGTGGCCTTCACCGCGATCCACGCTTTGAACAAAAAACGGTATGAGTTGGAGCAATTGAGCCAGCATGACGGCCTCTCGGGCCTGTACAACCGCATGCATTGGGAAAAACTGGTGCGCAATGAATTCTCGCGCTACCAGCGCGGATCAGATGCCGCTGTGTTGGTGATGGTGGATCTGGATCATTTCAAGCTGATCAACGACACCCATGGCCATACCGCCGGTGATGAAGCCATCCGCCGGCTGGCCGCGTCTTTCAACCGCATCTTGCGCGAGACCGATGTCAGCGGGCGGTACGGCGGGGAAGAGTTTGGCATCCTGCTGCCTGGCACCCGCGCCGAAGCTGCCGGTGAAGTAGTGGAGCGGCTGCGGCGCGATTTGGTGGAGCACCCGCTGTTGGATGGCCAGCATGTCACGGCCAGTTTCGGCCTGGTCGAGCTGGACGACGAGATTGAAAGTGTTGAGCACTGGATTCGCCTGACCGACACCATGCTGTACCGGGCCAAACGCCTGGGACGCAACCGGGTGGTGGATTTGTCGCAACTCACTGATTCGGCTTGGGCCAAGCTGGAAGCCCAAGCGGGCTGACGCCTGGAATCAGGCGGTTTCAACCCGGTTGCGACCAGCGGCCTTGGCGCGGTACATGGCCGCATCAGCCCGGGCCAAAATGGCTTCGACCGACGGATCGCGCCCATCGGAGGTAGTAACGCCAATGCTGACCGTGCAAAAAGGGGTGGCGGTCGATTTGGCCAGATCGGAACGAATGCGTTCGGCCACCTGGGTGGCTTGTTCCAGCGAGGTATCGGGCAGCAACAACAGGAATTCTTCGCCGCCAAAACGCCCCAGATGATCGCTATGCCGCAGGTGCGCATTGACCCGGGCAACAAAGTCTGTCAGCACGGTATCGCCGGCTTGATGGCCATGGTTGTCATTGACTGCCTTGAAGTGGTCCAGATCAAGGGCCAGCACCGCCAGGCTGCGGCCGGAGCGCTTGCAACGCAAAAACTCGCCTTCGCACAAGGTGTTCCAATGCCGCCGGGTGAAGGCATTGGTGAGTGAATCGCGTGTGGCCAGCAGCTCAAACTGGGCTCGAAGGTGTTCCGACGACATCAGGACCGTACCGATTGCATAGAGCAAAAGCGAAAAAGCAAATCCAACGGTATAAAACTGGTTGGTTGCCGATTGCGCCATGATGTCCAGGTCATGTGGCACCAATAGAAGCACCAGCAGGCGCATAACCTGCAAGCCCGCGCCCGCCACCAGGGTGCCAAACGTCAGCCATTTGCCAAAACCGTCCTGTTGGTATCGGGAAACCAAGTAAGCCTGGGCGCCCAGCACGATGATGCCGCCGATATTCACCAACAGAATTCGCGCAATCAGCGAGCTGTCGCCAAAGGTGTACCAGACATGGGCACCACACAAAACAATAATGAAAAACAGCCAGGGTGCTGGACGCGACGGGCGGCCCAAAAATTGCGCCGTACCGTATAAGGTCCAGTACAGCCCCAGGAAGAAAAACAGATTGGCCAGCGAAATCGCCAAGAAATCCGGGAAGTAGCCCCGCCCGGCGGTCGTAGCGCCCGCCAAAAACATCAGGAAGAGGCCACCCGCCCAATCGCCCAGCCCTTTGATCGTGGGTGGATAACTCTTTTTCAGCGAAAACAGGATGATGGACATCATGCCGCCCATAATTCCGCAAAGCAAAAAAACAGTGCGGGTGTCGAACAGGTTCATGATGCGGGCGGCGGCAGGCTGAATTAATTATTGCACTGTGTAACAGTGCCTTCAGCTCGGTTGAATCGCCTTTGGGCCGTGTTTTCCCTTAAACCCACACACTGCAAAGACTGAACACTGCCCGCACAGCGGCTTTACGGCCTTGCAGACGTAGCGCCCATGCAGGATGAGCCAATGGTGCGCATCCACGCGGTAAGCCTGTGGCACCCGCTTGAGCAATTGCAGCTCCACTGCCAGTGGGGTTTTGCCAGGGGCCAGGCCGGTTCGGTTGCCCAGCCGAAAAAGGTGCGTGTCCACTGCTATCGTTGGTTCACCAAAACCAGAATTCAGCACCACGTTTGCGGTTTTTCGGCCGACACCGGGCAAGGCTTCCAGCGCAGCGCGGTCGCGTGGCACCTGCCCGCCGTGGCGCTCCACGAGCATATGGCAAGTCTGAAGCAGGTGTTTGGCCTTGCTGCGAAACAGGCCGATGGTCTTGATCTGCTGCTCCAGCGCTTCGGGCCCCATTGCCAGCATTTTCTGCGGCGTGTTGGCCACCACAAACAGGCGACGGGTGGCCTTGTTCACCGCGACATCGGTCGCTTGTGCCGACAACAACACCGCCGTCAACAATTCAAACACCGAGGTGTATTCCAGCTCGGTCACCGGCTGCGGGTTGGCGGCTTTGAGCGTGGCAAAAAAGGTTTCGATTTGTTGGGCGTTCATGGGTGTCGGCAAGCCTGAAAAGTCAAAATGGAAAGATCGCCATCCCTTGGGACGGCGGCGCGAGCAACGCGTGCCGCAATGGGCACTCGCGCACCATTTTCAGGCCGAACCATAGCCTGGCCTGGCCGTTGACGGGGTGGCTTGCGGTTAAAGTCCCAAAAACACCATTTATCCATGAAAACCCATATTCCTGCCCCTGATGCCTATCAAGACATGCGCGAAGCCTTGCGCGCCACCTGTGCCCAGTTTGATTCAGCCTACTGGCAAAAGGTGGACCACGAACGCGGTTATCCGGAAACTTTTGTCAACGCGCTGACCCAGGCGGGCTGGCTGGCCGCGCTGATACCTGCAGAGTACGGCGGTTCAGGCCTGGGGTTGGCCGAAGCCTCGGTCATCATGGAAGAGATCAATTTTGCCGGTGGCAATGCGGGTTCATGCCATGGCCAGATGTACAACATGGGCACCTTGTTGCGGCACGGTTCGCCGGAGCAAAAACGTCACTACCTGCCGAAAATCGCCACTGGCGAGTTGCGTTTGCAATCGATGGCGGTGACCGAACCCACCACGGGCACCGACACCACCCAGCTCAAAACCACGGCGGTTCGCCAAGGTGACCGTTACGTCGTCAATGGCCAAAAAGTGTGGATCTCGCGCATCCAGCACTCTGACCTGATGATTTTGCTGGCCCGTACTACGCCCCTGGCCGAGGTGACGCGCAAATCCGAAGGCATGTCGATCTTCATCGTCAACCTCAAAGATGCCTTGCCGGAGCGAGGCGGCCAGGGCATGACGATTCGCCCGATTCTGAACATGGTGAACCACGAAACCAATGAAGTATTTTTTGACAACCTGGAGATTCCGGCAGAGAACCTGATCGGCCAGGAAGGGCAGGGTTTCAAATACATTCTGGACGGGCTCAATGCCGAGCGCACGCTGATTGCCGCTGAATGTATTGGCGATGCCTATTGGTTCATCGACAAAGCCCGTCGTTATGCCAGTGATCGGGTGGTGTTTGGCCGCCCTACCGGGCAAAACCAGGGCGTGCAGTTCCCGATTGCCGACAGCTACATTGAAACCGAAGCGGCCAACCTGATGCGTTTTAAAGCCTGTACGTTGTTTGATGCCAAGCAGCCATGCGGTGCCGAAGCGAATATGGCCAAATACCTGGCGGCCAAAGCCTCCTGGGAAGCCGCCAATGTGTGCCTGCAAACCCACGGTGGTTTTGGTTTTGCATGTGAATACGACGTAGAACGCAAATTTCGGGAAACCCGCCTGTACCAGGTGGCACCGATTTCCACCAATCTGATCTATTCGTACGTGGCCGAGCATATTTTGGGCTTGCCCCGCTCGTTCTGACCTTTCGTCAATGCAGCAACCTGTCAAACCATCCCAATTCAATTCATCATGACACCCAGTGGCCAACTTGCTGCCTTTGCGGCGAACCTCACCTTTGCCGATATCCCCGAACCCGTGGTGCGCAAAACCGAAGACCTGCTGGTCGACTGGTTTGGTTCGTGTCTGGCCGGCAAGGGTGCCCGTCCGGTTGAAAGCATCGCCAAGTTTGCTTTGCAAATGGGCCCACCACCGGCAAATCCGAACAACTGGTGAGCCGCGTGCAAACATCGCCCTATTTCGCTGCCATGGTCAATGCAGCGGCCTCCCATTTGGCTGAGCAAGATGACGTGCACAACGGTTCGGTGTTCCACCCGGCCACGGTGGTTTTTCCGGTGGCTTTGGCGTTGACGCAAGCACTTGGCAAAAGCGGCAAGGATTTGCTCACCGCAGCGGTGGCGGGTTATGAAGTGGGCATACGCGTGGGCGAATTTTTGGGGCGTTCGCACTACAAGGTGTTTCACACCACGGGCACGGCGGGCACAGTGGCCGCAGCGGCAACTGCCGGCCATCTGCTGGGCCTGAATGCAAGCCAGATGCTGCATGCCTTTGGTTCCGCAGGCACCCAAACGGGTGGTTTGTGGGAGTTTTTGCGAACGGGCGCAGATTCCAAGCAATTGCACACGGCCCATGCGGCCTCCACCGGATTGTTGTCGGCCCAGTTGGCGGCTGACGGGTTTACTGGTGCCGCGCAAATCTTCGAAGGTGCCCAGGGCATGGCCGCAGGTATGTCGTCTGATGCAGACCCGGCCAAACTGGTGGACCGTTTGGGGGGGCGCTGGGCCACGGCTGAAACATCGTTCAAGTACCACGCATGCTGCCGCCACACGCATCCGGCGGCAGACGCACTTCTGCAGGTCATGCAGGCCCATCAGCTCAAGCCTGCCGACATCGCCAGCGTGGTGACGCATGTGCACCAAGGCGCGATTGATGTGCTGGGCCCGGTGGTCAACCCGACCACGGTGCACCAAAGCAAGTTTTCCATGGGCACCACCTTGGCGCTGGCCGCGCTGTTCGGCTACGCAGGATTGAACGAGTTTGACCAACATTTCAATGCGGCTGAAACCATTGCCTTTTGCAACCGTGTCAGCATGCAACTGGACGCTGAAGTGGACGCGGCTTACCCCCAGCGATGGATCGGCAAAGTGACCGTCACCACCACAGATGGCCGCAAATTGTCGGGCCGGGTCGATGAACCCAAGGGAGACCCTGGCAACACACTGAGCCGCGATGAAATCACCGCCAAAGCGACCCGTTTGGCTGCCTGGAGCGGTGCTGCCAACCCGTCAGAGATGAAGCTGGCGCTCGAGCGCTTGTGGAGCATTTCCTACCTCGGCCAGGTGACGCGCCTGTTGGGCACGTCGCCTGCGGTTTGAAAGGGTATCTGCGGATGGCAGAACGGGCGATGGCGGTTCACACTGGCACATTGGGTTTTTAGGTTGTTTCAGGAGGTTTTCATGTCGATTTTCAGGTTTAACCGGGTCATCAGGTATCTTGGCATCAGCTTGGCGCTGATTGCTGGCGCAACCGCGACTACAACCGCGTTTTCGCAGGCGGCTTACCCAGGCGACAAATCTATCGCGCTGATGATTCCCTTTGCGGCTGGTGGCCCCACAGACATTTTGGCCCGCATGATGGTCGTGCCCATGAGCAAGTCGCTGGGTGGCAGTGTGGTGGTTGAAAACGCGGTCGGCGCGGGCGGCACCATTGGTGCCACCAAAGCAGCTCGGGCGGCGCCCACCGGGCACACCCTGTTTTTGCACCATATGGGCATGGCAACTGCACCCGCGCTGTACAAAAAACTTCAGTTCGATCCGCTGAAAGATTTTGAATACATCGGCCAGGTGGTCGATGTACCGATGACATTGTTGGCCCGAAAGGATTTTCCGGCCAATAATTTTGCCGAATTGCAGGCCTACGTCAAAATCAACAAAGACAAAGTTTCACTGGCCAACGCTGGCTTGGGAGCGGTTTCGCATTTGTGTGGATTGTTGTTCATGTCCAGCATTGGCACGGATCTGACCACCGTGCCTTTCAGCGGCACTGGCCCCGCCATGAACGCACTGTTGGGTGGCCAGGTTGATTTGTTGTGTGACCAGACCACCACCACGGTGCCGCTGATCAAGGATGGCCGTGTCAAAGTATTTGGCGTGACTACCTTGAACCGGTTGTCGGCGCTGCCCCAAGTGCCGACTTTGGACGAGCAGGGCCTCAAAGGGTTTGAGGTCAAGGTTTGGCATGGGCTTTATGCGCCCAAAGGCACCCCCCCCGCAGTATTGGAGCGGGTGGGCGTGGCCCTGCGGGCTGCGATGGCTGATCCCATGGTCAAGCAACGTCTGGCAGACCTCAATGCCGATATTGTTCCGGTTGAAAAAATGACGCCGTCCGGCCTTAAAACTTTCCTCGAATCTGAAATTGCCAAATGGGCTCCGGTCATCAAAAAAGCGGGAATCTACGCAGACTGAGCGCAAAAATTTAAAACGGCGGCAATTGCAAAACGCATACTTGTGTAAGAAAATTGGCTTTCTGTTAAAAAGCGGCGTTGGACGCAAAACAAGGGAGTGGCGATGACCAGGTTTTTCAAGCAATCGGTATGGATGTTGTGCTCGGGTGTCTTGGGGGCTATTGCCTGCAGCGGCGCCAATGCGCAGGATAAGTGGGTAATCGGCCAGTCTGCGCCGCTGACCGGTGGCAACGCCCGGTTTGGCAAGGACATCCAGGAAGGTGCCAAAGCCTACTTTGACATGGTCAATGCCAATGGTGGTGTGCAAGGCAAATCCATCGAGTTGTTGAGCATTGACGACAAGAACGACCGCAAGATTGCCGGGGCCAACACCAAAACGCTGCTAGAAAACAAGAACCTGTTGGCGTTGTTTGGGTACGCTTCTGCCACTCTGAGCCTGGATGCCATCCCCCAAGCGCAAGCCAGCGACGTCGCATTTTTTGCGCCGTTTTCCGGGGCCAACCCGGTGCGCGTCAAAAGCCCGGTCTTGTTCACGGCCCGCGCATCCTACGGTGAAGAGATGGAGAAGATTCTCAATTTCTGGACCAGCCTGGGCTTCAAGCAAGTGACGGTGTTGCACTATGACGATGAAGTCGGCAAACAAAACCTGGCTGTGGTCAGCGAGTATCTGAAAAAGATCAATCTGCAGCCAAAAGCCTATTCGCTCAAACGCAATGCCGTGATCAGCGCCGCCGATGTCGATGGTTTGCTGGCCCTGCAGCCCGAGGTAATTTTGAATACCGTGTTATCGGGTGCCTTGGCGGCGGTGCAAAAAGATCTCATCGCCCGCGGCCGGATGGTGCCGATCTCGAGCATCTCTTTCATTGGTGCTGATCAGTTTGTCAAGGCCGTGGGTGAGGCCGGTGCGGGCGTTTCAATCTCGCAGGTGGTGCCCAACCCCAACGCGCAGATTCCGGTCGTGCGCGAATGCGCCAAGGCGCTGGAAGCCTCAGGCATCAAAACCCCCATGAACACTACCCATCTTGAAGCCTGTTTTGCTGCCAAGATTGTGGTGGAAGGTATTCGCCGGGTGAAGGGCACCGTCAACGCCAAGTCGGTGCTCGATTCGCTTTCCAATCTGGGTGCGTATGACCTGGGTGGCTTCAAGGTGAACTATTCACCATCAAACCGCCATGGCAGCCAGTTTGTTGACTTGGCCCGGGTTACGCGAGACGGGCGCCTGCTGACCCGCTGATTGGCGGTTTTGTGGGCTGACCACTTTGGCGTGCGCGGTTTGGCGCAGTGTTCGTCCGCAGGCTCAGTGCAAGCGGCGACGAAACAGGTCAAACAAGCGCTCCCAATGTCGCTCAGCCGCTTCGCGGTTGTAGATGCCGTCGCGTTTTGGAAAAGCAAAACCATGGTGTACGCCGGGATACCACTCCAGCCGGTGTGGCGTGCCCGCCGCCTTCAAGCTTGCTTGCAGGGTTTCAACCGCCTCGCGCGGGGCCCATTGGTCGATTTCGGCGCAGGCAAAATAGCTTTCACAGAGAATTTTAGGCGGCATCAAGTGTGGTGAATCGGGTTGGCTGGTGACCATGTTGGCACCGTAAATCGAAGCAATGCAGCTCAGCCGCCCCGGGAACTGCGCCGCCGCCCACATCACATACGGCCCGCTCATGCAATAACCCAATGCCCCGACGCGGCTGGTGTTGGCTTCGGGTTGTGCATCGACAAATTTCAGCATGGCATCGGTATCCATCTGCGTGGTGGTGGCATTAAGCGTGCCCATCAGTTTGAACATTTCGGCCATGGCGGCTTCAGTGCGTTCGGTCAGTTTGAAATCGCGCGACTTGCGGTAATACAGGTTGGGCAGCACCACGTAGTAGCCTACTGCTGCAATGCGCCGCGCCATGTCGTGCAATTCGTCGCGTTTGCCGGGTGCATCCATGTAAAACAGCACCACCGGGTGCGGGCCGTTTTCTTCCGGGTAAACCACAAAGGTGTTCATGCTGCCGTCGGCGGTGGGAATATCCAGGTGTTTTTCAATCATGTTCGTAACGCAAGGGCGGGTGGGTGAAAATGTCGGGAAGGTGTTCAATATAACGCCTCCCGTAACAACCCCTGTTTTTGTCTTTCGCAAACCTCACCCATTCGCTTAACCACCATGTCATCATCCAACCACTTGCGCCTGGCAGACCGCCTGCAAAACGTCGAAACCTCGGCCATTCGCGAGCTCTTCAAGCTCTTGGGAAAACCCGGCATCATCAGCTTTGCCGGTGGGTTTCCGGACCCTGCCTTGTTTGACCTTGAGGGCATCCGCGAGGCAACCAGCCAGGTGTTGAACAGCCCAAATGCAGGGGCAGTCCTGCAATACGGCGCCACCGAGGGCTGGGGCCAGCTTCGCGAGGGCCTGAGCATGCACATGGCCAGCAAAGGCATAACGGCACGGCCCGATGAGATCATTACCACCACGGGCAGCCAACAGGCGCTTGACCTGATCGGCAAAACCTTGATCAACCCTGGCGACAAAGTCATCATGGAAGGCCCCACCTTCCTGGCCACCATCCAGTGCTTCCGCCTCTACGGCGCGGATGTGGTCAGTGCGCCGATTGACGCCGACGGTGTGAATGTCGATGTGCTGGAGCAGCTCATCATTGAGCAGCAGCCCAAGTTTATTTACCTTATTCCCACCTTCGGCAACCCCAGCGGGGCCATGCTGACCCTGGCGCGGCGCAAACGCGTGCTGGCGCTGGCTGTTAAGTACCAGGTGCTGGTGGTGGAAGACGACCCTTACAGCGAGTTGTATTTTGGCAAGGCACCACCACCACCCAGCATGATGAGCCTGAGCCAAGAGGTGCCCGGTAGCCGCGAATGGCTGGTGTACTGCGGCAGCTTCAGCAAAGTGCTCAGCCCCGGCCTGCGCGTGGGCTGGATGATTGCCCCGCCTGCGCTGTTGGCCAATGCCGTGATGTGCAAACAGTTCAGCGATGCCCACACGAGCAACCTCACCCAGGCCATCGCCGCGGCGTATCTGGGTTTGAAACGCATGGACACCGCGCTGGATGTGGTGCGCAAAACCTATGCCGAGCGCGCCCAGACCATGGCGGATTGTTTGCGTAACGAGTTGGGTGATGCCATTGCCTTTAGCCAGCCGCAAGGCGGCATGTTCTTCTGGACGCGGCTGACAGCCCCTGGCGCTGATGCTGCGGAGCTTGCCAAACGCGCGATTGAGAAGGGAGTGGCGTTTGTGCCGGGTGCGCCGTTTTATGCGACTCAGCCAGATCGGGCGACGTTGCGGCTGTCGTTTGCGACGGCGGATGTTTCCAAGATCGTCGAGGGGGTGGCGCGGTTGGGGGCGGCTTTATGACGCCAGACGCAAATGGGCGCGTTTAAGCACGTTTCAATTCAACGGTTCTGGTTTTTTTAGGTTGATCCGGGCGCGATTTCCGGTTTGATTGCTTCACGGCCGATGCCAGAAAGACAAAAGGCTTGCATTCACATGCAAGCCTTTGTTTTTTTGGCTCCTCGACCTGGGCTCGAACCAGGGACCTACGGATTAACAGTCCGGCGCTCTACCGACTGAGCTATCGAGGAACAAGCCTTCGATTATAGCGTGATTTTTGCAGTCATTCGTTGCATGAGCCGTTTTGCCGTG
>JANOWY010000080.1:0-4744 GCA_031418135.1 Rhodoferax sp. | reverse complement strand
CGCCCCGTTTTATGGCTGGTTGATGTGGCTCAACGGTGATGGAAGCATTTTCCCCGGCGCTTCAAGGCGCAGCGCTTTCATGGTGGGTGCAGGGGGGCATTACATCTGGATTGAGCCCGACCATGACGCGGTCGTTGTGGTACGGTGGATTGATTCGGTATATGCGCCAGCGTTCATTGAGCACATGGCGCTGGGACTGGCCGCTACGTCCTGACGGCCGACACTCAACTGGCCCGCACCGTGGTCAGTGCAGTCTTCCCTTAGTGCTTACCCAATCTGGCGATGGGGCCGTTATTGATGCCATACTGGCATGCATTAGGTTAGGCGGCAAAAAGAGCAGTCACTTGCTGGACAGGCATAACCGCCAGGAAGTAATACTCCCCACAGTCGAGCATGGCAGTCAAATTGGGTAGGTATTTCGGCAGTCCAGGCAATGCGGGTCTACGTTCCGCTCCATACCCAACTTTCAATTTTGAGTGTCTGGTTCGGAGAAAACCGGCTGGCTCCTGTGGGCTGTCAGGAGTCAGTCGAAGGGTTCCAACCATGGTCTGGTCAGATCCCCTTTGCGGTCATTCACCGAGCGTTTCTAGGGCAGGCATGACGCGGAACCAGACACTGGTGAATGACACCTTAGCCTCTCGGGCCTAAAATCTTCTGCAGTCAATATTGGAACGAAATGTCATGGGGGAAGAGGCTATGAATAACGTTGAAGTCGACAGTCTTGAAATTCTGGTCATCGTTGACAACACGACGGACAGTCTATCGAGTAGTCCACCGTTTGTTGAGCCCGAGTGGCGTGGTCTTTTAACAAGGGGCCGCATACGAGTTCTATCCGGCTCTGGAATATGTTGCGCACAACATGGCCTGTCACTTTTGCTCAAAGCGAAGATTAGCGACAAGACACAAACTCTGCTTTTTGACACTGGTGGCGAACGGCAGACGTTTGTTCGAAATGCAAACATCTTGGGCATAGACTTTGGTGGCATCTCCGACATTGTTCTGTCGCATGGGCATTGGGATCATTCGAGTGGCATGGTGGATGCCGTTGAGCAGGCAGCCACTATTCGGGGTGCTGGCAATGTCACTGCCTACATGCACCCTGGCATGTTTTCAGAACGCGGAATTACTATGCCCAGCGGACTGATCTTCCCCTTTGAGAACGTGCCAACGGAAAACGAACTGATCAAGGCGGGAGCTAACGTAATTTCCACAGACCAACCTCAATTGATTGGCGAAGGAGCTTTCTATCTCAGCGGTGAAATTCCCAGAGTGACTGAATACGAAAAGGGTTTGGCAGGTCAAGTGCGTAGAGCCAGCCCAAGTGACGCGTGGGAGCCAGATCCATTGCTCATGGATGAGCGCTATGTATCGGTGAACGTGAAAGGGCGCGGGCAGTTCATCTTTTCTGCCTGTTCGCATGCCGGAATCATTAATGTGTTGAAACATGCACGCGGAGTGTCGCCAGATGCGCCCCCCTTTGCGATCATGGGCGGAATGCATTTGGCCGGACCCACGGAAGCCATCATTCCAGAAACGATTGCTGATCTGCAGACTTTCAATTTACAACTACTCGCTCCTGGCCACTGCACAGGCTGGCGTGCTACTTCCGCAATGGAACAGATTTTCAAGGAGCGGGTCGTGCCACTTGCGGTTGGGAAGCGGTTCATGGTCTAGCGCCTGTGAGTTGGTGATCACTTGCTAAATTAACTCCGAACTCCAAATTCCGGTGCAACTTTAACTGGGGGCGTCGCGCGGACCAAACAACTTCGCTCTCAATAAATGCCGCCCAATTTGACCGATATCTGGCGTTCTGATCTTGAAGTTGTATCGCCGCTATGTGCCTGTTGGAGCGCTATTGATTCCGCGACTGAACGTCGGCTCCCTGTGCGGGAAGAGTCATTCAAAATTTCAAGTCTTACATCCGCTTTCGCGGCAATCCAGCCCTTCGACTATTTGGCAAATGCTGTCAACTCGATGACTGCTTTGAGGTGATGGGTTCGGTTTTCTGTACTTCCGCATTGGATCGAATGCAGCTCCATTTAGTCTGGTCTTTTAGTTCGTTTTGGAAAGTACGCGCCCTCCAGTCTCGCCAAACACTGCGTCCAGATCAGGCCGGCGGTGCATTTTGCGCAGCGGCATCAAGGAGGATTCTGCGGCCCTAGGCCGCGACGGGGGACAGCCGCGAAGCAGGGTGCACCGTCGGCCTGATCCCGCCCTGAACCTGCCAACCCCAATGGTGTATTTAAACCAGACTTGGGTCGGCCCAGGATCAGTCAATAATCCCCCAATGACCCCCGAACTCAGCATCCAGGCCCATGTCGCCACCCTCACCCTGCGCCGCCCTGCCCAAGCCAACCGGCTCGAACCCGATGATTTGCAAACGCTGGCTAACCATATCAACACCGTGAACCACAGCCCCGAGGTGCTGGTGTTGCGGATGGTGGCTACGGGCAAATATTTTTGCAGCGGGTTTGACATTGGGCAGATTGGTGCGGCGCGGCATGTGAATTCGCCGGTTTCATTTGAGGGGCTGGTGGATGCGATGGAAACCGCGCGGCCGGTTACGGTGGCGGTGATACAGGGCGGCGTGTATGGCGGCGCGACTGATTTGGCGCTGGCGTGTGATTTTCGGGTGGGGGCGCGGCAAGTCGATATGTTCATGCCCGCTGCTCGGCTGGGCCTGCACTATTACCAAAGCGGGCTCGAGCGGTATGTGCAGCGCCTGGGCTTGAATGCGGCCAAACGCCTGTTTTTAACCGCCGAGCGGCTGGATGCCAACGCCCTGTATGGCATCGGTTTTTTGACGCATCTGTGTGAACCTGATGAATTGACGGCCACGGCTGATGGGCTGGTAAACACCTTGTCGGCCATGGCACCGCTGGCGCTGCTGGGCATGAAAAAACACCTGAACCAGATTGCCCGGCAGTCGCTCGATACCCAATCATTGGCGGCGGCGATTGCCGCGTGTGCCCATTCGGCAGACCTGAAAGAAGGTGCGGCCGCATTTGCCGAACGGCGTAGCCCCTGCTTTACCGGAAAATGAGAATCGGGGCAGCCGTGCCGCACGAAAGTCGAGGGCTGAGGGGGCTTGAATTGTGTTCGGCCTGCACCAATTGAGGGAAACGCGCCATACTGGCGCAAAACCTACATCGTCTGGCAAAAACCGTATTAAGCGGGGCCGGGCGACTAAAAAGAACCATAAGCACCAGCGACAACCGGGCTTCAGCCGCCCACAGGAGACACCCAACATGCTCAAGTTCACCGGATGCGATGCGGCAACCCAATTTGCCGCGCCCGAAGCGGCCCAAGTGCTGCGCGGCATCACCCGCGGCTTTGAAAAAGAAAGCCTGCGCGTGGCACCTGATTCGCGCCTCTCGCAAAAGCCGCACCCGCTGGGCCTGGGCTCCAAACTGACCCACCCGTGGATCACCACCGATTATTCTGAAGCACTGCTCGAATTCATCACGCCGCCCTCGCCTGACCGGGCCTTTCACCTGGCGTTTTTGCGCGATATTCATCGCTTCACGGCGCAAAACCTGGGCGACGAACTGATCTGGGCCAATTCCATGCCGGGCTGGCTGGGGGATGACCCCGACATTCCGCTGGCCTACTACGGCAGCTCCAACACCGCGCGTATCAAATACGTGTACCGCGAAGGCTTGGGCCTGCGGTATGGGCGCCACATGCAAACCATTGCGGGGGTGCATTACAACTGGTCTTTGCCCATGGCGTTTTGGCAAAACCTTTATGACTGTTGCCGCGCCACGGGCGAGCTGCAAGATTTCATCAGCGAACGGTATTTTGGGTTAATACGCAATTTTTTACGCTACAGCTGGCTCATCCCTTACCTGTTTGGTGCCTCGCCTGCGCTGCATTCGTCTTTTCTTCGGGGCGGCAAACCTGAACTGGAGCACCTGGGCGAAGACACTCTGTATGGCCACTACGCCACCTGCCTGCGCATGAGTGATCTAGGTTACCAAAACCGGGCCCAAAGCAAGCTGCACATCAACTTCAATTCGCTGGACGAGTACACGGCTGCGCTCGATGCCGCCATCCACACGCCCGACCCGTATTACCAGGCCATTGGTGTGCGGGATGGAGACGACTGGAAACAGCTCAATGCCAATGTGCTGCAGATTGAGAACGAGTTTTATGCCGGCATCCGCCCCAAACGCATTGGACTGAAGGGCGAACGCCCGGCCATTGCCCTGAAAAAATATGGCGTTGAATACGTGGAGGTACGCCTGTTTGATTTGAACCCCCTGATCGACATTGGCATTTCGCCCGAACAGCAAACCTTTTGCGACACCTTCCTGATGATGTGCCTGCTGCGCGACAGCCCGCCCATTTCACCGCGCGAGCAGGGCGAAAACGATGAAAACAAACTGCGTGTGGTGACCCGCGGGCGCGACCCCGATTTGCACCTGCTGGTGCACAACACCGAACAGGCGCTGCGCCCGCTGGCGCATGAATTGTTTGAAGACATGGCCCCATTTGCGCGCATGCTCGACAGCGCCTACGCTGGTACGGATTTCAGCCAGACGCTGGGCCACCTGCGCCAGCGCATTGACCACCCGGGAACCACACCCTCGGCCGTGGTGCTGCAGGGCATTCTGGCTGCGGGCGGGTTGATTCCCCACACGCTGGGCCTCTCGCAGCAGCACAAACAAGCCCTGTTGGCAGAGCCGCTGGACAGCATAAAGGCGACGCAGTTTGAGGCCGCTGCCCGCACCTCGCTGCGCGC
>JANOWY010000079.1:0-2195 GCA_031418135.1 Rhodoferax sp. | reverse complement strand
AGCAAACTCGACAAGGCGCGGGAACTGGGTGTACCGGTGATGGATGAGACCGGTTTGCTGGCAATGTTGGCCAGCAGTTTGCCCCCGCCGGTCAGCTGAAAAACCGCGATAAATCGGGCAGGTCTGCGGGTGCAGCACCGGCGTGCCGGTAATCCAGGTTGGTGGTCGCAGCGCCCTGGTTGGAGATACCCGTGGAGCGAAAACACCGTCGGCTGTCAACTTCAATGGCTACCATGGATTCGAAAAATGCCACATTCCAGACCCGCTGGGTGTGAAGGTGGGGCGGCATTGCGGCATCTGCGCAACGCGCATTGATGTGCTCCACCATGCCCTTGGAATAGGCTACAAAACTGTGGTTGGGCGGGTGGTTGAACCCCGCCATATAACTGGTGTGGACATCTTCCACAATGAGAACGCCACCGTCCCGAATGCGGGGAATGGCCTGTTCTGCCGTGATGACTTGCTGATGGTTCATGTGGCCGCCGTCGTCCAGCAACACATCGATGGCGCCGACCTGGGCATAAAAATCCGTCCAAAAACTTTCGCTGGACTGGTCGCCAATGAAGATTTCAAAACCGTCGGCGGCCCATTTTTTCGCTTCCGGGTTCAAGTCAACACCAATGATGCGGGCTGCAGGGCCAAAATACCGTCGCCACATGGCCAGCGAACCACCATTAAAAACGCCAACCTCCACAAAGGTGATGCCCTTGCCCTTGTACTTTGCCAGCAATGCCTCATAAACCTGGAAGTAAGACTCGTGCTTGATGCATAACGGTGCCACTTGCAGGAAATCCTGATAGAGGGGCAAGGCCTGGTTGATGGCGCGGCCAGCGTCGGTTCCAACCCCCGCGTGATGCACCAGCGCAGGGGGTTTGCCGCTTGCCGGCACAAGCATTGACTTGCGTTGCTCGTCAACCAGGCGGTCCATGGCGTCCCAATAGTTCTGCATGGCGCCGAAGTAGCTGCCATCGGTTTCCGCCGGATCTTCGTGGATGATCTGCACGGCCCCATTCACCACGCGAGACCGATCGAGAAAATGAACCGTGGCACCCCCCTCCTTCACGCTGTGCAAAAGGGCCGGGAACTGCGTTTGGCCCGATTTCCAGTGATGCCCAATGCGCATTCTGAAGACACCGTCTTCCCCCGCAATTTTGGTTCGCCAAAACTCGCCCACCGGCAAACCGCCCGAGGCCAGAAAAACACTTCGCCTGAAAACAATGTTGGTGATAAAAACATAACTCAAACCCGTCAGGCGCGGGTCTGAGCCGTCAATACCCAGACGTTTTGGAATATTGGCAAACCGGGCCAGGCCAGACAGCAGGCTGATGGAGACATCGGTCGCCATGACGTGGCTCGCCACCTGCAACCAACCAGGTAAATATTCGTCGTCCTGATCCAGAAAACAAACCAGTGGCGAGGTGGCCAGCATGGCACCGAGGTTGCGTGCCGTTGACTGGCCCCGGTTCTGCGGCATCAGGAAGAGCTGGATGCGCGGGTCTTGCGCCGCAAATTCCTGCAGAAAAGCGCGTGTGTCGGCGTTGCTGCAGTCGTCCATCAGCAGCACGCTGACAGACACCCCCTGTTGGGACAACACGGAGCGGACCGCCTTGGGCAGCGAGACGGGGTCATTGAACGTGGGGATGATGCAGGTGATGTCAGACATGGTGGATAAAGGCCTGGAAACGAGAACACTATAAACTGCACAGAGCTTGGCAAACGCCCAACCGGGTACTGCTCGGTGGTTGGTTTGCGCATTGGGCGTTTGCCATCGCTTGGCTCCAACACTAATTTGACAAGGCACATCGACATGGCGGTTCGAGAGATTCTGAAAATGGGTGACCCGCGTTTGTTGCGCGTGGCCCAGCCCGTGGTGCATTTCGACACCGATGCGCTGCACCTGTTGATCACTGATTTGCTGGACACGATGCGCTCTGCCAACGGCGCTGGCCTGGCTGCACCGCAGATTGGTGTCGATTTGCAGCTGGTGATTTTTGGCACCGACACCGTCAACCCACGTTACCCCGATGCGCCCCCGGTGCCGCGCACCATGCTGCTCAACCCGGTTATTACGCCCTTGGGCGCAGAAGAAATTGACGACTGGGAAGGCTGTTTGTCGGTGCCCGGCCTGCGCGCAGTGGTACCCCGTTTCTCACGCATCCGTTACCAGGGGTTTGACCAGTACGGCGACCCCATTG
>JANOWY010000078.1:0-11546 GCA_031418135.1 Rhodoferax sp. | reverse complement strand
AAAGTGAACCCTGCAGCGCCAGCGGCGGCGGAAGTGCCCAGAAAACGGCGGCGCGATACGCCCGAGGCGAAACTTGTCGTGGGAGTTGTATTCATGGCGTGCTCCTTAGGTGACGGTGCCGTCGGCATGTTGAATGTTCAGTGCGGCGGTTTTGGTGTCGCCGCCGTTGGCTACCACCTTGATGGCCGCGCGAATGCGGTTGTAGGTGCCACAGCGGCAAATGTTGGTGATGGCCGCGTCAATGTCGGCATCGGTCGGTTTGGGCTTGTCTTTGAGCAGGGCGACAGTGGCCATGATCATGCCGCTTTGGCAAAAACCGCATTGCGGCACGTCCAGCGCCGCCCAGGCTTTTTGCACTGGGTGCGAACCGTTGGGCGAGAGGCCTTCGATGGTGACGATTTTTTCCTTCAATTCCACCGTTGAAGCGGGCCGCACGCAGGAACGCGTGGGAACTCCGTCAATGTGCACCGTGCAGGCCCCACAAGCCGCAATGCCGCAACCGTATTTGGAGCCGGTGAGGCCGAGCTGTTCACGCAGCACCCACAAAAGCGGAGTGTCACCCTCTGCCTCAAAAGTGCGCACCGCGCCGTTGACGTTCAGTTGTGCCATGGAAGGGCTCCTCGTTATGGGATTGGGAACAGAAATGGACTGGGAATCGGAGTCGGAAAAGATGCTACACGCAAAGGCGAATTCGTGCCGAAGGTGGGTAGTCAAAATCCGTAAAGCAAAGCCGGATTGGTAACCAGTATTTTTTGCTGCACCGCCGCATCTGGTGCCCAGTGCTTGATCAGATCCAGCATGGCCTGGTTGGAGGGCAGCGGGTTTCGGTTGGGGTGCGGCCAGTTGCTGGCCCATAAACACTGGTCAGGGAAGTGCGCGGCGAGGATTTGGGCCAACAAGCTCACATCGTCATACAACGGCGGGCCGATTTTGGAGGTTTCATAGGCACCCGACAGTTTGATCCAGCGCTGCGGTTGGGCCATGATGTGCATCAGCGCCTGAAAAGGTGGGGAATCGACCGCAACCGGCTCCAAAAATTTGCCGATGTGGTCAATCACCACCTTGCAGGGCAAGGCTTCGATAATGGCTTGGTAGCGGGGGAAATCGCGCCCGTCCAGTTGAAGGTTGGCGCACCAATTCAGCGCTGCCAAACGAGGCGCAAAAGCTGCCAGGGCAGCCCAATCCAGCACGCCACCAGCTCCTGGTACCAACATGAATCGGATGCCGCAAACGCCTTGGGCATCGAGCGCCTGCAATTCATCGTCAGAAATCGATGGCTCAACCACCACCACCGCCCGCGCGCGGGTTTTGCCCAGGCGGCGCAAACCATCCAGCGTGCAGGTGTTGTCAAACCCGTAGCCGGTGGGTTGCACGATCACCACGCGTTGAAGACCCAACTCGGCCTGTACCTGCTGGTAGGCGGTCAACGGAGCCACGGGCGGTTTGAAGGTGGCGGTGGCAGCCAGCGGGTAGTGGTCTTCGAACAGGTGGATGTGGCAGTCGCAGATCATGGCGGGCCGTCAGTTGCGGTTTTTGGAAATGCCCTTCGACCGGTTCTGGGCGAACGGGCAAAAACGCGAGGGCTCATTCGGCATCAAGCCAGGCGCGCAGGCGGGTGTCGGCCTGCGGGTTGACGCAACCTGCGGGCAGCTTGCCCTGAAGCAATTCGCCGACCTGGCGCACCGTGTCCATTGCCTGATGCTCGGTGGCGGGTTTAGTCAGGCCGGCGATGTGAGGCGTGGCGATGACCAAGGGGTGTTGGGCCAGTTGCATCGTCGGCTGCTGGTCCAGCGCGCGGCCCACATCCAGGGCGCAACCAGCCAGGCGACCGCCGTTCAGGGCGGCCAGCAAAGCCGCTTCATCCACCAGGTTGCCGCGCGAGGCATTGATGAAAAACGCGCCCGGTTTCATGGCGGCAAAGGCAGTGGCGTTCATCAGGTTCTCGGTGGCTTCAGTGGCCACCGCCAGCGGCACCACGTAGTCTGATTCGGCCAGCAAATCGCCCAAGCTGGTGCATCGACCGTCTTCAGCGGTTGGGGTGGCATTTGGGTCATGAATCAAAACCGTCATGCCCATGGCGCGGGCGATCGGTGCCAGCGTGCGCGCGATTTGCCCAAAACCGATCAGCCCCAGCGTGGAGCCGCGCAGTTCGCGGCCCATCACAGGGTTCCATATCTTGCCGTCGCGGTAGGCCAGTGTGCCGGTGGTGATGCCCCGGCTCACATCAATCATCGCGCCAATGATCCATTCAGACACAGATGTCAAAAAACCGGCGCTGGCCTGGGTCACCAAAATGCCCAGGGACGTGGCCACTGGCACGTCGACATTGCGGATGTCGATGGCGCAGCGGCAAAAGGCCTTTAATTCGGGCAGGGCGCGCAACAACTCGGCATGGCCCGGATGCACCCGAAAACTCACGACGAAGTCGCAACCCTGGGCCAGGTCAGCCAGTTGGCGGGCGGTTAAATCCGCATCGGTCGGGTTGTGCACCACCTGGCCCACTGCCTGCAAGCCGGCCAATGCGCGCGGGCCGTAGTAGTTGGGCAGGGCTTCAGGGCCATGGGTGAGGAAGATGCGGGGTTTTTTCATGGCCAGGTCAGTAGGCGATCAAACTGTGGGGGCAGGTATTGCCACGGATTCACGTTCAACCATATCGGGTTCAAACAGAAATTCAGACGGCATGATGTCAGGATCCTGCATGCGGCCGATCACGCGCCGCACGATGGTACGTGCCATCTCTGCCACCGGCAGGCGAACGGTTGTCAGACCCGGGTTGGAAAAAGATGACAAAAAGAGCCCGTCCATGCCGATGACGGACACATCAGACGGAACAGACAATCCACACTCCCGAAAACCCGCCATAAGCCCAAAGGCCATCAGATCATTTACCGCCACAACACCACTGGGCCGTTGGGCCTGTGAAGCCAGGCGGTGTGCCAACCGGCGCCCTGCCTCGGGCATTTCAGAATCACCATATTCCGAATCGGTCGGCTCTTCAATCACAGTGGCCTGCACCGTGGTCGCGACAGCGGGCGCACCCGCAGAATTTGCCGGGTTAAGGCCGCCTTGCGCCGCGGCATCCAGAAAACCCTTGATTTTCTCAACCCGGCTCATGGTTTGCCCGGCTACCGTAGCAAATGCAATACGCCGATGTCCCCGATCAGTCAAATAACGGGCGGCCATTGCCCCGGCCTTGAAGTTGTCGACCGATACGTGGTCAATTGCCGAAGCAGCGCCCTGTGTGGCCCGCCTGTCATAACTGACCATGACCAAGCCCCGCTTGACGGCGGATTCAAAGTGCAGCTCATTGCCAAGCGATGAAATCACGACCACTCCACGGACACCGTGCGACAAGAGGTCGTCGAAAAACCCGGTTTCTTTGGCCTGATTGCGGTAGGTATTGCCCAGCAATACGCGCATGCCAAATTCTTCTTGTGCCGACGTTTCAATTTCACGCGCAATATAGCCATACATCGGGTTGGCAATGCTGGGCACCAGCAAGCCCAACATGGGGGTGTAGCCCGTTTTGAGTTGACGCGCGGCCCGGTTTGGCTTGAACTGCAAATCGGCAATGGCCGCCTGCACCCGCAACAGGGTGTCGCGCCCCATGCGCTCGGCCCGACCGTTCAGGAAATTTGATATGGTGCTGATGGAAACGCCGGCGTGGCGGGCCACGTCTTGGATGGTGCTCATTTACTTGCCGAGGAAATTTGCCGGTATCCAGGTTGCCAAGGCAGGAATAAATATCACCAACAGCAAAACCAGTGTTTCAGCGAGCATAAACCACCAAACATGCCGGTTGACCTCCGAGAATGTGCATTTGGCGATACTGCTGGTGATGAACAGCAGAGGTGCTGTCGGCGGCGAAACCGCGCCTATCTGGTTACACATGACCATCACCAACCCCATTTGGATGGGGTCTATGCCATACACCTTGCTGATCTGGATGGCGGCTGGCGCAAACACCAGTAGCACGGCCAGCGAATCGACAAATGTGCCCAGTACGATCATCACCACCGCCACGATCAGCAACACCATGGTGGGGTCTTGCGACATGGAGGTAACAAACTTGAGCGCGCCTTCGTTGAATTGCAAATAGCCCAGTAGCCACCCCGAAGCGCCGGCCACCGCGATGACGCCCGAAACCATGGTGGTCATCAGGGCGGCATCGAGAAAAATATCGGGAAGATCACGCCACGTGATTTTTTTGTAATACAGCGTTCCCAGGAGGAAGGCGTATAGGCAGGCCACAGCGCCCGCCTCGGTGGCGGTGAAGATGCCGCTCAAAATGCCACCCACAATGATCACCGGGCCCAGCAAAGCAGGCCAAACTGTCAAAAATGACCGCCCCATGGCCAACCATGAAAACTGGCCGTGAATCACCCGTAGCTCAGGGTAGGCCGGCAAATAGGAGTAGATCTTGATGGTGGCCATCAGGAACAGGCCGACCAAAATGCCGGGAATGATGCCGCCCAAAAACAAGCCACCTACCGACACCTGCGCTATGGAGCCATACACCACCATCACCATGCTGGGCGGAATAATGGCCCCAATGGTGCCCGCAGTGGCGATTAGCGCGGCGGCAAACCCTGGTTTGTAGCCCGACTTCTTCATCGTGGGAATGACAATGGCAGCGATGGCCGACGCATCGGCCGTCGAAGACCCCGATACGCCTGCAAAAATCATGCTGGCCACTACCGAAGCATGCGCCAATCCTGCCCGCAGGTGGCCGACCAATACGCGCGAGAAGTCGACCAATTGCTGGCTCATGCCGCTGGCCGACATCAGTGCCCCGGCCAAAATGAAATAGGGCAGGGCCAAGAGCGTAAACGAGTCAAGCTGCGCAAACATTTTTTGGGCAAAAAGCGGCAAAACCAAATCGGGCACAGCAGCCACACCGACGTAACCGACCAAGGCAATCGACAAGAGGATCGGAACACCGATCAGCATCGTTCCCAACATCAGGGCAAACAGAAACCAGATCATGCGGCGGCTACTTTCCAGGTTTTTGCGGCCAGGCGGCGCAAAGCGACCACCAGCAGGTAGGCACCCCCCAGCACCATGCCGGCATAGGGGTAACTCATGGGCACTTCCAGGCCAGGCGATTCCTGCATATGCGCAATGCGGGCAACCATCCAGCCCAAAACCATCAGCGAAACCGCAAATGCAGCCCACAGCAGCTCAACTGCCAAATTGAAGATGGAGCGTGCCTTGGGCGGCAAACGATCGCAATAGGTTTCGATGTACATGTGCGCACCCCTGCGGTAGGCCACTGGAATGCCCAAAAAGACAATCCAGATGTGCGCAAAAATTTGCGCCTCTTCACTCCAGCTCAGTGAAGTGTTCAGGGCGTAACGGCTGAACACCTGAACCAGCGCGATCACCACAGCCGTTGCAAAAATGGCAGACAAGAGCCACTCGGCACCTTGGTCAATGCCATCAAAAATACGATGGGCCATTGATTTGAAATGGGTCTGAAATTTATTGCTTGCGGATTTGTGCCAGCAAGGCTTCGGCGCCAAACTCCTTGGCCAGGTCATCTTGCGCGGCTACGGCAGCCTTGAGCAGCGGTGCGGTGTCCAGCTCGTTGACCTTCATGCCCAGTTTTTTGACTGCAGCCAACGATTCGGCCTCGCGCACGGGCGCGGCAGCCCGCACCATATCGGATGCGACTCTTGCACCTTTCAACATCACCGCTTGTTCGGCGGCGTTGAACTTGCGCCATTCGGCCATCGAGAACACCAGTACCGTGGGGTCCATCAAATGGCGGGTCATGGCGATGCAACAGGCCACTTCGTTCAGTTTGAAAGAAATGGTGGTGGCGGCCGTGTGCTCGTAACCGTCGAGCACGCCGCTTTGCAGCGAGGTATAAATTTCGCCGAAATTCATGGGAGTGGCGTTGGCCCCCATCGCATTGATGGCCGATACAAAAACTTTGGTGGGAATGGTGCGAATCTTCAAACCCTTGAGGTCTGAGGCCTGTTTCACTTCTTTCTTGGCGGTTACCACGTTGCGATAACCCCAGCTCACGGCCCAAGACAGCACCTTGAAGCCGGATTTCTCCATATCGGCCTCAAGCTCCTTGCCCACTGGCCCATCGAGCACGGCATTGGCGTGGTCATAACTCTTCCACAAAAACGGCAAACCCAGCACCCCCAATTTTTTGACAAACGAAGCGTATTCAGCGGGGCCACCGGCGGTGGCAGAAGCGCCAGAGCCCAGCCGCATCGCTTCAATCACCTCGCGCGACTGTCCCAACTGGCTGGCAGGGAAGAGTTTGGCCTCCATGGTGTCGGAATTGGCATTCACATAAGTCATGAACTGGTGCGCCATCATCGTGTTGTCGACCCCCAAATCGGCCGGGCCAGCGGTGTGAATGCGGATCAGTTTTTTGGCGGCTGTTTGCGCCGCAGCCGGCACCGAGATAGCCAGGCTCATACCAACAGCAACAAGGGCTACCGCGAGTTTTTTGAATGCGAATGTCATTGAGGTCTCCAGGGGTTGAGGGCAACAAATCAACGGTGTAAATGGATTTAGTAAAACGATACACAAAACATAATAAACAGACGTGAGCGGTTTGCAACTAGGGGTTTGCACAGGTGTGTTCCGATGTAAATTACCCGTTTAGAGAACGCAGAACCCTTGGCGCCCCGCTCCAATCGCAAAAACTGATCAACTGTGAAAGATGGCAACCACCATGGCTATTTATGAAAAACGTACCTATTCCGTCGTTGTCGGCCAAATGGCTGAAGTGACGCGGCTTTACCAACAAGAGGGCTTCCCGGCCATGCAGGCGGGCGGGTTTGACAAGTACCTGGTGGGTTATTTCGTTAGCGACACAGGCGAGCTACACCAGCTGATGCACCTGTGGAAGTTTGAAGACGATGCCGCGCGGCGTGATTTTTGGAAGCGGCTGTTTGCCAGCGAAGCCTTCATGGCGTTTGCCAAACAGCTACGCCCGCTGCTTAAAACCCAAAGCAACCAGCTTTGGTTGTCGGCGCCGTGGGGGCCCAAGCCGTAATCTGGGGTGCTAAATTCGGCCTGAAAAGACTAAATATCTATTTATAATAAGGTCTTAAAGAAATTAAGGCATATTGTTCAAGAATTAATTGCATAGCTTGCTACCACAAAAGTAGCAAAAAAAAACAATAAATGTCTAATTTTGTGCCTGATTCTGTGAATTTTGAACCCTTCGGGCACCATCAAAACGCTGGTTCCAGTAGGTTTTTTGCATGTCTTCCACGCGAACGGCAGAACCCGCCCGGGGGGAGTGAATGAACTTGCCGTCTCCGACGTAAATGCCGACATGGCTGAAGGCTTTTTTCAAGGTGTTGAAAAACACCAAGTCGCCCGGCTGCAGCTCGGCTTTGTCGATCTCAACCGTAGCGGCGGCTTGTTGCTCTGCCTTGCGCGGCAGAAGCAAGCCGGCAGATTGCTCAAACAGGGCTTTGACAAAACCGCTGCAATCAAAACCACTGTCAAAGGTATTGCCACCGCGCTTGTACGGCACGCCCAAAAACCCCATGGCGGCAACCACCAGTTCAGAGGCTTTCTCGGTGACGCCGTGGGTCATTTTTTGGCCCACTTCGCCAATTTGCGAAAACAGGCCTTTTTCAGCGATGAATTTGTCGAGATCGTCTGCGCCGGCCAACGCGTTTTGCGCCTGTACACCGCCAGCCAACAAGCCGATTGCCAAAACAGCAAGAGCCTTCGCGGTTATATTGGCACGACTTTTGGCACGGTTAAAACGGAACATGGCTGGAGAATAACCTGTTTTTTGGCTCCCCGTCAACCGTCTAATAGTTCATGTTGTTTATTCGATAATGTATTTAACTTGTTGATTTGTATTGATTAATTGAAAAGAAATGAGCATGTTTAAAGCCCTGAAATTGAGCAAAACCGACGCACCCGGCAGTTTTAAAGCCGAAGTTGCCAACCTGGCAGACGATGCCTTCCCGGCTTTGGCAGATGGCCAGGTGGACGTGTCGGTGGCGTATTCCACCCTCAACTACAAAGATGGCCTGGCCATCACCAACAAAAGCCCGGTGGTTCGCGCTTGGCCCATGGTGGCTGGCATTGATGGCACAGGCACGGTGCTGGCCTCCAAACATCTGGCGTGGAAAGCGGGCGATACCTTCATCCACAACGGCTGGGGCGTGGGCGAGACCTGCTGGGGTTGCCTGTCGGGGCGGGCACGGCTGATGGGTGACTGGCTGGTCAAACTGCCCACGGCGCTAACGGCACGCCAAGCCATGGCCATCGGCACGGCCGGTTACACCGCCATGTTGTGCGTTTTGGCGCTGGAAGACCATAGCGTGAAACCTTCAAGCGGCGAAGTTCTGGTAACCGGTGCGACCGGCGGCGTGGGCAGCGTGGCTATTGCCCTGCTGGCCAAGCTGGGCTACAACGTGGTGGCGGCCACGGGCAAGTTGAGCGAAGAGGCCTACCTCAAAGCCTTGGGAGCTGCTTCAGTCATCGACCGGGCCACCCTGAGCGCGGCGGGCAAACCTTTCCAGAAAGAGCGCTGGGCCGGTGTGGTCGATGCCGTTGGTTCGCACACCCTGGCCAACGCACTGGCGCAAACGCGTTACGGTGGTGTGGTAGCTGCCTGTGGCCTGGCCCAAGGCATGGATCTGCCCACCACCGTGATGCCCTTCATCTTACGCGGCGTAACCCTGGCCGGAGTTGATTCGGTGATGGCCCCCCTGCACAAACGTCAACGCGCCTGGGATCGTTTGGCGCAGGATCTCGATCTGGCCAAACTCGAATCCATGATCGACGAAGTGCCGCTGGAAGGTGCGATTGCCAAGGCGCAGGATTTGATGGACGGCAAGGTGCGGGGGCGGGTGGTCGTGCGAATTTAGGGCTTTTTGAGCGGCTGCGGCCTGGCTGCGCCACCATTCACGCCCCCTTGCGATGTCAAGCCAAAATTTCCTTCAACAAGGCCACATTCGGTTTGCCCATGCAGGTGGGGGCGAGGTCGGGCATGAACAAGGCGTGCGCGGTGATATTGTTGGCAACGGCAGCCTCGGCAAACCGGCCTTACTCCAGCTTGATGTTCGCCCGTTTGATCAGCGCACCGAAACGCTCGAACTCCTGTTTGTTCAGTAGCGAGAATTGCTCGGGTGTGAGTGTGCCGACTTCACCACCCAGGCCTTTGAGTTTGGCCTGAACGTCGGGCAGTTTCAAAATACGCGCCAGTTCGCCTTGCAGCTTGGCCAGCACGTCGGGTGGTGTGCCGGCGGTGACAAACAGGCCGTACCAGGTGCTCATCTCAAACCCGCTGACACCGGCTTCGCCCAGCGTGGGCACATTGGGCAGCTCGGCGCTGCGGCTGGCCGTGGTCAGCGCCAGCGCCTTGAATTTGCCGGCCTTGATCTGGCTCATGGCCGACGAGGTGGTGTCAAACATGATTTCCACATTGCCGGCAATCACGTCCAGGTGGGCCTGGCTGCTGCCTTTGTAGGGCACGTGAATGCTTTGCACGCCGGCCGCCAGGTTGAAGCCTTCGCCCGCAATGTGCTGGGTGCTGCCCACGCCGGAAGAGGCGTATTTGAAGTCACCCGGTTTTGCTTTCATCAGGGCCACCAACTCACGCACGTTGTTGGCTGGCACCCCTGCGCCCACCACCAGCACATTGGGCACGGTGACGATCAGACCCACGGGTGCCAGGTCTTTGATCGGATCGAACCCCAGTTTGATGAGGTGCGGTGCGATGGCCTGGCCCGTGTTGGTGGCCACCAGCAGCGTGTGGCCGTCTGGCGCCGCTTTGGCAGTCAAATCAGCCGCAATGGTGTTGGAGGCGCCCGGCCTGTTCTCCACCACGTAGGTGCCTTTGAGCCCGTCGGCCATTTTTTCAGCCAGCATGCGGGCGATGATGTCAGTGCCACCACCTGCGTTGGCCCCCACCATCAGGCGCACCGGTTTGGTGGGGAAGTTTTGGGCCAAAGCAGCGGGTGCCGTCAGCATGTTCAGCGTAACCGCCAGGGTTGCAGCAAACGCGATGCGCGAGGGCCGAGCCAGGGTTTGTAAAAGAGTCGGGTTCATCAGTAGCCTTTTTAAGGGGGGTGGATGGGGACAAACAAAAAAGTCAAGGCTGGGCGCTGCCCATGCGGCAGGCCAGATCAAACGCGTTGATCATGGCCGTGGGGGCGGCCAGCCCCTGGCCGGCGATGTCGTAAGCGGTGCCATGTGCGGGCGTGCAGATCGGTATAGGCAGGCCGCCGTGCACGGTAACACCGTGCTCAAACCCCATCAGTTTCATGGCGATCTGGCCCTGGTCGTGGTACATGGTGACCACGCCGTCGTAGCCGCCTGCGATCTTGAAGGCGCGCACAAAAGCAGTGTCCGCAGGAAAAGGGCCGTCAGCCACAAAACCGCGTTTGGCCGCAAGCGCCACGCCGGGCGCAATGATGCGGCTTTCTTCATCCCCAAAATTGCCGTTGTCGCCGTTGTGCGGGTTCAGCCCACAAACTGCCACGCGTGGTGTGGCCACGCCGCTGGCTTGCAGGGCCTGGGTGATCATGCCGATGGCATCCGCCACTTTACCGGGTGTAAGCAGGTTGGCCACGTCGCGCAAAGGCACGTGGGAGGTGACGCGGGAGGTCCACAGGTTTTTCAAAACATTAAGCTCGCCACATACGCCGGTGTAGCCTAGAAACTCGGCAAACCAGCGCAGTTCGTCCTCTTGATGCATGCCACCCAGGCGCAACGCAGATTTGTTCAGCGGGGCAAAACAAAAGGCTTTGGCCTGGCCGCTGCGCACCAGTTTTACGCCTTCGGCCAGGGCCCGCATCAGGTAGGCCCCGTTGGCTTCATTGGCAACGCCCAGTGGAAAAGCCGGGGCATCGGCACCGGCCCATGGGTGACGTGACACGCCGTTTGGCAAGTCGGCTGCCAACGGGAACTCACAGGTTTGGGCAATCAGGATGACTTTGGCTTTTTGCAGCACAGTAGAGTTAGCCAACAGTTTTTTCACCAGTTCAGGGCCAATGCCGGCCGGGTCACCGGTGAACAGGGCAATAGTGGGTTGCAGGGTGGGCGAAGTCATGAAAAGGGGGGGTATTTTTTGGCGGGGTTAAGCAATTGTTCGGCCAACGGTCAGCGCTTTGCCAGGTCTTGCATCAAGGCCAGCACACCATAGGTCCAGGGCGCAATTTTGTCGCTGGTGTTCACGCGGTTTACCAGGCAGCCCAACTCAGGGGTAGAGACGGACACGATATCGCCCAACACGTGGGTGAACCCTTCACCGCTGGCGCGTCCGGCTATGGGTCGGTCTTGGGTGGGGGCGAACATGGTGCCCAGGTAGAGCATCATGCCGTCCGGGTATTGGTGGTTGGCGTTCAGGGCCTGGCTGGCCAGGTCTTGCGGCGTGCGGCTGATCTGGCCAATATTGCTGCCGCCTTGCATGGAAAAACCATCGGGCCCCTGCACCCGGACGGTCAGCTCGCATTGGCTCACAGTCGCCAGGCTGAAATGGTCATCAAACAAACGGATGAAGGGCCCGATGGCCGCTGACGCGTTGTTGTCTTTGGCTTTGGAGAGCA
>JANOWY010000077.1:0-6834 GCA_031418135.1 Rhodoferax sp. | reverse complement strand
AGGGCTGTCCTTGTGGGCTACCAGCAGGCCGTTGTAGCCAAAGCTTCCGTCGGTGTACATGACCTGTGCAAAGACCTCGCCATTGGAGCGGTCCACCGCTTCCATGGCGGCCTTGTTGCCGTACCAGGCCACCTGCACCTTATTGAAGCGCATGGCTTCGATCACCCCGGCATAGTCAGGTGCGTAGTAGCTTTTGATGGTCAGCCCCGTCTTTTTCGACATGTCGGCAAAGAAGGGCTCCCAGCGTTCGCGCTGGGTACTGGCGGAGTCCGTGGCGATGATGCCGAAGCTGATTTCCTGGGCCATTGCAGAAGTGGTGGCGGCAAGGCTGGCCAGGCCGAGCAGTGCGGTGCCAATGAGGCGGGTGTGAAGCTGCATGATGTGATCCTTTTGGATGATGAATAGCGGGTGAAACCCTGCAGGCTCAGGCTGCCAGAGCCAGATCGAGCCGGTTGGGCGATGGTGTGGGTGCCAGGCCAGTGGCCGCTTTGGGTGGCGTGTCTGGCGGTGTATCTGTCGGGGTGTTTGGCGGGGTAGCGGGCGCCGGGTTTTCTTCGTCGTTCAGCAGTTCTTCAGCGGCTGCGCCATACAGCTCGCGCAGAAACTGGGGTGTCAAAGCGCTGGTAGGCCCGTCAAACACCAGCGCACCATCCCGCAGCGCCACCACGCGCTCGCAGTAGCGCCGCGCCAGCCCCACGTGGTGCAGGCTCACGATGATCGTCAGGCCCTGCACGCGGTTCAGTGTGGTCAGCAGTTCCATCACGCGGCGGGTGGATTCCGGGTCGAGTGAGGCCACCGGCTCATCGGCCAGCAACAGGCGTGCACCCTGCACCAGCGCACGCGCAATGGCCGCGCGCTGCTGCTGCCCGCCCGACAAGGTGCTGGCGCGCTGAAAGGCCTGCTCGCTCAAGCCCATGGCGTCCAGTGCGTCCAGTGCCCGTGCCTGCTCCTGGGGTGTAAACCGGTTGAGCACGGCACGCCACAGCGGCAGCTCGGCGGCCAGCCCAGTGAGCACATTGGTCAGCACGGGCAGGCGGCCCACCAGATTGAATTGTTGAAAGATGATACCCACCTGGCGGCGCTGGGCGCGGATATCACTCGCCAGTTGGCCGTTGGTTTGCAGCGGCCGGCCAAAAACTTCAATGCGGCCCAGACCGGCGTCAAGTGTTTCCAGCCCGCACAGCGTTCGCAACAACGTTGACTTGCCCGAACCCGAAGCGCCCAGCAAGGCAACTCGTTCGCCAGCACGCACATCGATGGTGACGCCCGTCAAGGCATTGCAGGCGCCAAAGCTTTTGCTGGCCTGTACCACCCGCACTGCGAAATCCGGCTTTTGAAACATGCCGGGAAATTTAGTGGAGACGTGTGACAGTGGCGTGACAGTGTGCAACACAACCGTCATTGACTTGTCACGAAAAAGCCATGACACAGCAAAAATTCAAAACAAAGAGGTTCTGGATTTGTTGGCCAGCCGGGGGCAACTGGCCTTTGACGGGGAAGGCGTGACGCAGTTACCGAACGACATGGGGCATTGGGCGATGGGCCTGCCAGGCTCGCCGACGTTGCGGGGCGTTGACGATGCCGATGAATTGACGGGTGAAAGGTAGTGGTCGAGAGCGGATGGCTCAATCGGCAAGGTGACCGAACACTACCTCGCCTTCAAGGCACGCACGATATCCGCCACCGAACTGGCCGTTGCATTGCGGCCTTCACAGGCCCCCTGCCTGGCAAACGCCAAGGCATGGCGGGCGGTGTTGATATCGGTCAATGGCCGCCACTGGGGAGTCTGTAGCACGTTCCATTTTCCGTCCGACAGTTGTCTGGCGTAGGTGACGAATTCACCCGATTCGCAGCGCAGGCCTTCGTACATCACGTTGTTGGCACCCGAAACGCTGGTCGCCACCATCACATAACGCACGGTTCTGGCCGGGCTGATACTGATGCTCGCCGGATCAATGCCAAATTTGAGCGACATGAACTGCGGCATGTCCAGCGCCAGCAGTTTGTCTTTGGAATAAGTTGGTGGCGGTGGCACCGGTTCATCACGAGGGTCAATTTCAAGTGTTTCGGCAGGCTGCGCAAACACGTTGCTGCTGAACACCAGCCCTGCCAAAATCACAAGCAATGCACGGTGTGCAACGGCGCTGCGCAGCCCGCCGCCCATCTGGTTTTTGCCGCGCTGGGGGTTGATTTCAGCTGCGGTGGCCTGCGTGCGGTTCACACGTCAATTCCGGTTTGTGGATCCGGCTCAAAACTGCCGCCTGGCGGTAGCTCAAACCCGCCCCTGAGCAGACCGTGTGGCCGTGCGGGGCGCAGGGGGAAGCGGTCTTCATTCTGCGCGTCGTGCAGGTGATCGCCAGCGGTCGGATCATTGGGGTCGCAGGCATCTGCAGGCAAGTGATCCCGCGAGCGCGCGCCCTGGCGCAAATAACGGGTGCGCACATCATGGCGCGGCAAAAACCGTGAGAGCTCCGTCAAGGCCATCTCATACACACCGCGCTTGAATTCCACCACCATGTCCAGCGGAACCCAATAATCGTTCCAGCGCCAGGCGTCAAATTCGGGGTGGTCGGTGGCGCGCAGGTTCAGGTCCCAGTCATGGCCGGTCAGCTGCAGCAAAAACCAGATTTGTTTTTGGCCTTTGTAATGGCCGCGCGCGTCGCGGCGAATGTAACGATCCGGCACCTCGTAACGCAACCAGTCGCGGGTGCGGGCAACCACGCTCACGTGTTCGGGCTGCAGCCCGACCTCCTCGTGCAGTTCGCGGTACATGGCCTGCTCGGGTGTCTCCCCCCGGTCAATGCCACCCTGTGGAAACTGCCACGAATGGGTACGTATGCGTTTGCCCCAGAACACCTGATTTTTCTGGTTCAGCAGAACGATGCCGACATTGGGCCGAAAGCCGTCCCTGTCAAGCATAATCAAACCCCAATTTTTTAAACTGAGCCGATTATGCACACAGTGGCTCGGCGTACAAGTGCAAATGCCGGTGAAGCTTGGGTCTTTAGCCCGGTTTGACGATTTTTCTGCCGTAATTTTTTGCCACTTCACGTGTCCAACCCCGAGATTTATGCCCCATGAAAGCGTCCCGATTTTTCATCTCCACCCAAAAGGAAGCCCCTGCCGACGCGGAGGTCGCCAGCCACAAGCTGATGATGCGGGCCGGCCTGATAAAAAAACTGGGGGCTGGCATTTACAGCTACATGCCCATGGGACTGCGCGTGATTCGCAAGGTAGAGGCCATCGTGCGCGAGGAGATGAACCGCGCCGGTGCGGTGGAACTGTTGATGCCGGTGGTGCAACCAGCCGAGTTCTGGCAAGAGACCGGGCGCTTTGACAAGATGGGCCCTGAGTTGCTGCGCGTGAAAGACCGGCATGACCGCGACTTCGTCATCCAGCCCACCAGCGAAGAGGTGGTGACCGACATCGCCCGCCAGGAGATCAAGAGCTACAAGCAGTTGCCGCGCAACTTTTACCACGTGCAAACCAAGTTCCGCGATGAACGGCGTCCGCGTTTTGGCGTGATGCGCTCGCGCGAGTTCATCATGAAAGACGCCTACAGTTTTGACCGCGACCTCGAAGCGGCCAAACTCAGCTATCAAACCATGGCCACGGCTTACCGCGCCATTTTTGACCGTTTTGGCCTGCGTTACCGGGCTGTGGCGGCTGATAGCGGTGCCATAGGTGGCGACCTGTCGGAAGAGTTCCAGGAGATTGCCGCCACCGGTGAAGACGCCATCGTTTATTGCCCGGCAAGTAACTATGCGGCGAACATGGAGAAGGCGGAGGCTCTGGCGCCGCAGGGTGCCCGCCCGCCTGCGGCTCAAGCCTTGACAAAGACGCCAACGCCCGGCAAATCAACCTGCGCCGACGTGGCCGAGTTGCTCGGTGTGCCGCTCAAGACCACTGTGAAATCACTGGTGTTGGCGACCGACGAGAAAGACAAGACAGGCGAAATCGTCAAGACCACGGTATGGCTGCTGCTGCTCCGGGGCGACCATGACATGAACGAAATCAAGGTCAACAAGGTGGCTGGTTTGGCCGATTTTCGATTCGCCTCTATTTCTGAAATTGAAGATCATTTCGGATGCAAGCCAGGCTACTTGGGGCCCTTGAATTTGCAGAAGCCCGTCAAACTGGTGGCTGACCGTGAAGTCGCCGCCATGGCCGACTGGATTTGTGGTGCCAACGAGCCTGACTATCACTTCACCGGCGTGAACTGGGGCCGCGACCTGCCTGAACCCACCGTAGTTGCCGATATCCGCAACGTCGTCGAAGGCGATTTGTCGCCCGATGGCAAAGGCGTTTTGGCGATCGAACGCGGCATCGAAGTCGGCCACATCTTTGTGCTGGGCACTAAATACAGCGAAGCCATGAACGCCACCTTTTTGGATGTGAACGGCAAACCCAAATTAATGGAAATGGGCTGTTACGGCATCGGCATCACGCGCCTGCCCGCGGCGGCCATCGAGCAAAACCACGACGACAAAGGCATCATCTGGCCTGACGCGATTGCCCCTTTCACGGTGGTGTTGTGCCCTATTTCGCCCGACCGTTTCGCTGATGTGAAAGCAGCTTCCGACAAGCTGTATGACGAACTGATGGCGGCTGGTATTGATGTGATTCTGGACGACCGCAATGAGCGCCCCGGTGCCATGTTTGCGGATTGGGAGCTGATCGGCGTGCCGCACCGGGTGACGATTGGCGACCGCGCCCTGAAAGAAGGCCAGGTCGAATACCAACACCGCCGTGACACTGCCCCCACCAAGGTGGCGGTGGGCGACATGGTGGCTGAGTTGAAGCGCAGATTGGGCCTGTAATGCCCGTCGTGGCACTCCAGCCTGAAGTTGACAGAAGAAAATGCATTCTGTTCACATCCTTGTTCACTGGATTGCTATTTTTTCAGGAGCGTTCATGGGCCGGTGGCCAGCTGGAAGAGCCGCTCGTTGATTCCGTCCGCACGGCGCTGAGTTCCGCCGTCAACAACCACGCCCCGCCAGTTCCCGAATTCAGCGACACCGAATCGCGCCTGGCCTACCTGCGTTGGTTAGGGGCCATGAGTGAACGCCTGAAGAAGAAAAAAACCGACTGGGCCACCCGCAAAGAATTTTTGCAAACCGTCTGGTACGAAAGCAAACGCGCCGGGCTGGACGTGGCCCTGGTGCTGGGCTTGATCCAAGTGGAGAGCAACTTCCGCAAATACGCTGTGAGTTCAGTCGGCGCGCGCGGCTACATGCAGGTTATGCCGTTCTGGACGCGGGTTTTGGCCAATGACGACGTGGTGAAAGGCGATGCCTCCAAACTCTTCCACATGCAGACCAACCTGCGCTTCGGCTGCGTCATCTTGCGCCATTACCTGGACCGCGAAAAGGGCGATTTGTTTCTGGCGCTCGGGCGTTACAACGGCTCGCGCGGCAAGGCACCCTACCCGAATGCCGTTTTTGGCGCAAAAAAAACCTGGGATTACAGCCCAGGTTCCTGAAGCGAGCGGTGGTACGGTTTGCACCCGCTGGCACTGATTTTATGAAGAAGTTATTCTTCTACGGTAAAGCCTGTGGACTTAACGATAGAGCCCCATGCATTCATCTCCGAGACGACGCGTTGCTGCGCCTCTTTGGAGGGCAGGCTATAGGGGCTAAACCCAAGTGTTGAGAGACGCGCTTGCACTTCCGGGCGACGAAGCGCTGAGTTAATGGCAGCACCAATGCTGTCAATCATGGCTACGGGTGTCTTGGCCGGCGCAAAGACACCAAACCATTCGGAGAGCGCCATATCTTTAAAACCCAACTCGGCAAAGGTGGGGACATTGGGGAAAAAGGGTGAGCGTTTTTCACCTGACGTTGCCAGCACTTTGACTCGCTTGGCCGCTGCATGTTGAATGAACTCGCCTGTCAGGTTAAAAGCGGCAGGTACGTTGCCACCTATTAAATCTTGCATAGCCGGTGCCGAGCCCTTATAGGGAATGTGTTGCAAAGGAAGTCCCGACGTCCGTGCAAACTGTGCACCCACAAAATGCGGTGCAGCACCAGCGGCTGGTACCGCGTAACTGGAAAATTTTGCGGGCTCTCGCTTGACGGCATTGATGTAGTCGGCAACCGTGTTGACGGGACTATCGCCGGGCACACCCAGTGCAAAATCAAACTGACAAAAAGGCGAGATGGCAACAAAATCGTTTTTGAAATCGTAATTTAATTTTTTATAAATATGAGGGTAAATCGTAAACGGGGAGGCTGGTGAAAACAATAACGTTGCGCCATCGGGCGTAGCCTGTTTGACAAAGTCAATCGCAATTCTGAGGGCGGCTCCCGGTTTGTTGTCAACAATGGGCGTGCCCAGCATGTCCTTGGTCTGTTCAGCAAACAACCTGGCCATGGCATCCATTCCGCCGCCAGGGGGTACCGGCACAATTATTTTGGTGATGCGACTGTTTTGGGCGCGTGCCAGCCCAGAAAGACCCAAGCTCGCTGTCAGACCTGCCGCCAAACTCGCAGCCAAACCAGCCGCATAAGGAAGCTCTAAAAACGTGCGCCGTGGAATACCTGTCTGTGTCATGTTTATCTCCTAATGGGAAGGTTGAATGTGATCGCCAATGAAATAGTCCACTACGCGGGTCTCGACACGGTATTTTTTGAGTACCTCGACCAGTGCGTGGTGTTCCGGGTGGTGTATGTAAGTCTCCAGCGCTTGTTGAGACTCAAATTCGCTGTAGAGCACGGCATCAGAACGATCGCTGGTGCCGCCAATATCGATGCCGAACTCAATATGGCGCAAGCCCAAGACTCTGCCGCGCAGCGCATCCACCCGCGACTTCAATTGTTGGTTCACATACGTTTT
>JANOWY010000076.1:0-5896 GCA_031418135.1 Rhodoferax sp. | reverse complement strand
CGGCACAGCCGTGGCAGAAATCTCAACCAGATCCACATCCAGCTCGCCCGCCATTCGCAAGGCCTCCATCAGACTGACGATACCCAAGGGCTCGTTCTCTACACCTGAGAGCCGCACTTCCGGGGCCATGATTTCCCGGTTAAGGCGGTGTTTGCGTTCTTCGCGTTGGCGACGGTCACGAAATTCTGTAGCGATGGTGATTTCCTTTATTTCAAATTAACCAACAATACGGCTCGTTTAACAATCAATTAAGCTACGTTTTAAGTAACTGGATGTGCAATTATTTAGTGAACAAAAGGGTGTATTTTTCCAAAACTTTTGCTATTTGGACTTAACACCGCTTCACACCTACTGCTTGGATGCAATGTCACCACTGATTTTTTGCACGAATGCGTCAAGGGACATCACTCCGAGGTCTGTATTGCCCCGAGCGCGCACTGCAACGGTACCTGCTTCTTTCTCTTTGTCGCCAGCGACAAGGATAAAAGGAAGCTTTTGCATTGAATGCTCACGGATTTTACGCGTTATTTTCTCGTTGCGCAGGTCTGTGATAACCCTAAGCTCTTGATTTGGCAGAGATTTCCGCAATTTTGCAGCGATTTCGCGACAATATTCGGCCTGCGCATCGGTAATGCACAGAATGGCCACCTGTACCGGCGCCAGCCAAACCGGCAAGGCGCCTGCGTGCTCTTCGATCAAAATGCCGATGAAACGCTCCAGGCTGCCCACGATGGCCCGGTGCAACATGACCGGACGATGCCGGGCACCGTCTTCACCCACATATTCGGCACCCAAGCGCTCGGGCATCGAGAAATCGACCTGCATGGTGCCACATTGCCACTGGCGGCCAATTGCGTCCTTCAGGGTGTATTCAATTTTGGGGCCGTAAAAAGCGCCGTCCCCCGGTGATATCTCAAATTCGCAACCCGAGGCGCGCAGGCTGTCCATCAGGGCCTTTTCGGCTTTGTCCCAGCTTTCCTCAGAGCCGATTCGGGCGGCTGGCCGGGTCGCGACCTTGTAAATGATGTTGTTGAAACCAAAGGCGGCATAGACTTTTTGCAACAGCGTGGTGTACGCCGTGCATTCACCCAGGATCATGTCTTCGGTGCAAAAGATGTGGCCGTCGTCTTGCGTGAAGGCGCGCACCCGCATGATGCCGTGCAGCCCGCCGGTGGGTTCGTTGCGGTGGCATTGGCCGAATTCGCCGTAACGCAGCGGCAAATCGCGGTAACTCTTGATGCCCTGATTGAAGATGATGATGTGGCCTGGGCAGTTCATCGGCTTCAAGGCGTAGTCGCGCTTTTCACTTTCGGTAGTGAACATGTTGTCGCGGTACTTGTCCCAGTGGCCGGTTTTTTCCCACAGGCTTTTGTCCAGAATTTGCGGGCCTTTGACCTCCTGGTAACCGTTGTCGCGGTACACCGCGCGCATGTACTGCTCGACACCTTGCCAGAGCGTCCAGCCCTTGGGGTGCCAAAACACGGTGCCGGGGGAATGCTCGTCGATGTGGAACAAATCCAGCTCGCGGCCCAATTTGCGGTGGTCGCGTTTTTCGGCTTCTTCGAGCATTGTCAAATGCTGCTGCAACTCATCTTTGGTGGCCCAAGCCGTGCCATAGATGCGCTGCAGCATTTCATTGCGGTGGTCACCCCGCCAGTAGGCACCGGCCAACTTCATCAACTTGAAGTGTTTGAGTTTGCCAGTGCTGGACACGTGGGGGCCGCGGCACAGGTCTTCAAAGGCACCTTCACGGTAGAGCGACACGTCTTCACCCGCCGGAATGCTGGCAATGATCTCGGCCTTGTAGTGCTCGCCCAGGCTTTTGAAATAAGCCACGGCCTCATCGCGCGGCAACACGCGGCGCGTGACGGGTTCGTCTTTGTTGGAGAGCTCAGCCATCTTTTTCTCGATGGCGGCCAGGTCATCCAGGGTAAACGGGCGTTTGTAGGAAAAATCGTAGAAGAAACCGTGCTCGATCACGGGACCAATGGTGACTTGCGCATCGGGGAACAGTTCCTTGACGGCATAGGCCAATAGGTGAGCGGTGGAGTGACGAATAACCTCCAGACCATCGGCGTCTTTGGCAGTGACGATGGCAAGCCCGCTGTGTTGCGTTATTGAGAAAGACGTGTCCACAACTTTGCCGTCAATCTTGCCCGCCAGCGCAGCCTTGGCCAGCCCCGAGCCAACAGACGCAGCAACTTCTGCCACGGTGACCGGGCCTGGAAACTCGCGTTTGGAGCCATCTGGAAGCGTGATGTAAATCATGATGATTGCCTGAATTTTTGCGATGAAGATTTGCGTGAAAAGTGGAATGGACAAAAAAAAACGCGGGTTTTGCCGCGTTTTTATTACCCCATTAGAAGCGGCCCATTGACAAGGCACGCGGACAACAGCCTTGTTTTGCTAAACAAAAACTCCGGTTGTAGTTCGCGGTGTCATAACCAAGGTGCCTTTCTCGCTCTTGTAAAGTTCTTGATCGGGTGATCGAATGCCCGTAAGTTTAACCTAGGCATGGTCGGGCCAAAAAAAACCCGCTGGCGACCAGCGGGCTTTGGAGGTCTGAACTGCCCGTTCGACAAGCGGGCAGATTCAGCCGGTTCTGCAGATCAGTGGAATTGCTCTTCTTCGGTGGAGCCCGTCAGCGCCGTTAATGAAGACGCGCCGCCCTGGATGGCCATGGTCACTTCGTCGAAATATCCGGTGCCCACCTCTTGCTGGTGGCTCACGAAGGTGTAGCCCCGATCACGGGCGGCGAACTCGGGCTCTTGCACTTTCTCGACATAGGCCGTCATGCCGCGTTTGACGTAGTCTTGGCTCAAGTCAAACATGTGGTACCACATGTTGTGAATGCCGGCCAAGGTGATGAACTGGTACTTGTAGCCCATGGCACCGAGTTCGCGCTGGAACTTGGCAATGGAAGCGTCGTCCAGGTTTTTCTTCCAGTTGAAGGATGGCGAACAGTTGTACGCCAGCATTTTGCCGGGGTGAACTTTGTGGACGGCATCTGCGAACTGCTTGGCGAAGGCCAAGTCTGGCGTGCCGGTTTCGCACCACACCAGGTCGGCGTACTCTGCATAGGCTACGGCGCGGGCAACGGCTTGATCGAACCCTTTGCGGGTTTTGTAGAAGCCTTCCGGGGTGCGCTCGCCAGTCAGGAATGGTTTGTCTATGGGGTCATGGTCGCTGGTGAGCAGATCAGCGGCTTCCGCATCGGTGCGGGCGATCACCAAGGAGGGGACACCCATCACGTCGGCCGCAAAACGCGCAGCAATCAGTTTTTGAACTGACTCGCTGGTGGGCAACAACACTTTGCCACCCAGGTGACCGCATTTTTTGGCGCTGGAGAGCTGGTCTTCAAAGTGAACACCACCGGCACCGGCCTTGATGCAAGACTTCATCAGTTCGAACGCGTTGAGCACCCCACCGAAACCAGCCTCTGCGTCGGCCACGATGGGCGCAAAGTAGTCGGTATAACCAGCGTCACCGGGGCCGACACCTTTGGACCACTGGATTTCATCGGCACGGGTAAAGGTGTTGTTGATGCGCTCGACCACCTTGGGCACGGAATCCACCGGGTACAACGACTGGTCGGGATACATGGCGGAGTATTCGTTGTTGTCAGCCGCCACTTGCCAGCCCGACAAGTAAATGGCTTTCACGCCCGCCTTGACTTGCTGCATGGCCTGGCCACCCGTCAGTGCGCCCAGGCAGTTGACGTAATCTTCGGTGTGCAGCAGATCCCACAGTTTTTCGGCGCCGCGGCGAGCCAAGGTGTGCTCGACAGGGAAGCTGCCACGCAGGCGAACCACATCAGCCGCGCTGTAACCACGCTTGATGCCTTTCCAACGGGGGTTGGTGGCCCAGTCTTTTTCCAGCGCCTTGACTTGCTGGTCGCGGCTCAATTGTTCGGTAAGGCTTTGGGGCATGAGAAACTCCTTGAGGTAAAAAAATTCGGTAATTGCTCCAATCGTTGCAACTTCGCTTGATAGACCTGTTGTACTGATTGGGTTGATGTAATTCTATATCTTATAGAAGACCAAGTCAGTTCTTATGTCTTATATAAGATAAATATTTTCCCGTTTAAATTCAAATATTTACACTCAACGTTTCACCATGCAGAAATAGACTTCTCATATTGAGAAATTATCCCGCATTGCAGCAATAGATTTTCCACAATATGGAAGTGTTGGGTTACGAGATGAAATCAAAGCCTGGTGGTTTGCCGTCTCGCCGCACCAAAGCCAGTGCAGACCCCTCCAAAGCACGCTCAAAACCGGTTTCGGTCGTGTACCCAATCACCCGTTGTTATCACGGGCCGCCCAACGATGTAAACAGGGTTGATTTCATAAACCACGCAAGCGATCTCGTTGCCTTGAACTTCGACCGGAACCACCCGCTTGAAATACTCGTCTCGCTGTTGCGGGTAAACCTCTTCAATTTCGTCCAGCACCTGCTGCAAAACAGCAGAAATGGCGTAGACCTCACCGACCACACCGTTGCTCCCACCCATCACGACACCTGGGTAGGCGCCCAGGTGGTACATAGTGCCGCACACAGTGGCAGGTCCAATCAGACGGGGCGCAGGCTGTAATCGGTTGATGTCGTTGTCATCCCCTTGGCGCAAGGTGCCATAAACAAACACATGACCGGTAAAAGCCTCATGGGCTACTTCGGGCATCATCCGTGTCCTCGACTTCCTGAACTGTTTGAAAAGACTTGAAGTATGGCGCAACTGCCGTCCCGCACCCTCGCCTACCTGTGCCTGGCCTTGAGCATGGGCTTGGTCGGTGTTTACGTGGCTTTGTCCAAACCGCTGGTGGCCGCCGTGCCCGTTTTTCTGCTGGCCTGGCTTCGGTTCGGCATTGGCAGCGTGGCCATGCTCCATTGGCTCAAAAAGCCGGTTGACGAACCAGCGCTGTCTGCTGCAACGCGCCGCCTGGTGTTTCTGGAATCGTTGCTGGGCAATTTCCTGTTTTCAATTTGTATGCTTTACGGCGTCAGTTTGACCAGTGCCGTATCGGCTGGGGTCATCTTGGCCTCTATTCCGGCCGTGATTGCCGTACTCAGCTGGGTTTTTTTGCATGAACGCCCGCTAAAGCGGGTGTGGGCGGGCGTTGCCTGTGCTGTGGCAGGTGTCGGGTTGCTCGCGCTGGATCGCCAGTCAGCTACTGCTTCTACCTCTTGGTTGGGCAACCTGCTGCTGTGTGGCGCTGTTCTGTGCGAGGCAGCGTATGCGGTGATTGGCAAAAAACTGTCTGCCACGCTGGGGCCCAAACGAATTGCCGCGTTGATCAACTTATGGGGTTTTGCCTTGATGACCCCGCCCGGTCTGTGGCTTGCCTGGCAGTTTGATTTTGCAGCGGTGGCACCGGGCGCCTGGTTGTTGCTGGTCTTTTACGCGTTGGCGGCCAGTGTGTGGACGGTGTGGTTGTGGATGACCGGGCTGAAGCATGTACCGGCCGCGCAAGCCGGCGTGTTCACCGTGATGTTGCCGACCTGCTCGGTGGCCGTCGGCGTTGGTTTACTGGGCGAACGCATTTCAGCCATTCAAGGGGTGGCAATCGGCATTGCCTTGGCAGGTGTTTTGCTGGCTACTTTTCCAGTCAAAACAAGCCCGAAATACATTTACAAACCCGGTTGATCGCCAGGGTGGGCCCTGACAGGGCGCAATGCCCCGCGCACAAAACCACCTCTGAGCACCTCTGAAGCGTGCCCCTGCGGGCACTAAAAGGCCCAATCCAGAGGCATCCGACGAAAAAAACAACGTTTCCCAATGAAAAAGGCGTTTTTTCGCTGGAAATGCTGCTATTTCTCCAGTAGCATCCGCAGTGCCAGTGGAAGGTCAGTTTTTCATTGGTGATTAATCAACTTCTAGAAGGAAAATTCAATCATG
>JANOWY010000075.1:0-5266 GCA_031418135.1 Rhodoferax sp. | reverse complement strand
AACGGGGGCTGGTTTTTTGGTGGTGTACCCAGAGCCCGGCGTTGCCGTGGGGATGGTTCCGTCACCTACAACAGTGGCCGCGAACCACTGTTGGGGATTGCTGGCCGTGGCCTTGCGGCGGCGGCCAGCTCCCAATTTATTGAAATGCATAACGTGTTATCTCGGTTAAATCCGCTACGTATCGCGGTTCAACTTGGGATTGCGGCGATCGACGATTTTGCATGTGCTTGATTTTTATCACGTTTTTGTGAGCAGGGGCAAAAAAACCAACTGGCGCCTGCCCTGATACGCTGCAACTTCAACCTATATCCTGTTGGTGCGCTGTGTATTGCTTTCCGTAAACACGCGCAAGCCATTGTTTTTAATGAGTATGCGAGTTATACTGTATTTATGTACAGGTATAACAACTCCGCCAATCGCAGCAAAACGCCTGCGCCGCCTTTGGTTTCAGGGCGGTTGCTGGATCAGGTGCGCGAGCGTCTTCGCTACATGCATTACAGCCTGCAAACCGAAAAGAGTTATGTGTACTGGATCAAGTTTTTTGTGCTGTGGCAGGGCCGCGCAGGCAAGATGCGGCATCCGCGCGAAATGGGGCAAAAGGAGGTTGAGGCGTTTCTGACGATGCTGGCCACCGAGCGGCGGGTTTCTGTCTCAACACACCGGCAGGCCCTGAGTGCCTTGCTTTACCTTTACAAAGAGGTTTTGAGCCAAGACCTGCCTTGGTTGGGTGAAATTGGCCGGCCAGTACCCACCAAGCGAATCCCCAGCGTATTGACCAAAGACGAAATTCAGCGTGTTTTGTCACTGATGGCGGGCGAAACCGGTTTGTTGGCAAGGCTTTTGTACGGCACGGGCATGCGTCGCAATGAAGTTTTGACTTTGCGTGTCAAAGACCTTGATTTTGATCGCCAGGCCATCGTTGTGCGAGAAGCAAAGGGCGGCAAAGACAGGGTGGTCATGCTGCCGCGAAGCCTGGTGGAACCTTTGCGCGGGCAGTTGGCCCGCGCAAAGGTGTTTTGGGCTGCAGACAGGGCTGCCGGGCGTGCCGGCGTGGCCATGCCCTTCGCTTTGGAGGCCAAGTACCCGCGGGCGGGGCAATCCTGGGCCTGGCATTGGGTGTTTGCATCGCCTACGCTTTCGGTAGATCCGCGCAGTGGCATTGAACGGCGCCATCACCTGTATGAGCAGCGATTGCAGCGGGCATTGAAAAACGCCGTTGCCCAAGCCGAAATCAGCAAACCCGTATCCGTTCATACCCTGCGCCACAGTTTCGCCACCCATCTGCTGCAAAGCGGCACTGATATCCGAACGGTACAAGAGCTGTTAGGCCATTCAGATGTCAGCACGACCATGATTTACACCCACGTTTTAAAGGTGGCGGCGGGGGGCACGGCCAGTCCGTTGGATCGGCTTGAGTCAGTTTTGGCTTGAAATTATTTAATGTTTATACGATAATTCAATGACCGACGAAATTTCGATTGAATTTGACCCGGTGAAGGATGCCAAAAACCTGGCGAAACACGGGGTTTCGCTGGAGGCAGCGGTGGATTTTGAATGGGAAACCGCTCGAACGGTAGAAGACCAGCGTTTCAAGTACGCCGAACCGCGGTTCGAAGCAACGGGTTGGATGCGCGGGCGCTTGCATATTGCCGTTTATTGCTACCGCGGCAACAAAACGCGAATGATCAGCTTGCGCAAGGCCAATGAACGGGAGTTTGATAACTATGTTGGTAAAGCTTAAAGACGGGCGAATGGTGCATCGCCCCGATGCTGAAGAAAACGCCCAAATCAACGCCGGCATTGCGGCTGACCCAGACGCGCGGGAGCTCGATGCCGCCTGGTTCAATCGTGCGCGCCCGGCCGGTGAGGTGCATCCACCCGAATTTTTTGAAGCGTGGGAAAAATTGCGCCGCTCCCGCGGCCGCCCGCCGCTGGCGGCCCCCAAAATCGCCACCGCCATCCGCTTCGATGCCGACGTGCTGGCCGGCCTGCGTGCAACCGGCAAAGGCTGGCAAACCCGCGTGAACGATGCCATGCGCCAATGGCTTAAAGAGCACTCGGTTGAGCCCACTGAATTGCTTAAATAATATATAAATATAAATTTATTTAACAAAATAATATATTTATATTAAACAAATATGGTATATATTTAATATCTAATAGTGCAATTATTATAAGAGATTATTGTCAAATTATTTTTATACAAATGATAGAAATAATTATTCCTGTTAATTCCATTAAGGGGCGTGGCTCGGCTACCGCGCTGGCGCATCGGTTCGCCCCAGACGAGCGAGCCGAATTTGACGATGGTTGGGGCACCCTGCAAGACGATGCCCAGGCGGCAGCGGGCCAGTCGCCAGTGGCCACCCAGGTCACGTTTGAGCAGATCAAATCAGCCATCACCCGCAACGATTCACCTGACATCTATTTTGACTACGGCCTGAACCCGTACCGCGGCTGCGAGCACGGCTGTGTGTATTGCTACGCGCGGCCGTCGCACAGCTACCTGGGCTTGTCGCCCGGGCTGGATTTTGAAACCAAAATCATCGCCAAACGTAACCTTGCCGAGGTGTTGGCGCGCGAACTGGTGGCCAAAAGTTATGTGCCCAAACTCATCGCCCTGGGCACGGTGACAGACGGCTACCAGCCAGTGGAGCGGGAACTAAAGCTCACCCGCAGCGCGCTGGAGGTGATGGCGCTTTGCCATCAGCCGGTGGCCATCGTCACCAAGGGCAGCGGGGTCGAGCGCGATGTGGATCTGCTGGCCCCCATGGCGGCGCGGGGTTTGGCTTCGGTTTACATGACGATCACCTCGCTCGATGGCCCCCTGTGCCGCGCGCTGGAGCCGCGCGCTGCGGCACCGCACCGGCGCTTGCGCACCATCCGTGCGTTGGCAGAGGCGGGCATCCCCGTGGGGGTGAGCGTGGCACCGCAAATCCCGTTCATCAATGACGACATGGAGCAGGTGCTGGAGGCCGCCTGGGCTGCCGGGGCCCGCAGCGCGTTTTACACCGTGCTGCGCCTGCCGTGGGAGCTGAACCCGCTGTTTCAGGAGTGGCTGGGCTTGCATTACCCGCAGCGTGCCGCGCGGGTGATGGCGCGGGTGCGCGAGATGCATGGTTTGGGAAGCGACGCCGGGCATCGCGGCAAGAACTACAACGCGGCGTGGGGCCAACGCATGAAGGGTGCCGGTATTTGGGCAGACCTCATCAAACAGCGCTTCGACAAAACCTGCGCCAAGCTGGGTTTTAACCGCGAGCGGGTGCCGCATGACTTGCGGCAGTTTGATGCCTCAAAGCTGGTCGCCTGGCAACTCGATCATCAACCTGCGCCACAACCTGCGCTACAACTGGCCCATCGCTCACAGCAGGGCAGCCTGTTCTGAACCAGCCTCTAAAAAAACGCCAGCGGGTCAACCACGGACGGCATGGCGTGGCCAATTTGACCTCGTGTCCATTCCAGCAGCCCGTAACTGGCGACCAAAACAAGCGCATTGATGGTGATGTTTTGGTTGAAGGGGATGCGCCGGACGTTTCCTGCCCATAACATGGTCACCGGCGCCAATGCCACCAAGAGCAAGGTAACCCCGCATTTCCAGCTGAGCAACAGGCGCCAGTTTTCGGGTTTCGCCATAAACGACAACAAGGCGTGGGGTGTAACCCCCATGGCCTGGCCTGCATCGGCCAACGCCAGCATCTGGCAAGCGCCCAGTGCCACCCATAGCAGCAGCAAGGTGATGGCCAGTTTGAAGGTCCAGCGCCAGCAGGCCAGGGCCATTAAAAGCAAGCCGCTAGCCGCCCATTGCAAACCAAAATACACCATCAGTGCGGGTGAGGCCTGGCTGCTGCTTTGCACAAACAATTGCCACAACGGCCAATGCCCGGCAGTGGCAACCCACAACGCAATGATCAACATCACCCACACCGGGTGAATGGAGTTTCGGTGCCCCAATGGCGACGAGAACGTGCTTTGCGCGAACTCGGTTACCCGAAAAAGTTTGACATCAGACATGGTGTGCCACAGAGTGTGCAAAGATTATTACATTGCCAACGCCGTCTGGGCATGTATATCTGCTAGCAAAGCGGTAGCTGACCAACCGCCGCCGCACCGACTAATCACCGGCCTGCAACACGGGCAAGCGGCAGACACAAGGCACGCTGCGGTAATGTGCAGGGCCACCGGACGCACCAGCCTCTACGCCAGCCAGGCGAGGAGCTGTTGGCTCACCAGCGGGCTGCTGAGCAAGGCCATGTGGCCTGTGGCGTAAACCACGCGGCGGCGGTTTTCCGGAAAATTCAGCCGACGTGCGCGTTGGTTGTGGTGACCCAAGGCACTGGGCAGCGGCACCAGGCCGTCGCCCACCAGGTTGTCGGTGATGGCGCCGCTTTTGGGAGCCCATTTGTCGGCCAAGGTGGCGGCCACGGTGTAGCAGGCCACGCCTTCGGGCAGTGGCACATGCAGGCGGCTGTCGGGGCGTTTGTGAAACCGGTCGTGGCCCAGCCAATCGGCCTGCATCACGTGGCCGTAACGCAAATCGGTGATGCCGGCGCTGCGCAATTGGCCCAGTTTGGCGAAGGGCCTTGAATAAGGTGTGCTGCCCAGAATCACATCGACCCAATTGCCGGCCCGCTCCAGCGGTGCGCCATGGTGCGGGGTGCCCAAAAAGACGATGTTTTTGAGGTGTTGGCGCCAAGACAGGTGGTTGGCATCTGCGGTTTGCACGGCGCTGCGGATGACGAGGCCACCCATGCTGTGCGCCACCACACTTAGTTCGGTAACGGGCATTGGCCAACTGGCCAGCAACCCATCAAGCTGGCGGGCCAGTTCAAGGCCGTTGTCTGAAATGTGCAAGCCCGAGTTGTAACGCAGGTAAACCGGTGTGTAGCCCCGCGCTGCTGCCAGCGCGGTGCCGTGGTTGTGGCCGGGTGTGTGCAAGGCCGGGTTTGCTGCGTTGGCCGGGATCGGCAGATTGGGCTGCGTGGTCCACTGCAGGTCATTCATGCACAGGCCGTGTATCAGCAGCAGGATTTTGCCGGTAACCTCTTGCACGCCGGGTTGATGGTTGGGCGCGACGGTGATGGCCTTTGGTGGCGTGGGCCAGCCATCGGCTTTGCCTGCGACTTCTGCGGTGAGCGAACGGCCCTGGTAGCGCAACGTCATGGCCGTGGCCAAGGGGTTTTGGGTGCTGCGCAGGTGGTCACCCAGCACGCCGTTCAAGGCGGCCAATACGGCTTCGCGTTCGGGCGTTTCTACGGCCTGGTGATCG
>JANOWY010000074.1:0-1781 GCA_031418135.1 Rhodoferax sp. | reverse complement strand
GTCGCTCAACGGGCGCGGAGCTTTGATTCACACCCGCAGCATGGAAGAAGCCTGCGCCATCAGCAACCGCATTGCACCGGAACACCTCGAAATCAGCAGCCAGGAGCCGCACCGCTGGGAGCCGCTGCTGAAACACGCCGGTGCCATCTTCATGGGCGCTTTCACCAGTGAATCGCTGGGCGACTATTGCGCCGGGCCCAACCATGTGTTGCCCACCAGCGGCACCGCGCGGTTTTCCAGCCCGCTCGGTGTATACGATTTCCAGAAACGCAGCAGCCTGATTGAAGTGAGCGAGCGGGGCGCGCAGGTGTTGGGCCAGATTGCTTCGGTATTGGCGCACGGCGAAGGGCTGCAGGCCCATGCACGGGCTGCTGAAATGAGACTGAATACCATTTAAACCTCGCTTGCCATGAACCCGACCGACTTGCCAAACAAACAACCGCTGCAGCGCTTGATCCAAAACCGGATCCGCCAGGACATCGTCTCCATGCACGGGTACGCCATTCAGGATTCACGTGGCATGGTCAAGCTAGACGCGATGGAGAACCCGCATGCGCTGGCACCCGAATTGCAAGCCAAACTGGGCGAACGTTTGGGTGCGCTGCCGCTGAACCGGTACCCAAACGCGCGGGTCGATGACTTGCATCACGCCTTGGCCGACTACGCCTGCATGCCCGCGGGCTGCGACATCATGCTGGGCAATGGCTCCGACGAACTGATCTCCTTGCTGTCGATGGCAGTTGACCTGCCTGCCGCACAAAACCTCAGTGGCAAACCACCGGTCATTCTGGCGCCCGAACCGGGTTTTGTGATGTACGGCATGAGCGCCCGGTTCCAGGGCCTCACTTATGTGGGCGTGCCCCTCACCGCTGACTTCCAACTCGATGAGGCCGCCATGCTGGCCGCCATTCGCCTGCACCAGCCTGCCCTGGTGTACCTGGCCTACCCCAACAACCCCACCGCCAGCCTGTGGAACGATGAAACCATTGCCCGCGTCATCGCCTTGCAAGGTGAACAAGGCGGCTTGGTAGTGATGGATGAAGCCTACCAGCCGTTTTCCTCGCGCAGCTGGATCACTCCCATGACCCAACAGCCCGAACGCCATGCCCATGTTTTGCTGATGCGCACGCTCAGCAAATTTGGCCTGGCGGGGGTGCGTATTGGTTACCTGCTGGGGCAAAAAGCGCTGATTGACGAAATCAACAAACTGCGGCCACCGTACAACATCAGTATCCTGAACTGCGAATGTGCGCTGTTCGCACTCGAACACGCCGACGTGTACCGGGCGCAAGCGCAAGACCTGATCGCGCAGCGGGCCTTGCTGTTGCAGGCGTTGGCAAAACTGCCAGGTGTTACCACCTGGCCCAGCGATGCCAATATCGCCCTGATTCGCGTGCCCGATGCCGCCAAAACCTTTGAAGGCATGAAGGCCCACGGAGTGCTCATCAAGAACGTTTCTAAAATGCATCCACTTTTGGCCCAATGTTTGCGCCTCACGGTTGGCACGGCGGAGCAAAATCGCCAGATGCTGGCTGCCCTCGAAAAATCACTATGACCACCACACTGCCAGAAGTTGCTATCCCCACAAACTCGGCCCATCTGAACGGGGTTCACCGCGTGGCTGCAGTCAGCCGCAACACGGCTGAAACCAAAATCGCTGTCTGGGTTGATCTGGACGGCACGGGTAGCGCCAAATTGCACACCGGCATCGGCTTTTTTGACCACATGCTTGACCAAATTGCCCGCCACGGCATGATTGACCTGGACATCGCTGCCGAGGG
>JANOWY010000073.1:0-1597 GCA_031418135.1 Rhodoferax sp. | reverse complement strand
TGTCCAGGCGCATGGTGATGGCCTTGAGGTAACGCGCCACATGTTGCAGGCTGGCCCAGGGCGTGTCGGCCAGAAACCGTTTGCCCACCAGGCGCTGCAATTGTGCGGTGGCATCGGCCACGGGCTCGGTCGCGTTTTTGCTGTCTTTGAGTTTGCGGCTGGCTGTGGCGTATTCGGCCAGGATGATCGAGGCCAGGCGGGCCACCTCGTGCGCGATCAAGGTCAGACGGCCCCTTCCCCCTTGCACACGCCGCTCAAACTGGGCGGCGTCAAGCGGCAGCGGTTCAGCCAAAAAGGCGCGCTCCAGCGCCACCGTGATGATCTGGCTCTTGAGCTCTTCCACCGTGCCCAGCTTCATATAGGCCGCGCCCATGGCGGGCATGTCGGGGATGTTTTTTTCAAGGTGTTTCACGGCCTCTTTGACTTGCAAGGCAAACAGCCGGGTGAGGCCCCGCCGATGCCGTTGCGCGGCCACGTGGGGTTCGTCAAACACTTCAATACGCACGCCGTCTTGGGGCAAGGCACCGGCTTCCACCAGCGCCGGGTAACCGATCAGCGACTGCCCACCCTGGTGGATTTCAAGCAACTCAGGCAGCTCGCCAAACGTCCATTGGGTGTAGGTTTGGGCGGGGTTGATCTGCGGGCTGCCAGGGCCATTTTGGCCATTTTTCGTACCCATTTCACCCGTTTTAACTACTGATTTAGTAGCTGATTTCGCAATTACTTCATGAACAATATCGCCATTTTTATCAACTGAATTAGCAAAACCACTTTTTTGACTGGTCTTGAGCTGTGCCAATGCCGAAAATGCGCCCCGCGCCTGCGCCCCAAGCTCGGCTTTCAGGGCCCCCAGGTTGCGCCCTTGCCCCAACTGGCGGCCATGTTCATCGACCACTCGCAGGTTCATGAAGAAGTGCGGCGTGAGCATGTCTACCTTGATGTCGGCGCGGGCGACGTCTACGCTGGTGTACGCGCGCACCAGCTTGAGCACTGCATCCACCAGCGGGCCACGGCCAAAGGTTTCGGGCACATTCAGCGCATCAGCCATTTTTTGGGCCGACTGCGGCAGCGGCACCAGGCGCGAGCGCGGGCGCTGGTGCAGGGTTTTGATGAGCGCCTGGATTTTCTCTTTCAGCATGCCGGGCACCAGCCATTCGCAGCGTTCTTCACTCACCTGGTTCAGTACGAAAAGCGGCACGGTCACCGTCAGCCCGTCTTTGCTGTCGCCGGGTTCATGCAAATAGGTGGCCGCACAATCCACCCCGCCCAAACGCACGGTTTTCGGAAACGAATCGGTGGTAATGCCCGCCGCCTCGTGGCGCATAAGTTCATCACGCGTCAGCTTGAGCAAATGCGGCTTGGCGTGTGATTCATGCCGATACCAGCGCTCAAAACTGTGGGCGTTGTAAACGTCGGCGGGCAGTTGCTGGTCATAAAAGGCGTAGATCAGCTCGTCGTCTACCAGCACGTCCTGGCGTCGCGATTTGTGTTCCAGCTCCTCCACCTGCTTGATGAGCCGCTGGTTCGCCGCCAGAAAAGGCAGCGGTGTTTCCCATTGCCCGCCCACCAGCGCCTCGCGGATAAAAATCTCGCGTGC
>JANOWY010000072.1:0-2026 GCA_031418135.1 Rhodoferax sp. | reverse complement strand
GTACACGGTACCGTCGAAATTACGGTTTTTGGCAAAGTGCTGTGCCGCCGCCAGCAGCATGGCGGTGTGGCCGTCATGGCCACAGGCGTGCATTTTGCCGGGGTGTTTGCTGGTGTGCGCGAAAGTATTAAATTCTTGCATGGGCAGTGCGTCCATGTCGGCGCGCAGGCCAATGGCCCGCTCTGAAGTGCCGTTCTTGATGATGCCCACCACGCCCGTGGTGCCCATGCCCCGGTGGATAGGAATACCCCAGGCCGTAAGCTGCTGGGCCACCACATCAGCCGTGCGTTTTTCTTCAAAACACAGCTCTGGGTGGGCGTGGATGTCGCGGCGGATGGCGGCGATGCTGGCCGCCTGGGTAACGATGGAATCGATGGTTTTCATGTCAGTTCTCCTGTGCCCTACAGTCTAAACCGGTTGCGCCTGTTCTGTCTGTTGGGGGAATTACCCTGATTGCCTGCCGTTAGTTCAGCTCGATTCAACTGACAGATCCGTTTCAATTCACCGTTTCTTTTTGACGGCCGCACGAGAGGGAAACTACGGTTTACTTTGTGCCATACGCGCCAGAGACAACCCAAGGCGGCTGCGTACGTGTCCCCCGACGCGGGATCGACCGCTTCACCGTGCAAAGTTGACAGGGCGCGTCTCCTCCTTGACCTCCCGCATCCGCCTTGGGCTGCCTCTGGCGCTTGTGGGTGTTTTTGGGGCGGTTTACCATCGCCACCATGAATGCTTTCGCCGTTGCCAATATTGCCGCCACCCATACCGTGCTGGGCGCGTGCCCGCATGATTGCCCGGACACCTGTTCGCTGGTGACCACGGTGCGCAACGGTATCGCCATCAAGGTGCAGGGCAATGCCAACCACCCGCAAACCGGTGGCGTGTTGTGCAACAAGGTTTCCAAATACACCGAACGCACCTACCACCCTGAGCGGCTGCTGTACCCGATGAAACGGGTGGGCCCCAAAGGCAGCGGGCAGTTTGAGCGGGTCAGTTGGGAAGCGGCCTTGTCTGACATTGCGCAACGCCTCAAGGCCATTGCTGCCAACGGGCCACGCGGGGCTGAAGCAATACAGCCCTACAGTTATGCCGGCACCATGGGCCTGGTGCAGGGCGAAGCCATGGCCATGCGGTTTTTCAACAAACTGGGGGCGGCGCAACTCGACCGCACCATTTGTTCAGCTGCCGGCGGCGAGGCGTTGATTCAAACGCTGGGTGGCAAAGTCGGCATGAAGGTGGAGTTTTTTGCTGAATCCAAATTGATTCTGATCTGGGGCAGCAACGCCATCGCCAGCAGCCTGCATTTTTGGCGCTATGCGCAAGAGGCCAAACGCCACGGTGCCAAGCTGATTTGCATTGACCCGCGCAGAAGCGAAACCGCCGACAAATGCCATGAACATATCGCGCTGCTGCCGGGTACCGATGCGGCCCTGGCTTTGGGTGTGATGCATGAGCTGATCACCCACGATTGGCTGGACCACGATTACATCGCCCGCCATACCGTGGGCTGGCCGCAATTGCGCGAACGCGCGTTGTTGTGGCAGCCAGAGCGCGTGGCGCAGGTCTGTGGCATCACGCCGGCACAGGTGCGCAGCCTGGCCCGCGATTACGGCCAAGCCTTTGCCAACGGGCAAGCCGCCGCCATCCGCCTGAACTACGGCTTGCAACGGGTGCGTGGCGGGGGCAATGCGGTGCGGGCCATTGCCTGCCTGCCCGCGCTCATTGGGGCGTGGCGCACGCGGGCCGGCGGGGTGTTGATGTCTACATCAGGCAACTTCACCTACAACAAACCGGCGCTGTACCGGCCCGAGCTGCTGCAAGGCAAAACACCCCGCACCATCAACATGAGCACGATTGGCGACGATTTGCTGCGCCCGGCCTCTGCTGAATTTGGCCCCAAGATTGACGCGCTGATTGTTTACAACAGCAACCCGGTAGCGGTGGCCCCGGATTCCGGCCAGGTGGTGAAAGGTTTTGCGCGCGAAGACCTGTTCACCGTGGTGCTGGAGCACTTCCAAACCGACAC
>JANOWY010000071.1:0-16606 GCA_031418135.1 Rhodoferax sp. | reverse complement strand
GCCGCGCATGTGCGAGAGCAGAAACACTTTTGCACCACTTGTCGCCGCCTTGCGCTCCAGGTCGGCCATGTCTGTCATGTAGTCGGGGGTGGTTTCGATCAAAATCGAATCAGCGCCCGCGTGCGCGATTGCACCTGGCACCGGTGAAAGCGTGAAGGTACTGGTCAACACTTTGTCACCCGCCTTGACGCCCAGCGCTTTGAGAGCAATGAACATGGCCGCACCGCAGGAGCTGACAGCCACGCAGTATTTGCTGCCCACATAGGCGGCGTAGTCCTGCTCCAGCAACGAAGGCTCAGGAAAGCCTACGCCTTGTTCACCGTAGCGGTGCAATCGGCCCGAGCGCATCAACGCGACCGCGCGCTCGATCGCCTCTTCAGGAATAGGTTCAGGTGTACTCAGGTCTTTGCCAAACCACAATTCACCAGGCTGATTCATGTTGGCTCGCGCGGCGTGTCCGGCGCTTTGGGGTTGCCTGGGCAGACGGGTTGGGTCCATGGTCGGCGAAGTTGCGCAAAACGGCAACTCTCGGGAGTCAAAGGTTGTCGCATGACGGGCTCCAATTGTTAACAAATTAATGTTGATGACCCGCCAACGTACCCAGGTCAAACGACTCCAGGGGGTAGTATTTTTTCAACCGAACATCACCGGTTCGGGCGTGCCCTTCCATGCCTTCGAGACGTGAAATTCTGGCCGCTACCTGGCCGACTTCACGGCTAGCTCCACGCGTCAAACGCTGATAAGTCACGGTTTTGATGAACTTTCCAACGCTTAACCCCCCTGAATAGCGAGCAGCGCCTCGCGTCGGCAAGATATGGTTGGGACCCGCGCATTTGTCGCCATAAGCAACGGTGGTTTCTTCCCCTAAGAAGAGTGAACCGTAGTTGGTTAGATTGGCCAACCACCAATCGAGGTCTTTGGCAAACACCTGTAAATGCTCGGGCGCATACTGGTCGCTGATCTCGACCATCTCAGCCCGGCTGCCCACCAAAATCACTTCACCGTAGTCGCGCCAGGCAGCGGTTGCCGCGTTGCGGGCCAATTCGGGCAGTGCGGCAATGACCGACGGCATGATCTCAAGCACCTTCATACCCAGTTCACGCGACGAGGTGAATAGCCACACTGGTGAATCAGGGCCGTGCTCTGCCTGTCCGGCCAAGTCGGCCGCTACCAGGTTCTCGTCGGCAGTTTCATCCGCAATGATGGCAGACTCAGTGGGCCCTGCAACAACATCAATACCAATGCGCCCAAACAGCGTGCGCTTGGCTTCGGCCACAAAGCGGTTACCGGGTCCAACAATCACATCAGCCGGCTTGGCAGAATACAAACCAAAGGCCATCGCAGCAATGCCCTGTACGCCACCCAGCGCCAGAACCGTGTCTGCGCCACACAGCTTCATGGTGTGCAGGATGGCCGGGTTTACGCCGGCTTCTTTGTGGCCAGGTGAGGTTGCCACGATATTCGGCACGCCCGCCACCTTGGCGGTGCACACGCTCATGATGGCCGATGCAGCGTGCGCGTAGCGACCCCCAGGCACATAACAACCTGCCGTGTTGACTGGAATCAATTTTTGCCCCGCGATCAAACCGTCAATCAGCTCGACTTCAAATTCGTGCAGTGATTCGCGCTGGCGCATCGCGAAGTCTTTGACCCGTGCATGGGCAAATGCAATGTCGGCCTTAACGCCTTGCGACAGCTTCTTGGTAGCGGATGCAAAATCGCCTTCACTCAGCGCAATCGGGCCGTGCCAGCCGTCAAAGTCACGCGCATATTTCTCAACCGCATCGCATCCATTTTTTTGAATGTCCAACAACAAACGCTGCACTGTTTCTGCTGTCGCGCTGTCTATGGCCTCCTGCGGGGGCGTGGCCTTTTTCAAATATTCAATCGTCATTCATCGCTTTCAGTAAACTTTGGACCGGATCACGCACGCCCCTTCCAGGGCACGACGCGCCGCTCGACTAAACGCACCAAGTGGTCAAATGCATAAGCAATGGCGGCAATCACCACGATGCCCATGATGACGATTGGCGTTTGTAAAAATCTGGACGCCGATAGAACTGTGTAGCCCAAACCGGAGGTTGCGGCGACCATTTCAGCAGCCACCAGTGTTGTCCAACCAAAGCCTATGCCTACCCGCATTGCGGTGAATATCTCTGGCATCGCAGAGGGCAAAACGACGAGACGGATCACCTGCCAGCGGGTCGCGCCAAAAGAATAGGCTGCATGGATCTGTTCAATGGCGGCAGACTTCACACCGGCTCGTGCTCCCAAGGCCATCGGAGCAAGCACCGACAGGAAAATAAGCAGCACCTTGGACAACTCATCAATACCAAACCAAATGATCATGAGCGGCAGGTAAGCCAGTGGCGGAATCGGGCGATAGAACTCAATGGGCGGATCAAAGATGCCACGTGCAATCGGGCTCATGCCCATCGCAATGCCAAGCGGAATGCCAACAACACAAGCCAGCAGAAACGCCCCAAAAACCCGCAGTGTGCTGACCCAGGTGTGTTCCCAAAAGCTGGCACCGGTAAACCCGTCTTTCAGCATGGTCAAAAACGCGTCGGCCACGCTCATCGGCGAGGGCAAAAAAAGCGGCTTGACATAGCCGACGTAGGTCACGAACCACCAGAAAAAAATCAGGCCAACAATGACAAAAGCGCTGATTTTCAAACTGTCGCCTTGGCCAGGTACGCCGTAGATTTCCCCTGGCTTGGCGGGTTTCGCCTTCATCAGGCCAGCCCAGAAACCGCTTCCAGAATTTGTCCGGGTATCACTCATGAAGGGCTCCTGCTTCATCAGCAAAGATGATTTTCAATATCTCTTCCCTGAGGGCAATGAAATCTGAAGATGCTTTGATCGCCCGTGCATTCCCGGTTTCAAAATAGCGCCGGCTAAATGGCAAGTCAAAAACATGCGAAATACGCCCGGGGCGCGGCGACATCACGATCAGCTTTGTGCCCATGAAGAGGGCTTCCTCAACGCTGTGGGTGATAAAAAACACCATCTTGCCAGTGTCGCGCCAGACTTTCAAAATCAACTCTTGTGCGCGCTCACGGGTCAGCGCATCAAGTGCGCCGAGCGGCTCGTCCATCAGCAATATGGCCGGGTCACTGGTTAAGGCACGGGCAATCCCCACGCGTTGTTGCATGCCACCTGACAATTGGTAGGTGGCCGACTGTTCAAACTGCTCAAGCCCCAGCAGCTTGATGAAATCCCTGGCAATTTTTTCACGTTTGCTTTTATCGTGGCCCTGAATTCGCAAACCAAACGCCACGTTGTCGAGCACATTGAGCCAAGGCAGCAGCGCGTGCTTTTGGAATACCACGGAGCGGTCTGCTCCGGGACCCGTGACAACTCTGCCATTGAGTGAAATTTCGCCTTCGCTGGGCGCCATGAATCCGGCAATCAGGTTCAGCAAGGTTGATTTGCCGCAACCCGACGCGCCCAACGCCACCACAAACTCTTTTTCATGAATATCGAGATTGATATTTTTCAGCGCGTGAACGGGCGGTTTTCCGGGAACCGGGTAAAAAACCGAAACGTTTTTCACCGATACGGCTTTAGCCGTAGTATTTTCAGTACCGAGTGCTGTCATGGTGGGCCTCAAACGATTGGCGACACGTGCTGCCCCAGCCTAATCAGGTCAGAGCAGCACGCGGTACGTGCATAGCCAATTACTTGCCGGCGGCGGCTTTGGCGAACTCAGAATTCACGAACTTGGTGTAGCTGTCAGCCGCTGCGTTGATACGGCCAGCACCCTTGAGGAAGTCGGCGGTGGATTTGATGGTGGTGGCTGCACCGCCGCCCATCCAGTTGGCTGACATGTTCAACTCACCATCTGGGTAGATGGCACCATCCAAAAACGCCACGACTGCGGCGGGCGTGATGCCGATATTGGTGGCGACCGCTTTGACTTTTGGTGAATCTACAGTCCAGGCGGCTTTGTTTTTGCTGTAGTCGCCATTGATTTCGTTCATGGCTTTCAGAAAGTTCACCAAACCCGCACGATTTGCAGCAGCGAATTTGTTGGTGGCAACCCAGCCGTTGAATGTGGGGAAGCCTGTTTTGGCAATTGCACCTGCAGTCGTCATGACCTTGCCGTTTTCACGAATCTTGCCTTGCACTGGGTACCAAATGAAAGCCGCGTCGACCGCGTTTTGAGCCCATGCGGCGGCGATTTCGGCGGGCGACATGCCAACGACCGTCACATCTTTTTCTGTCAGGTTGTAAAGTTTCAATGCGCCCATCAGTGAAAAATGCGCTGTAGAACCGATTGGCACAGCAATGCGCTTGCCTTTCAGGTCTGCGGGCTTGTCAATGCCTGCGCCATTGCGGGTGACCAACGCCTCCGAACTGTCAATGACCTTGCCCACGGAAATCATTTGATAGTCCATGCCAGAGCTTAGTCCTGCCGAAAGCGGCGAAGAGCCAATCTCAGAAATCACGATACCGCCTGAGGCCATGGCCGCGTTGACCTCAGCGCCGGAGGCGAATTGACGCCACTCAATGGTCCAGCCAGTGGCTTTTTCAAGCGTTCCATCAGCAACGATGGCTTTGTAGGGAGCTGGGTCACCAAAATGGCCGATCACCACTTTGGTTTGCGCTACAGCTTGTGAAACCAGCGTGAGTGCAAAAGCCGAGCCGACGATTAGTGTTTTAAGCAAGTGTTTCATGGCGTCCATTCAGTAAAAAGGTTGCAGAGAGATTGGCGGTGTGAGGTGAGCTCACTTGCAGATTCACACGTGAGCGCACCGAATGGTAGGTAAATCCAGTTTTTTTAAATAGTGCCAGATTGATTTTGTTTTAGTGCCAAAATGAAAACCCTTAGACTTTTCAACCCACTTTAAAAATACGCACCAGACAGTTGCACGAAAAGTTTAGGGATTACCCTTTCTGGGCGCAAAAACACCAAAGGGGTGCGGTGAAGTTGTCGTTTCAACAGGATTGGAAACATGAGGCAGAAGCAGGAAATCACGGACGTTTGGGCCAAGTTGTTTCCCGAGTTCTCTGGCAGCAGCACAACTTTGCAGGGGCGGGTGCGGGAAATGATGGTGCACGCCATTTTGATGGGCCTGGTTCCTGCGGGAGCCAAAGTGCCCCCCAGCCGTGCGATGGCAAATGCGCTAGGCCTCTCGCGAAATACGGTCTCGCTGGCTTTCCAGATGCTGGTTGACAAGGGTTTCCTGATCCCTTCCTCTCGCAGCGGGCTTGTCGTCAATGGAGATATTCTGTTGGGCCAGGCCAGACTTTCCACGCCCGCTTCGCCCGCGCAGTCTGGCCTGCAATGGGGAACGCGGCTTGTTTCCAGCCTGGGGCAACAACGCAACATCATCAAGCCTGCCGATTGGCAAGACTACGCCTACCCGTTTGTTTACGGCCAGTTTGACGCGAGCCTGGTACCGCTGAAAGACTGGCGCGCCTGCTCTCACCAAGCGCTGTTTGTGCCTGCTGTCAAGAAATGGGCACAAAACCATGTAGACCGCGATTCAGAGGCGCTAGTGGATCAAATTCAGCATCGGCTTCTGCCTGCACGCGGCATCATCGCCAGGCGGGATGAAATTCTGGTTACGGCAGGCGCGCAAATGGCCTGCTACCTGTTGGCCAATGTGTTGTTGGACCGCGAAACCATTGTCGGCATGGAAGACCCCGGCTACCCGGATGCACGCAACAATTTTTTGCTTCGCACCGATCATGTGCGGGCCCTGCCAATTGACGCAGACGGGCTGATCGCCTCACGCGCCATGGGCCAGTGCGCGTATGTTTTTGTTACGCCGAGTCACCAGTGCCCGACCACCGTCACGATGTCACTGCAGCGTCGCCAGCAGATTCTGGATCTGGCCAAACGACGCGATGTGGTTCTTTTTGAAGATGACCACGAAAGTGAATTGAACTTTTCGGGCAGACCGTTACCGGCACTGAAAAGCCTGGACACGGATGGACGTGTCATCTATCTTGGCAGCTTGTCCAAAACCCTGGCGCACGGTTTACGCATCGGCTACATCGTGGCGCCAGCGGAACTGATCCGTGAGTTGCGTGCCCTGCGTAGGCTGATCCTGCGTCACACGCCCGCCAACAATGCGCACACTGCCAGCCTTTTCATCGCGCAAGGTCATCACGATGCGTTTATTCGAAAGCTGAATCTGACCTACCGCGAGCGACGCGAGAAGTTGAATGAAGCGTTTGCAAAATATTTGCCGCAGTTTCAAATTACACCGTCGCAAGGGGGTTCTGGCGCGTGGGTGAAGGGGCCGACAGGCCTCCATTCAAAAATGCTGGCCGAAAAATGCGCTGCCCGCGGCGTGCTGATTGAACCCGGTGATATCTTTTTTAAAAATGCAACTGTCGCGGTACAGCCTTTTTTCAGGTTGGGTTACTCCGCCATTCAGGCCAATTTCATTGAAGCGGGTGTGCAGGAGATTGATCGGGCGTACAGGTCCATTTGAAACTGATTTGCACCCTCTTGAGTGGCTCGCCTGCTGCAACGGTTCCATCTTCCGGCGGCTTCCCGGCAAAACCACCCTGTGATGTGTCCGTTGTCAGTACGAGCTACGCCACGCATTTGCTTCCACTCATCCCAATGTGCGCATTCCCCGTTGCGTCCTGATTTGCGCCTTCAGCCTGGGTGACTCTTCCACCGTTAAGGCAGTAGCCGACCATCCCAAACCCAACCCCAAAGCCTGCATCTGTCGCTCAATACGTGGCACTTCCGGCGTAAAGAATTCCAGTTGCATGAACACCAGCCCCGCATCCGGCAGCGTGCTGGCGGGGTGTGCGTCGGTCTGCCATTCGATCAGCGTGGGTGTCAGGCCACCATGCGTCGCCTCGCCTTCCTGCGGCGAAGTGATCCGCCAGTTCAGGGTGCCACGGCTCATGGGCACGATGGGTTTCATGGCCTCGGCGCTGTTGCCCACGGTCTGCGCCAAATCGCCGGTGCGGGCCACCCAGGTGTACAGGCGCGCGGGGGCGTTGGCGGGCAAGTCGTCCAGGCCGAACCAACGGCGCACGGCGGGCTGGGGGGCGGCGGGGTTGATCGCTATCACCTCAAGGTAGGCCGATTGACCCAGCGAGAGCAGCAGGTTGTGGGTGCCCATGCGGGCGTGTTCGCCGCCCTTTTGCGGGTGCACGCCAAGGCGCTCGAACACATATGCGCCGCCGATCTCTAGCGTTGGCGCCGTGATGATGATGTGATCGATCGCGCTGCTCATTGCTGCACGTCGGTTAGTACGTACCGGGATAAGCGCCGCCATCCGCCAGCCAGTTCTGCCCGTTCACATACCCCGCTTGCTGGCTGCACAAGAAGGCGCAGATGGCGCCGAACTCATCGGGATGCCCGAAGCGGCCGGTGGGCACGGTTTTGCGGCGTGCGTCGATCACGGCTTCCACATCGACACCCTGGTTTTTGGCGTTGCTGGAGAAGGTGACACGAATGCGGTCGGTGTCAAACACGCCGGGGAGCAGGTTGTTGATGGTGACGCCCCGCGCCGCCAGCTTGGGGTTGCGCGATACGCCGGCCACAAAGCCGGTAAGCCCGCTGCGCGCGCCGTTGGAGAGGCCCAGTACGTCGATGGGTGACTTCACCGCGCTGCTGGTGATGTTGACGATGCGGCCAAACCCGCGCGCGGCCATGCCGTCTACCGTGGCCTTGATGAGTTCGATGGGGGTGAGCATATTGGCGTCGATGGCCTTGAGCCAGGCATCGCGGTCCCAATCGCGGAAATCGCCCGGTGGCGGGCCACCGGCGTTGGTGACCACGATGTCATAGTCTGCGTGTGCGGCAAAAGCGGCGGCGCGGCCGGCGGGGGTGGTGATGTCGGCTGCGCAGGCGATGACCTGGGTGCCGTGTGCGTTGGCGTAATCAGCCTGCAATTTGGCAGCCGATGCCTCTAGCACTTCTCGGGTGCGGGCCACCATCACCACGTTTGCGCCTTCTTGTGCCAGCGCTTTGGCGCAGCCCAAACCCAAACCTTTGCTGGCGCCGCACACCAGCGCCCATTTGCCCTTGAGACCTAAATCCATGTTGATGTTCCTTGAAAGTTGAGTGTCGTCTGCTGATAATACGTGAAGGGGGAATGAAAGACATGACGATGCGCGGATTCAGAACAGGTGGCGGCGGTTGGATGGCCAGGGCAGCTGCAGTGCTGTGGGGGTGCCTGACGTTGGCGCTGCTGCACGCGCCGGTTGCCATGGCGCAAACGGCCGACAGTTTTGTGGTGAAACGCGCCACCGAGCTGCGTGTGGCGCCCGGTGATGCGTCTGCCAGCGCGGGGCCGATTGCGGCGCAAACCCTGGTTACCCGTTCTGCCGCGCGCCAGGGCGCCTGGGTGGAGGTGCGCACCGCACAGGGTGCCAACGGCTGGTTGCACATGTTTGATTTGACCAGCGCTGCCGCCGCCAGCGCAGAGGGCAATGTGGCCACAGGTGCCTTGCGGGGTTTGAGCAATTTTTTCAACCGGGGTAGCGCGCCGGTGCAGGCTAGTACTGGGGGCACTTCCACCGTGGGCATTCGCGGCTTGAACGCGGAAGACCTGGCCCGCTCACGGCCCAACATGAATGCGGTGGCGCAAGCCGAAGCCTTGCGGCAGAACGCGGACCAGGCCCGCAGTTTTGCGGCAGATGCCCGCTTGACCGCCCAAGCGGTAGAACCGTTGCCCGGCCCGGCCCCCGCGACCGCCAACCGCTGAGGACAAGGCCATGCATCAACCCTCGCCATTCACTGCACCACCCCACGCTCGGTTGTCGGCCGGGCTACTGGCCCTGCTGTTGGGCCTTGCTGCCAGCCTGCCCGTGCTGGCACAAAACCCGCTCAATGCCTTGCAGCAACTGCTGCAACAAGGGCAGCAACGCCAGCAAGCCCCGGCCCGAAACGCGCCGCAGCCCAGCGGGGCCAATGCCGCAGCCGCTGGCCTGCTGAATCTGGTGGCACCCACAGCGGCACCTGGGGCCAACGCACCGGCAGGTGGCGCGGCCGATTTGATCAAGATGTTGTCTCAATCGCTGGAGCAGATTGACCAGCCCAAAGAAATCGAGATTGGCCGCCAACTGGCCGCTGTGTTGCTGGGCAGCAAGCCGATGCACTCCGATATGGTGTTGCAGCGCTATGTAAACCGCCTGGGCCGCTGGATCAGCCTGCAATCGAGCCGGCCCGAGTTGCCGTGGACGTTTGTGGTGCTTGATGACGCGGGTTACAACGCCTTCGCCGCGCCGGGTGGCTACGTCTTTTTGACCAAAGGCCTGATCGACCGTGTGGGCGACGAATCCGAACTGGCTGGCATTTTGGCGCATGAGATCACCCACGTGACCGAAAAGCACCACCTGAAGGCGCTGCGCAAATCGGCGCAATCGGGCTTGCTGGCGCAGGCGCTGGCCAGCCAGCTTTCGGGCAGTTTGGGGCCAGGCCTCTCCAGCCAGTTGCTGGCCATGGGGCGTGATGTGTATTCCAAAGGGCTCGATCAAGAAGATGAGTTTGAGGCCGACCGCACCGGCGTGGCGCTGGCTGCCCGCGCCGGTTTTGACCCGTTTGGCCTGCTGGCCGCTTTGCTCCAACTGCGCACCGTAGCCGCCGACAACGCCGCCTTCACCCTTACCCTCAGCACCCACCCGCCCGCGCAAAAACGCATGGACGAGCTGGAAGCGGCGATGGGCACGCGGCTCGATGCACTCTCGGGCAAACCACCGGTGGCACTGGCGCAGCGGCTGGGCCGTTAAAACCCCACCGCCTGCCCATCGCGCCGCGGGTCGCTGGCGGCGATGTAACCCTCAACACCTGGGTTACCCGCCCGCCAGATGAACTGGCCGGCACCAAAATCTTGATACGAATCGTTGATCACCGCCATCTGGTGGCCGCGCTCGCGCAAGGCCTGCACGGTGGCGGCGGGCATGGTTTGTTCGACATTGATCTCCAGCCCCTGGTTGAAGCGCCAGCGCGGCCCGTCGCAAGCGGTTTGCGGACTCTGGCCGTAGTCGAGCATGCGCACCAGGGTTTGCATGTGGCCTTGCGGCTGCATGTTGCCGCCCATCACGCCAAAACTCATTTGCGGCTGGCCGCCTTTTGTGAGAAATGCCGGAATGATGGTCTGGAAAGGCCGCTTGCCGGGGGCCACCACGTTGGGGCTGCTGGCGTTCAGGCTAAAACCATGGCCCCGGTTTTGCAGGCTGATGCCAAAGGTGGGCTCTACACAGCCTGAGCCAAAACCCATGTAATTGCTCTGGATGAAGCTGATCATCATGCCGCTTTCATCCGCTGCCGTCAGGTAAATGGTTCCACCTTTCACCGGGTTGCCGGGCGCAAAGGGCTGGGCTTTTTTGAGGTCGATCAATTTCGCGCGTGAAGCCAAATATGCGTCATCGAGCATCTGCGCGGGGGTGATTTCCATCGTTCGGCTGTCAGACACATAACGATAAGTGTCGGCAAAGGCCAGCTTCATGGCTTCAATTTGCAGGTGCTGCACCTCGGGGCTGTCGGGCGCAAAACCGCTGATGTCGAATTTTTCCAGAATGCCCAGCGCAATCAGCGCCGCTATACCCTGCCCATTGGGCGGGATTTCATGCAGCTCATAACCCCGGTAGCTGCGCGAAATTGGTGTGACCCAATCGGCCGTATGGGCGGCAAAATCAGCCACGGTGTGAACGCCACCATTGGCTTGTGAAAACGTCGCCATGGCTTGGGCGATTTCACCCCGGTAAAAGGCTTCGCCTTTGGTGGCGGCAATCAACCGCAAAGCCCGCGCCGCTGCCTTGAACTGGAACAGCTCGCCGATGTTCAAGGCCCGGCCACGCGGCAAAAAGGCCTGCGCAAAACCGGGCAGGTTTTTAAGCTCGTCCACCGGTGCAGCCCATTTGCCTTGCACCACGGGCGGCACCGCGTAACCGCGTTCGGCAATGTCAATCGCGGGGGCCAGCAAATCCGCAAAAGGCAGTTTGCCAAAACGATCACTCAAGGCCACCCAGCTGCTGACAGCACCCGGAATGGAGACGGAATCAATACCGCGTTTGGGTGGCGTTTTGGCATCGGCACCATATTTGCCGGTGAAATAGTCACGCGTCCAGCCTGCCGGTGCGCGGCCCGAAGCATTCAGGCCATGCAGCGCTTTGCCGTCCCACAAAATGGCAAACGCATCGCTTCCCAGGCCGTTGCTGACGGGCTCGCAGATGGTCATCACCGCGGCTGCGGCAATGGCAGCGTCTACCGCATTGCCGCCCTTGTGCAGCATGGCCAGGCCCGCCTGCGCGCCCAAGGGGTGCGAGGTAGACACCACGTTGCGGGCGAACAGCGGAATGCGGGGGCTGGGGTAAGGATTGGCGTAATTGAAATTCATGGGGTCAGTCGATGGTGATTTTGCGTTCTGCGATGATTTTTTTCCACTTGGCGGCATCGGCCTGAACCATTTGCGCAAACTGGGTGGCGTTGCCGCCAACAGGCTCGATGCCCAGCCTTGCAAGGCGGTCTTTGATGTCGGCATCTTGCAGCACCTGCTGCACCACCGCACTCACTTTGTCACGGATATCGTTGGGCAAACCTTTCGGGCCATACAGGCCAAACCAGGTGTTGGATTCAAAGCCCGGCACCACTTCAGATATGGCGGGCAAATCGGGTGCCAAGGGCGAGCGCTTGGCAGATGTGACCGCCAGCGCCTTCAAACGGCCGTCACGCACATGGGGCAGGCCGGTGGGCAGCGAATCAAACATCACATCGAGCTTGCCGCTCACCAAATCGGGAATAGCCAGGGCCGTGCCGCGATAAGGAATGTGCACGATAAACAAACCGGCTTGTGCCTTGAACACCTCGGCGGTGAGGTGGACGATGGTGCCGTTGCCGCTGCTGCCAAAGTTGAGACGCCCCGGGTTTTTGCGGGCGTAGTCCACCCACTCTTTGACCGTATTGGCCGGGGCCGAATTGGGCACCAACATGATGGAAGGCGCGTTGCCGACGTGGCTGACCGGCGTGAAATCGGCCTGAGCGTCATAGGGCATTTTGGGGTTCAGCGCCGGGCCAATGCTGTGGGTGCTGCTGGTGGCCAGCAAGAGCGTGTAGCCGTCAGGCACGGCCTTGGCCACCAGGTCCGAGCCAATCGTGCCGCCCGCACCGGGACGGTTTTCGACCACCACTGTCTGGCCAAGTTTGTCGCCCATCTTGAGCGACAAAACCCGGGCAAACAGGTCAGTTGCGCCGCCTGCCGGGAAGGGCACCACCAAGCGCACGGTTTTGACGGGGTAGGCTTGCGCCCAGGAGCGGGTGGGAAGCGCTGCAGCGCTGCCAACACTCGCCGCAACGACCGCATTTTGGAGGAGTAAGCGTCTTTTCATCCAGACATTTTGTCAGGCTTTGAAAACCCGCTTGTGCATGCGCCGCAAAGACCACCACACGCCCACCAGCACAACCGGAATCGCCAGCGCAGCCGAAGTTTCAGGGCTTAGCGGCCAACCCAGCGCCTGCGCCCCTTTGGCCAGGTAACTGACCAGCCCGACGATGTAATAGGTGATGGCCGCTACCGACAGCCCCTCCACCGTGGATTGCAGCTTGAGCTGCAGGCCCTGGCGGTCATTCATGGTGGCCAGCAGGGCCTGGCTGCTTTGTTGCTGCTCAATTTCTACCCGGGTGCGCAGCAAATTGCTCATGCGCGATACCCGTTGCGAGAGCGCATCTTGCCGCCGCGCCGCCCACTGGCAGGTGCTGCGTGCGGGGCTCAAGCGGCGGTCCATGAATTCACCAAACGTCTGCAACCCGGCCAGGCGTGATTCAGCCATGTCTTCAATGCGTTTGTCGATCAATTCGAAATAAGCCGCACTGGCCGAAAAGCGTGAATGCGTGGCGGCGTATTGGCTTTCCACCTGCCCGGCCAATTGGGTCAGGCGGTCCAGCAGCAAGGGTTCGTCGGAACGGCTGGCGGTGCGAATGGCGTTTGCCAGTTGGGCCAGTTCGTTCTCGGCAAATGCCAGGATGGCCGTGGCCTCCCGCGCTGCGGGCAGACCCAGCAGCGCCGCCATGCGATAGGTTTCGATCTCCAGCAATTGCTGCACCAGGCGGCCCATGCGCCGGGGTGTCATGCTGCCGGCTAAAAACACCATGCGCGAAAAACCGTCGGCATGCACCACAAAATCAGAATAGACCTCGCCATGGCCGTCAGCCACGGTGGAGGCGACCAGCGTTTCCTCGCGCAGTACATGTTTGACGAGCGACTGGTTGGCAAAACTGTGGGTGGGCATCAGCCACAAGTGCAGGCTGGCCAGGCATTGCCCCGGCAACCCGGCCAGCCAGGTTTGCGGCACTTCCTGCAAGGCGGTGGGCGGCTCCTGGGTGCCAAAACCATCGGCCTGCACCGTGCGTGAGAAAGTCCAGGCGACAAATTCAGTGTGCATCTCCCAGCGCAGGCGAAAACTCCCAAAATCGAGCCGCACATGGGTCAGTTGCGCATCGGGCGCGGGCAGGTGGTGGTCATGCAACAAGCTGGCCAGGTGGGCGCGGCTGGCCTCCCGCTCCTGCACATTGCAAACCATCACGACGTGTGACACCGCCAGTGGCGCCTGCATGGCCTCGGGTGGCCGGGCATGGATTTCGTTGTGCAGCGCCAGGCGCTGGGGATGGTTTTGAAGCGGCGGCATTTGCATGATGTTGACATTGTGCCGTGCCACCATGACAAACGGCACCCGAAGGTGCCGTTGCGAAAAACCAGAAAACTTCGTTGTCTGATTAATCCTCGACAAACGCCTCTTCTCGCTTATTCTTCACGGACGGAAGCAGTACGATGATGACCATGATGGCTGCCACTGCCAACAAGCCCGCCGACAGGGGCCGGGTGACAAACACGCTCCAGTCACCGCGCGAAAGGAGCAGCGCCCGGCGCAGGTTTTCTTCCATCATCGGCCCCAGAATGAAGCCCAGCAGCAACGGCGCCGGTTCGCACCCCAGCTTGATGAAGTAATAACCGATCACACCAAAGACGGCCACCAGCCAGATGTCAAAGGTGTTGTTGTTGGTGGAATAAACACCAATCGCGCAGAACAGCACAATCGCCGGGAACAAAAAGCGGTAAGGCACGGTGAGCAGCTTGATCCAGATGCCGATCAGCGGCAGGTTCAAAATGATCAGCATCAGGTTGCCAATCCACATCGAGGCGATCAGGCCCCAAAACAGCTGCGGGTTGCTGGTCATCACCTGGGGGCCAGGCTGGATGTTGTGGATGGTCATGGCACCCACCATCAGGGCCATCACGGCATTGGGTGGAATGCCCAAGGTGAGCAAGGGGATAAAGGAGGTTTGCGCGCCGGCGTTGTTGGCCGATTCAGGGCCCGCCACACCACGGATATTGCCTTTGCCAAATTCGATCTCGCCCTTCTTCATGGGGATTTTTTTCTCGACTGTGTAGGCCGCAAAGGCTGCCAGCAGGGCACCACCACCGGGCAAAATGCCCAACAAAGAACCCAAAGCCGTGCCGCGCAGCACGGCCGGTGCCATGTCTTTGAAGTCTTGTTTGGTCGGCCACAAACCTTTGACCTCCGCCGTGAACACTTCCCGCTCGTCATCGGGCTTGCTCAGGTTCATGATGATTTCGCCATACCCGAACACACCCATGGCGATGGTGATGAAACCAATGCCGTCGGTCAATTCAGGAATGTCAAAGCTGAAGCGGGCCACACCCGAGTTCACGTCGGTGCCGACCAGGCCCAGCAACAGGCCCAGCAAAATCATGGCGATGGCCTTGATCAGCGAACCCGAAGCCAGCACCACCGCGCCGATCATGCCCAAGACCATCAGCGAGAAGTATTCCGCCGGACCGAACTTGAAGGCCAGTTCGGTCAAGGGAGGCGCAAATGCGGCCAGGATCAGGGTGCCGACGGAACCGGCGAAGAACGAACCCAAGCCGGCAGCCGCCAACGCGGGCCCCGCTCGGCCTTGCCGGGCCATCTGGTAGCCATCAATGCAAGTTACAACGGAAGATGACTCGCCCGGCAAGTTGACCAAGATGGCTGTGGTGGAGCCACCATATTGGGCGCCGTAATAAATGCCCGCCAGCATGATGAGTGCGGAAACAGGCGGCAGTGCGTAGGTAGCGGGCAACAACATGGCGATGGTCGCCACCGGGCCGATACCGGGCAAAACGCCGATCAGGGTGCCCAACAGGCAGCCGATGAAAGCGTATAAAAGGTTGATCGGGGTGAATGCCACCCCAAAACCGAGCGATAGGTTACTGAGCAGTTCCATGAGACGTATTCCTTAACCTGAAATGAATGTGGGCCAAACCGGGAACTGCAGCTTGAGCAGCAGGATGAAGGCCAGGTAACTGGCAATCGCCAACACGGTTGCCAAAATCAAAACGTCACGCCACTTGAAGCTGTTGTCGGCCTTTGCTGAGATGATGGTGAGGGCATAGATGGCCACGATCAGGCCCATGGCCGGCAATTTGATGCTGGGCAAGCCCCCCAGCAAGATACCGAACATCACGTTGGAACCCAGGATGTAACACAGGGGTTTCCAGGCGGTTGAACCGATTTTGTCGCCATTGACGGTTTTTTCCACCAACGAGTAAAAAGTGATGAGCGCGCCCAATATAGCGAGCAACACCCCCAACATCAGCGGAAAATACCCCGGCCCCATGCGCGCACCCGTGCCCACGTTGTACTTGGTGGCACCAAACGCAAAGGCGGCACCCACCAACATGAACAGCAGCCCCGCAACGAAGTCTTTTTGACTCTTAACACCCATACCAGTCTCCTGAATTATTTGGCAAAACACATTGTGCCCTTGAAATTCGGGCACTTAAGGTGTGGATTTCACCTACACGGGCCCAGCGGGCTTAAGCGAGCGGTGGTGTCGCGGCGATGACTTCGCCAATCACCGTATGGCCCTCGGCCACCTGCAAGGCACCGGCCAGGCGCAACGGGCGCATGCCGTCTTGAATGGCCTGGCGTTTCAGGGCGGCCATCTGCGGCTCCTGCGCCATCTTGAGCTTGAAGTTCTCGCTCACCACCAGCAGTTCGTACAAGCCCATCCGGCCCCTGAAGCCCGTCATGCGGCAATCCACGCAACCGACTGGCCGATAGGGCTTGAAGCCGCCGCTGATGGTCCAGGGGGCGACCACTTCGGCCAGCGCTTCGCGGCTGGTGACCGGATCGGGCTCTTTGCATTGCTCGCACAAGGTGCGCACCAGGCGTTGGGCCAAAACACCCAGCAAGGTGGCGTTGATGAGGTAGGAAGGGATGCCCAGCTCCAGCAGGCGGGTGACTGCCGAAGGCGCGTCGTTGGTGTGCAGGGTGGAAAACACCAGATGGCCGGTGAGCGCCGCCTGCACCGCCATCTCGGCGGTGGCCAGGTCGCGGATTTCGCCCACCATGATGATGTCCGGGTCTTGCCGCATCAGGGCCCGCAGGCCTTCGGCAAAACCGAAATCAAGCTGGGGCTGCACCTGGGTTTGGTTGAAAGCCGGTTCGATCATCTCGATCGGATCTTCCACCGTGCTGACATTCACCTCTTCGGTGGCGACGCGTTTCAGCGTGGAATACAGCGTGGTGGTTTTGCCGGAACCGGTGGGCCCGGTTACCAGAATAATGCCATGCGGGCGCTGCACCAGCGCCTCCCAGCGGGCGCTGTCATGGGCGTTAAAAC
>JANOWY010000070.1:0-3272 GCA_031418135.1 Rhodoferax sp. | reverse complement strand
ATCTTGCGTGCCCATGCGGCACCATTCGCTGCCCACGCAGGTTTTCACCGTGCGCAGCGCCTTGGCGTAGGCGTGGCCGCTGGGCATGCCGATGTCTTTCCACACCGCTTGCAGGTCTTCCTTCTTCACACCCAGCAGGTCGATGCGCTGGCCGCCGGTGACCTTGACGGTGGGGATCTTGTATTTATCCACCGCGTCGGCGATGCGGCGCAGTTCGCTGGCCGTGGTTTCGCCACCCCACATGCGCGGGATGACGCTGTAGGTGCCGTCTTTCTGGATGTTGGCGTGGCTGCGTTCGTTGATGAAGCGGCTCTGCGGATCATCTTTGGCCTCTTTGGGCCAACTGCTGATGAGGTAGTAATTGAGCGCCGGACGGCAAGATGAGCAGCCGTTGGGGGTCTTCCAGCCCAAAGTCTGTTGCACAGCGGCAATGCTCATCAGCTTGCTTTTGACGATGGCGTCACGCACCGCTTGATGGCCGTGTTCCGTACAGGCGCACATGGCCTTGGTTTTGGGCGTGGCGGAATAGTCGCCGCCAGCGGTGAACATCAAAATCTGCTCCACCAGCCCGGTGCATGAACCGCACGAGGCGCTGGCCTTGGTGTGTTTGCGCACCTCGTCCAGGGTGAACAGGCCTTTGTCGCGGATGGCCTTGCAAATGGTTCCCTTGTTCACGCCATTGCAGCCGCAGACCTCGGCGTCATCCGGCATGGTGGCAGCCTTGTTGTGGCCTTCATGACCGACGTCGCCGATGTTGCTTTCGCCGAACATGAGTTTGTCGCGGATATCGGCAATGTTGCGGCCATCACGCAGCAGCTTGAAGTAATAACTGCCGTCCACCGTGTCGCCGTACAGGCAGGCGCCGATGAGTTTGTCGTCCTTGAGCACCAGCTTTTTGTAGACACCGCCGAAGGGGTCGCTCATCACAATTTCTTCGGTGTCGGGCCCGCCGGTGAAATCGCCCGCGCTGAACAGGTCGATGCCGGTCACCTTGAGTTTGGTTGAAGTTAGCGAGCCGGTGTAACGCCCAATGCCATACATGGCCAGGTGGTTGGCAGCTACTTTGGCTTGTTCAAACAAAGGCGCGACCAGGCCGTAGGCGATGCCCCGGTGCGCGGCGCATTCGCCCACGCTGTAGATGCGCGCGTCGGTGGTGGTTTGCATGGTGTCGTTCACCACAATGCCTTTGTTGCAATGCAGCTTCATGCCCTCTGCCAACTGGGTGTTGGGGCGGATGCCGACGGCCATTACCACCAGGTCGGTGGCTATTTCGACAGGTTCAGCGGTGCCGTCCTTGAACTTGATGGCCGACACGCGCCCCGAGGGGCCAGCGGTCAACTCCTGGGTTTGCGCACCAATCAAGAAGCGCAGGCCACGGTCTTCCAGCGACTTTTGCAGCATTTTGCCGGCCACGGCATCCAGCTGGCGTTCCATCAGGGTGGGCATCACATGCACCACGGTGACGGTCATGCCCCGGCGCATCAGGCCGTTGGCGGCTTCCAGGCCCAACAGGCCACCACCAATGACCACGGCGTTTTTGTACTGCGTGGCGGCGGCAATCATGGCCTCGGTGTCGGCAATATCGCGGTAGGCAATTACGCCGGGCAAATCCCTGCCGGGTACGGGCAAGATGAACGGGTTGGAGCCGGTGCACAACAACAGGCGGTCGTAAGGGGCTTCAGTGCCATCTTCGGCCGTCACGACGCGTTTGACACGGTCTACTGCCACCACTTTTTTTCCGGCGTGCAGGGCGATGTGATTGTCTTTGTACCAATCCCACGGGTTGAGCACGATTTCATCCAGAGTCTGTTCACCCGCCAGCACGGGCGAAAGCAGGATGCGGTTGTAGTTGGGGTGGGGTTCGGCACCAAACACGCTGATGTCATACAAATCCGGTGCAATCTTCAGCAGTTCCTCCAGCGTACGCACGCCCGCCATACCATTGCCCACCATCACCAACTTCAATTTCTTCATGCAACCCTCGTGTTTGTGTTCTCCCTGAAACAGTGCAAGGGGCGTGCCAGAAATGCGGGATGTCGGCCTCTGGGAATAGGTTGCAATGCACCATTTGGGGGCGACTTATGGGGTGTGCACGGTTTGCTGCCGTTGTCAGCGCAGGAATCGGGCATGGCAATTGCGTATGCTGGTGCATGGCATTCGAAATAGACATTGGGTACGCCAGCGCAGCCGGCCGCAAAGAGGTTAATGAAGACTTTTGCGCCGCGCAGTTGCCCGACCCTGCAGACCTCGAAATGGGTTGCATTCTGGCTATCGCAGATGGTGTGAGCACGGGCGGCATGGGGCGCGAAGCAGCGCAAACCACCGTCACCACCTTGGTGCGTGATTATTTCGGTACCCCGCCCACCTGGGACACCACCGTGGCGCTAGACCGCGTCATCTCCGCGCAAAACAGTTGGTTGAGCGCCATCAACAAAAAGCGCAGTCCCGCCCTGGGGCTGACCACCCTTACCGCGCTGGTGCTCAAGGGCCATAGCTACACGCTGGCGCATGTGGGTGACACCCGCGCTTACCTGCTGCGCGCCGGTGAGCTCACACAACTCACCCACGACCACATCGTCAACCACCTGGATTTCAACCACCAACTGCTGCGCAGCATTGGTGCGGAGGATCACGTGGTGGTCGATTACAGCCAGGGCGAGCTGCAGGTGGGCGATGTGTTCATCTTGCTGAGCGACGGCGTTTATGGCCATGTGCCCTTGCAGCAGTTGCAGAGCCTGTCGGTCAACGTGGGGGTGCAAGAGGCCAGCCAGCGGTTGATGGACGCGGCTTTGATGGCCGGCGCTACCGACAACCTGACGGCCATGGTGGCCCGGGTTGAGGCGCTGCAAGAGGCCAGCTTGCTGGACATCACCCGCACCGCGCAAGCCCTGCCGGTGCCGCCCAAGCTTCGCGTAGGTGATGTGATTGACGGCCTGACGGTCACCGCCGTGGTGGCCGACAACGGCATCAACGTGATCTATCAAGTCAGGGATATTGCCCCCACGCGCGGCACTGACGTGTCTTCGTTGCCCCCCGGGGGAGCGCTTGCGCCTAGGGGCGGCCTGTCGGCGATCGGACTTTCATCCGGGCGGCTGTTTGCCCTCAAAACCCTGAACCCTGCGCGCGCCCACGATGCCGATGAACGTGCCATGCTGGCCCACGAAGCCTGGCTGGCCAAACACATGCAGGCGGGCCGGGCCGCGCAGCATCTGGTGCATCTGCATGACCATCTGCCCGGCGGTAAAACGCGCAGCGCTTTTTACCTGTTGTAC
>JANOWY010000069.1:0-16735 GCA_031418135.1 Rhodoferax sp. | reverse complement strand
ATCCCGTGGGTGGGGTATTCGATGGCTGAACTCATCAAGGCGGTGCAACCGCAAGGCAGCGCCAAATACGTCGAGTTCATCTCACAGGCGGATCCCAAAACCATGCCGGGGGTGGGCTCGCGCGTGCTCGATTGGCCGTATATCGAAGCGTTGCGCCTGGATGAGGCGATGAACCCGCTGACGCTGCTGTCGTTTGGTATGTACGGCGAGGTCTTGCCCAACCAGAGTGGCGCGCCGGTGCGGCTGGTGGTGCCATGGAAATACGGTTTCAAGAGCGGCAAAAGCGTTGTCAAGATCCGCTTCACCGACAAAGAGCCCAAAACCGCCTGGAACAAAGCTGCAGCCAATGAATACGGCTTCTATTCCAACGTGAACCCCAACGTCGACCACCCGCGCTGGAGCCAGGCCACCGAGCGGCGCATTGGCGAAGAGGGCGGGCTGTTTGCCAAAAAGCGCAAAACGCTGATGTTCAATGGGTACGAGGCGCAGGTCGGGCAGCTGTACGCCGGGCTGGATTTGAAGAAAAACTTCTAGCCTTCATACTGTTTGCCCCGTAGAACCGCTACGCAGTTGTCCCATTGAATCGTTCTCCCAAAGCCTGTCGAAGGGACCTTCGACCGGAGCCGGGCCCAACGGATTTGTCATGAATTTAGCAAAAACCATTCAAAAGGCGCTGCTGCATCCGGCCGCCAAGCCGCTGCTGTTCGCCCTATGCCTGCTGCCTTTTGCCTGGCTGCTGTACGGTGCGCTCACTAACCAGCTTGGGGCCAACCCGGCAGAGGCGCTGGTGCGGTCCACGGGTGACTGGACGCTGCGGTTTGTGTGCATCGTGCTGGCCGTTACGCCGCTGCGTACGTTAACCAACACACCCGCGTTGGCGCGTTTTCGCCGCATGCTGGGGCTGTTCGTTTACTTTTATGTCGTGCTGCACTTGCTGAGTTACAGCTGGTTTGACATGGAATTTGATGTGGGCGACATCGTCAAGGACATCATCAAACGGCCCTTCATTTTGGTGGGGTTTAGCGCCTTTTTGCTGCTTACACCGCTGGCGGCCACGTCGTTCAACCGGGCCATCAAGGCACTGGGTGCGAAACGCTGGCAGACGCTGCACAAACTGGTTTACGGGATTGCCGGGTTGGGCATCCTGCATTTTTTCTGGATGCGCTCGGGCAAGAATGATTTTGCCGAGGTGTTTGTGTACGCCGTTATTCTTGCTTTTTTATTGGGTTGGCGTGCTTACAAATACTTTAACAAAAAGTCTCAATTGTTAAAATAATACATGCATAATTAGCTATATTAATAATACATTTTTTGCACTAAATAAATACATAATTTAGTATAAATAAATAGCATCTTTGATTTTATTTTAAGCGAATTAATGGCAATCGGGTAACCCATGGTTCGGCTGGGCTTGGCCCACGCTTGCAGCGATTCCAAGCCCCTTATTCCGGTTGTTCCATCCGCAACTGATCCGCTATCGTCTCGCGCCGGCGTATCACCCGGGCCTGGGTGCCATCCACCAAAACCTCAGCAGCCCGATCGCGTGAGTTGTAATTGCTGGCCATCGACATGCAATACGCGCCTGCCGACATCACCGCCAGCAGGTCGCCCTGCTGCAGCGCCAACGTGCGGTCATGGCCGATCCAGTCGCCACTTTCACATACCGGCCCGACGACTTCCCACAGATCCGCCGCTTCGTCCGCGCGGGGTGCCAGCGGCACGATTTCCTGGTAGGTTTGGTACAGGGAAGGCCGCGGCAGGTCGTTCATGGCAGCATCGACGATACAGAAGTTTTTTTGCTCGCCGGGCTTCAAGTACAGCACCTCGGTCACACACACACCAGCATTACCCACCAGCGAGCGGCCCGGCTCGATCATCAGCAGGCGGTCACCAAAGCCGCGCGCATCGAGTTTGGCCAGCAACTTGCGCCATAGTTCGTCCGCGGCGGGGGGGGTGTCGCCGTGGTAGTTGATGCCCAGGCCACCGCCAAAATCAATGTGGTGGATGGCGATGCCCGCCGCTTCAATGGCTTCGACCAGATCCAGCATCCGGTCAACCGCGTCCAGGTAGGGGCTCTCCATCGTGATTTGCGAGCCAATATGGCAATCAATGCCAACCACTTTCAGCCCAGGTAGCGCAGCGGCGCGCTGGTAGGTTTGCAACACCCGCTCATGGGCGATGCCGAATTTGTTGCCCTTGAGGCCGGTGGAAATGTAGGGGTGGGTTTGCGGATCAACGTTGGGGTTCACGCGGATGCTCACCGGTGCTTTTTTGCCGCAGGCCAGGGCCACGCTGTTGAGCACCTCCAGTTCGGCCTCGCTCTCCACATTGAAGCAGCCAATGCCCACGTCCAGCGCGCGGCGCATCTCGGCACGGGTTTTTCCCACACCGGAAAAGATCACTTTGTCAGCCGCCACGCCGGCTAGCAGCACCCGTTCCAGCTCACCACCCGAAACGATGTCAAAGCCGCAGCCGGCGTCGGCGAACAGCGTTAACACGCCCAAGGCCGGGTTGGCCTTCATGGCGTAACAAATCTGCACGTTGCGCCCGGCAAAGCCGCGCTGGTAAGCCGCCAGCGCCGCCCGCATCGCGGCACTGGAATAGACAAACAGAGGTGTTCCGTGTGTTTGCGCAAGATGGCTCAGTGGCGCACCTTCCACACACAATTGGCCGTTTTGATGGCTGAAAAAAGGTGCACCAGGCAGCACGGCAGGGGAGCTTGCAGAAGTCATGGAAGAACGGGTTTGGCAGTGTCAGCAGGGTTGGCAGATTGGGCGGCACTGGCTGGTGCCGGGCGTTTGCCAGGCATCAAGGTTTCGGGCAACGTGGCACGTTGGGCGGCGGCGGGTTCAGTGGGCAAATACAGGCCACCTTGCTGGCCGCACCCGGCCAACCCGCAGAGGGCAGCAGCAGTGAACAGGGCGGTGTGGGATGACCACCACCTTGGCCCGCGCAGGGGCAAGGCAAACAAGAGGAAAATCAGGTGTTTTGGCCACATCCTGAAATTGTAATGACTGACCCTGAATTCATGAATTTGTCTGAGACCCTATTGGGAGCAGTTGAGGCCTGTTGTGACCGCATCAACGATGAAACCGACGCAGACATCGACAACCAACGCACGGGTGGCATGATTACCCTGGTTTTTGCCAACCGAAGCCAGATCGTCATCAACCTGCAAAAACCGCTGCATGAGGTGTGGCTGGCGGCGAAATCCGGGGGTTATCACTATAAATACAATAGCGAACAGTGGCTGGACACCAAAGGTTCCGGCGAGTTTTTTGAAAACCTGACGCGCTGCGCCCGCGAGCAATCAGGTCAGGCCTTGACGTTCAGTTTTTAAACAGGTCCAGAATCTTTTTCTTTTCGTCCGCCGCTGGCAGCGTTTTGACGGGCACCGTTTCATTAGGTGCCAATGGGTCTTCCAGACCCAGGCTTTGCACACCACGGCCTTTGAATTCTTCAAAATACCATTCACCGCCCGAGTTGACCACGCCTTCCGGCGGTTCAATGTCTTTCTCAGGTACACCTTTGAGAGCATGCTCCATAAAGGTAATCCACACCGGCAGGCTCAGGCCACCACCCGTTTCATTGCTGCCCATTTTGCGCGGCGTGTCATAACCAATCCAGGTGACGGCCGTCAGGGTCGGATGGAAACCGGCAAACCAGGCATCCATGGAGTCGTTGGTGGTGCCGGTCTTGCCATAAATGTCACCGCGTTTTAATGCCACTTTGGCTTTGGCTGCCGTTCCGGAACGGGTTATCTCCTGCAACAGGGTGTCCATCACAAAGGCGTTGCGTGCGTCAATGCCGCGCATCGACTCATCCAGCACCGGCGGCTTGGCTTCGAACAGCACCCGGCCCTTTTGCTCGGTGACCTTGGCAATCACCCAGGGATTGATGCGGTAACCGCCATTGGCAAACACGGAGTAGGCGGTTGCCATTTGCATCGGCGTGACGGAACCGGCCCCCAGGGCCATGGTCAGGTAAGGTGGGTGTTTGTCTGCCTCGAATCCGAAATTGGCGATCCAGTCTTGGGCAAATTGGGGTCCAATTGAATTGAGGATGCGGATCGAAATCATATTTTTGGAACTGGCCAAACCCCTGCGCATGGACATCGGGCCTTCAAACTTGCCGTCGTAGTTTTTGGGCTCCCAAGCCTGACCTCCGGTGACACCGGCACTGAAAAACAGCGGCGCATCATTGATGATGGTCGCCCCCGTGAAGCCTTTTTCCAACGCTGCGGAATACACAAAGGGTTTAAAACTCGAGCCGGGTTGTCGCCAGGCCTGGGTGACGTGGTTGAATTTGTTTTTTTCAAAATCAAAACCGCCCACCATGGCGCGAATGGCGCCGGTGCGTGGTTCAAGTGCTACAAAAGCGCCTTCAACTTCCGGCAATTGGGTGATCTCCCACGGGCCTTTGACGGTTTTAGACACACGTATCACTGCGCCACGCCGAATTTTGATGGTTGGGGCCGCTTTGTCCGCCAAGCCGGAACGCGCGGGATTCAATCCGTCGCCGGTAATTTCGATGCTTTCACTGTTGGGCCGCATGGCCACGATTTTTTTGGCATTGGCTTCCAGCACAACTGCCGAAAAAACGTCGCCATTGTCAGGGTGGTCATCGAGCGCTTCATCAATGGCGTCGTCCAGATCCTTGCCACTAGCGGGCAGATCGACAAAGGTTTCAGGGCCCCGGTAAACCTGCCGACGTTCAAAGTCCATGATGCCCTTGCGCAGGGCACGGTAGGCTACATCCTGGTCAGATGCTTTCAGTGTGGTGAAGACATTGAGGCCCCGGGTGTAGGTTTCGGCCCCGTACTGCGCGTAAATCAACTGGCGAACGGTTTCTGCCACGTATTCACCGTGCACACGTTTGGCATCGGCACCCGATTTGATCTGCAAAACCTGTTGGGCTGCCTGGGCGGATTGCGCGGCCGTGATAAACCCGTTTTCCTGCATCCGGTCCAAAATGTGCAGTTGCCGCGCCCGTGCCCTTTTGGGGTTGGTTATGGGGTTGTAAGCAGAAGGTGCCTGCGGCAAGCCGGCCAACATGGCCGCTTCAGCGATGCTGATGTTTTTCAGGGGTTTGTCAAAATAGGCTTCGGATGCGGCAGCAAAGCCGTAGGCACGGTTGCCCAGAAAGATCTGGTTCATGTAAATCTCAAGGATCTGATCTTTGCTGAGCAGATGTTCCAGTTTGAATGTCAGCAGCACCTCATAAATCTTGCGGATGTAGTTTTTTTCATTGGACAGGTAGACGTTTCGTGCCACCTGCATGGTGATGGTGGAGGCACCCTGGCTTTTGGATTTGCGCAAATTGGCCAAGGCAGCCCGCAAAAAACCCTTGTACGAAACACCGCCATGCTCATAAAAAGCAGTGTCTTCAATGGCCAACACCGCGTCGATCATGACTTTAGGGATCTCCTTGATGGGCGTCAGATTGCGCCGCTCTTCGCCAAACTCGCCCAAAATTACGCCATCTGACGTAAAAACCCGCAAGGGCAAAATCGGGCGGTAATTGGATAGTTCGGAGATGTCGGGCAAATTGGGGTAAGCCACCGCTAGTGCAATGCCCAAGGCAACCAGGACTGACACAATTCCTGCCAGGGCCAAGCCGCCCACCCACAACGCGCCTTTCAGGGCTATGGCACCCAGTTTCAAACCTGGTTTGGGTGGTAGGGTATTCGGGGTTGAGTGGGGGTCAGGAGACGCCATGAATTCCTTGTAAGGTCGCGTCTGCATTATAAAAACTGGTTTTACAGAAGTGTTCGTTTACGCCCGACAATTCTGAACAGAACGACGGAAATATGTCTCCACCGTTCACGCAGGGGGGTTTGAAGTTGTGAAAAGCGTCTGCTTTTGACAACGCTCAAGCAGCCCTAAAACGGAAAAAACCTTTGCGGGACAACGAGCTTACTGATAGCATTGAAGTGAAGTCTTAAGTTTCGCCGGTTCAAAATCGGCTTCTTGCAGGGGATGCTCTTGATTGCTTTGGGGTCTTTGTTCAGTCGTCAGCCCGCCGCCATGTTGGGTCTGGATATCAGCTCGTCCAGTGTCAAACTGGTTGAGCTGGGCAAAGACAAATCGGGCAATCTCGTGTTGGAGCGTTGCGCCATTGAGCCGCTGGAGCGTGGCTGGATCAATGACGGAAATATCGAAAAATTTGATGAAGTCGCCGAGGCGGTTCGTCGGCTGGTCAAAAAAAGCGGTGCCAAAACCAAAAATGTGGCGATGGCGTTGCCGCCGTCTGCAGTGATTACCAAAAAAATTGTTCTGCCTGGCGGTTTGTCGGATTTGGAGCTGGAGCTACAGGTGCAAACCGAGGCCAACCAGTACATCCCCTTTCCCTTGGAGGAGGTGAGCCTCGATTTTTGCGTGATTGGGCCCAGCGTCGCATCGGTGGGTGACATAGACGTGCTGATAGCGGCATCGCGGCGGGAAAAAGTGCAAGACATCCAAGGCTTGGCTGAAGCGGCTGGCCTCAAACCCGTCATCATTGATGTGGAGTCCTATGCATCCCGCCTGGCCACGGCTCGTTTGATAGAAAGCCTTCCCAATCAGGGCGTAGGCACGGTCGTTGCCTTGTTCGAAGTGGGTGCCATGACCACCAGTATGCAGGTGCTGCGCGACAACGAGGTGTTGTACGACCGCGACCAGGCATTTGGCGGTGCCCAGTTGACCCAATTGATAGTGCGCCAGTACGGCTTCTCCATGGAAGAAGCCGAAACCAAAAAACGCAGTGGCGAGTTGCCCGACGATTATGAAAGCAGTGTATTGAAGCCTTTCGTCGAGAGTATGGTGCAGGAAATTGGCCGCGCGTTGCAGTTTTTCTTCACCAGTACGCCGTACAACAAAGTGGATTTCATCTTGTTGGCGGGGGGCTCCTCTGCCCTGCCAGGTCTGACGGTAGCGGTAACCCAGCATTCATCGTTTCCCTGCAATTTGGTCAATCCGTTTGAAGGCATGGAAATGGGCAGCGGCGTGCGGCTGAAAAAAATGACCCGTGAAGCGCCGTCCTATCTGACCTCTTGTGGCCTGGCCCTGCGGAGGTTTTCGCAATGATTCTCATCAATCTGCTGCCGCACCGTGAAGCGGCGCGCAAGCGCAGGCGAGATGCATTCAACGTGTCCCTTGGCTTGGCCGCGTTGGTGGGTGGCCTGATTGCGGGTGCTATTTTTCTGTGGTTTCAGACACACATTGCCAACCAGCAGGGTAAAAATCAGTTGCTCTCGGGTGAAATCAAAATACTCGAAAAGCAAATTAAAGATATTGCCGGGCTGGAAACTGAAATTGCCGCCCTGCGCGCGCGCCAACAGGCGGTGGAGGATTTGCAAGCAGACCGCAATCAACCTGTCCATTTGATGACCGAACTGTCCAAGCAGTTGCCAGATGGTGTCTACGTCGCCTCAATGCGGCAAGAAAATCAGGCCGTGACTTTGCAGGGTGTGGCGCAATCCAACGAGCGCGTATCTGAATTGCTTAGAAATCTGGCCAACAACACGCCTTGGTTCGCCAAACCGGAACTGGTTGAAATTGTGGCGGCCAACGTCGCGCTTACGGCGCGTGACCAGAAGCGGGTTTCAAACTTCACCATTCGTGTGCGGTTGATGCGAGCAAGCGAGGCAGCCAAAGCAGCTGCGCCCGCAGCGATACCGGCTTTGCCGGGCGCGACACTGCCCGGCGGTGCCGCAGCGGCTCCTCTCAAACCCGCATCGGCCCCAGTGAAGAAATAGGACCGGCGCCATGGCTACAAAAGCACTCCCCAAAATCGATTTTCCGGCTCTGCAGGAAAAAATCGCCAGTCAGTTCCGTAACCTCGACCCCAAAGACCCATCCATTTGGCCGGCTGTTCCCAGACTTGCCCTTCTGTTGGGAACCTGTGTGGTCGTTGTGGTTGCCCTTTGGTTTCTGTGGTTGACGAACTCCGAGGCCGAACTTGAAAAAGAGCAGGCTGAAGAGATCAAGCTCAGGGAAGACTACAAAGTGAAACTGGGTAAGGCCGTCAACCTGGATGCATTGAAGAAGCAGCGTGAACAAGTGCAGCAATACGTCACGCAGCTCGAAAAACAATTGCCAAGCAAGGCCGAGATGGACGCTTTGTTGTCTGACATCAACCAGGCAGGTCTGGGGCGCAGTTTGCAGTTTGAACTGTTCAGGCCAGGAGGCGTCGCCGTGAAAGAGTATTACGCCGAATTACCCATTGACATTCGGGTAACGGGTCGGTACCACGACATGGGTTCTTTTGCGTCAGACATTGCCAACCTATCGCGGATTGTGACCCTTAACAATCTGTCGGTGACGCCGGTTGCGGGACGCGAGGGGAGTTTGTCCATGTCTGCCACCGCCAAAACCTTCAGGTACCTTGATGCGGATGAAGTGTCTGCCCAGCGCAAGGCCGTTGCACCCAAAGCAGGTGCCAAAAAATGAACTTCACCCGATATCTGAGCCTGATGCTGATGGCGTTTGCACTGGTGGGATGCAGTTCATCCAGCGAAGATGAGTTGCGGCAATGGATGAGCGCCCAAAAGGCGCAAACCCGCCCCAAGATTGCGGCCATTTCCGAGCCCAAACAGTTCAAACCCGAGAGCTACACCCAAGTCAGTTCCACGGAACCGTTCAGCAAGGATAAGCTCACGCAAGCCCTTAAAGGCGAATCAACCCAAGCCACTTCAAATGCTGCATTGGTAGCGCCAGAACTCATTCGCCGCAAGGAAGCGCTCGAAGCATTTCCGCTGGATGCCATGGCCATGGTGGGTAGTTTTGTCCAGGCCGGGCAGTCAGTTGCCATTGTTCGGGTCGACAATTTGCTGTACCAGGTTCGCCCAGGCGCTTACCTGGGCCAAAACTATGGCCGCGTCGGCAAAATTGCCGAAACCGAGATCACACTGCGAGAAATTGTGCAAGACGCAGTTGGCGAGTGGATTGAACGCCCCGCAAAATTGCAATTGCAAGAGAGGTCAAAATGAACAATCAATGTTGGTACTTTGCAATGCGTATGCTCCGAAAATCAGGTTTATTTTTTGCTGTTTTGGTCAGCTCTGCCGGGGTCTTTGCCCAAACCGCCATTGAGTCTGTGACGGGGTCTGTTCAAAGCGGCATCGAAGTGATCCGGATCGAGCTTACCCAGGCCATTACAGCGCTGCCGACGGGTTTCACCATTCAGTCACCTGCCCGAATTGCCCTGGATTTTCCGGGTGTCACGAACGGAATGGGGCGTTCGGCTGTTGATGTCAATCAAGGGAACCTGCGGTCTGTCAGTGTGGTTCAAGCCGGTGATCGCACCCGTGTTGTGCTCAATTTGAAACAGGCCGCCACCTACAAAGCCCAGCTTCAAGGCAAAACAGTTGTAGTGGTACTGGATGGTGTCGTGGGTGCTGCCCAGCCCGTAGCTGCGGCTGCGCCACAGGCCTTTTCTGTGCCACAAAATCGCGACACGCTGCCCATCAAGGATCTGGATTTTCGGCGCGGGGCAGACGGTGCCGGGCGGGTGATCGTGGCACTACCGAGCAATCAGGTTGGTGTAGACATTCGCCAGCAAGGTCAAACCCTTGTGGTGGAGTTTATGAAATCAAGCCTTCCCGAGGGCCTTCGGCGCCGGCTGGACGTGAGTGATTTCGGCACGCCTATCCAGTCCGTCACAACCTTTCAGGCGGGCGACCGGGTTCGGATGGTGATTGAGCCCAAAGGGGCTTGGGAACACAGTGCTTACCAAAGTGACGAACAATTTGTTGTGGAGGTCAAAACGCAAAAGGTTGACCCTGGAAAACTCACGCAAGGGGTTGGCTTTACAGGGCAAAAACTGTCCCTGAATTTCCAGAACATCGAAGTGCGCTCGTTATTGCAAGTGATTGCAGATTTCACCAATTTCAACGTAGTCACCTCCGATTCGGTCGCTGGCTCTGTCACCTTGCGGTTGCAAGACGTGCCCTGGGATCAGGCCCTGGAAATCATCCTTCAGGCCAAAGGTTTGGGGGTCAAGAAGACCGGCAATGTGTTGTGGATTGCGCCGCGTGACGAAATCGCCGCCAAAGAAAAGCTTGAACGTGAATCCACCGTGGCATTGGAAAGCCTGGAAAGTTTGAGAACGCAATCCTTCCAGCTGAATTACGCCAAGGCGGCGGAAGTGGCTGCCAACTTGGTGGGTGGCGGCGGCCCGACTGCTGCGCGAATCCTGAGTGCGCGTGGAAGTGTGATTGCCGAGACCCGAACCAACCAGTTGTTTGTGACCGACGTGGGTGCCAAACTGGAAGCTATTCAGCAGTTGATAGCCAAGCTTGATGTGGCGGTGCGCCAAGTTCTGATCGAAGCCAGAATTGTGGAGGCCTCGGATACGTTTGGCAAATCACTTGGCGTACGGCTGGGTGGCAACGACCTTAGGGCCGAGCGTGGCGGCGATGGTGGTTACCAGGTCGTTTCAGACAACCGGGTAGCATTTGGCACCAATTACGGTAACGCCGTTGCCAGTAGCGGTGCAGGCGGCACCTCCAATTTGACCAGCAATTTTGTCAACTTGCCAGCCGTCGGCCAAGGTGGCGCTGCAGCTGCGACCTTTGCGCTGTCGTTGTTCAGTTCTGCAGCCAATCGCTTTTTGAATCTTGAGTTGTCGGCTTTGGAGGCAGATGGCAAGGGCAAGATCGTTTCCAGCCCCCGCGTGGTGACTGCCGACCAAAAAGAAGCCTCGATTGAACAGGGTGTTGAAATTCCGTATCAGGCGGCGACAACTTCGGGTGCCACGGCGGTTACCTTCATCAAGGCCAATCTGTCGCTGAAAGTGACCCCGCAGATTACGCCAGAAGGCAGCATCATCATGGACGTGGAGGTCAACAAGAATTCAGTTGGGCAGGCCACTTCGGCTGGCTTGGCCATCAACACCAAGCGGGTCAAAACCCAAGTATTGGTGGATAACGGCGGCACGGTTGTGATTGGCGGCATTTTTGAACTGAATGAATCGGAGAACGAAACCAAAGTCCCATTCCTCGGCGATTTGCCGGGTATAGGTAACTTGTTCAAATCGAAATCAAAAATTGCCAACAAGCAGGAAATGCTGGTGTTCATCACTCCCAAAGTGGTGACTGATCGGGCATTGCGGTGAAGGTCGTCTCTGACGGCCGAGCGTAAGGGGCAACATATGAAGTTCATGAATAATATTGGCGCATTGGTGTTAACGGCTCTTCTGGCCGCTTGTGGCGGAGGCGGAGGGGCTCCGGGCACCGTTGCGAGTACGACGACGGCGTCAACTGCCACCACAACTGCGACAACTGCAACTTCCACTACTTCCAGCGTAACTGGAGACACGCAGACTACAGCGGCCGGGGCAATTGTGTTGCAGGTTCTGGGTGGCAGTGGTGCAGACACCACGTCTATATCGACGCTTGAAATCGCGCAGGCCAAGGTCACCATCACGGATGCCAAAGGTGCGCCTGCCAGCGGCGTCATCGTCACCTACTCTGAAAGCGGACCGGGGCTGGTGGCCATTTCGCCGTCCTCAAAAACTGCGCTGACAGATTTGTTGGGACAGGCATCAGTTGAAATCAAAGGGGTTTCGAGCAGCTCGACGGGTGCAACCCAGATCGTGGCGTCTGCCACCATCTCTGGCGCTGCCGTAACTGCGCAAAAAGCGATTACCCTGTCCAGCGCACCATCATCAGGCCCAGTGGTATCACCGCAGGACCTTGCCAATGCAATCAATTTTTTGAGTGTGGTGCCAGCTGACCAATCGATCGTGCTGGCGGGTTCGGGCGGCAGCGGCAGGTCCGAGTCGGCAACGATGAGGTTCAGGGTTGTCGATAAAAACAACACGCCTGTAAAAGGCGTGTCTGTGACGTTTGCCGCCATTCCCTCGACCGCAGTTACCTTGAATATTCCGAATGCTTCGAGCGATTCCGATGGAGTCGTAACAACCACAGTTTCTTCGAAAGCGGTAGCTACCGCACTGGTCGTGAAGGCTACGGTCGATACAAAAGCCATCACGACACAGTCTGACACCCTTTTGGTAACCACTGGTGTTGCAACCGCTGCTGGTTTTGATCTTTCTGCCAGCAAATACAATTTGAATTCCAGTATTTCTGGTGATTCTTCAACGATCACTGTGCGTGTCGTGGATTCAAACGGCAACCCGGTGGCAGATGGTGTGCCTGTCGTATTTACTTCGACTCATGGTGCGGTGGGCAGTTCAGCACGTGGGGGTTGCACCACCGTCGGTGGATCTTGTACGGTGAACTACCTGGTGCAGGAGCCACGTCCAGCCGATGGCGTTTTAGCACGGGTTACTGCTTCCACACAAATTGGAAGCGGCACCGTGATCAGCAATGGGCTGGACTTCGTTTTCTCTCAACCTGGACTTCTCAATTTGTTCAGCACCCAAGCGGGCGGCGCTGCGCTGGCTTCTTTGGACTGGGCGGCAGGTAGTTGTAAATTTACTCTATCGGCCTTTGTCGGTACTCCGGCAGGCTTTGGAGCGCCAGCAAATACCACCGTTGGTGTTAACAGTCTAACTTCTGATTTCACCGCAATCATTAAGTCTGGAGGCACGATCCTTGATCAGGCCAGACAGAGAACCTCAACCACATTTGAATTCGACGCTTCGAGCACAGCTTTGGTGCCTAAATGTGATCGTACAGGCCTTAGCAGGGCATCTGCCTTTGTTGAAGTTACCTTCACAGCCGGAACCATTGTGAAAACTATAGTTCTGCCCGTTAATTACCCGATTCCTTAAGCGGTATTCAAGGAAATTTTGATTTCGTTAGTCGGCCTGCCCGGTTCAGGCAAATCCACCGTGGGGCGGCAATTGGCGCGGCGGTTGCAGCTTCCGTTTGTTGATTCTGACCACGCGATTGAGGAGCGTTTGGGCTGCTCGATCCGTGAATATTTTGAACGCGAAGGGGAAGATCGCTTTCGAGATGTTGAGCAAGAGGTTATTGACGACTTGACGCTTAAGCATCAAGGTGTTTTGTCGACTGGGGGTGGCTCCGTTTTGCGGTCACTAAACCGTGAGCACCTGCATTCCCGCGGGAAGGTGGTTTATCTCAAATCGACCCCGGATGAGTTGTTTCGCCGGTTGCGACATGACATGAACCGGCCGCTGCTGCAGGTGTCTGATCCACTCGGGCGCCTGCGTGACTTGTTTGTTGCGCGCGATCCCTTGTACCGCGAAACGGCTCATTTTTTGCTCGAAACCGGGCGTCCTTCGGTTGCCACCCTGGTGAACATGATTGTGATGCAGCTCGAATTGGCAGGGGTAGTTGCCAATCCTTAAACGCGCGCCAGTGCGACGGGTGGGCGAATGATTTTCACGCTGGGTTCGGGGCTCCTCTAAACTTGGGGCTTATGTCTACTCCTGTTTCTGCAAACCCTTCAGAACTCGCTTCGCAGCCCCTGGCTCGGCAGGCGGTCTACGCCGCAGGGCCCATTGTTCTATCGGGCCCGGTCCATCAGGTTCACATTGAATTGGGCGACCGTAGTTATCCGATCCTGATCGGCCCCGGTTTGCTGGACGATCCAGCCACCTGGGCCACCCTGCCCAAAGCCAGCGCCGCCATGGTGATAACCAACACCACGGTGGCACCGCTTTTCGCGCAACGGGTGACGAAAGCATTGGCACCGCGTTTTGCCAGTGTGCTGCAGATCGTTTTGCCCGATGGCGAAGACCACAAAACCTGGCAGACGTTGAACCTCATCTTTGATGCCTTGCTGGCCCAGGCCTGTGACCGCAAAACCGTTCTTTTTGCCCTGGGCGGCGGTGTAATGGGCGACATGACCGGTTTTGCCGCTGCTTGTTACATGCGGGGTGTGCCGTTTGTGCAGATTCCGACAACTTTGTTGGCGCAGGTCGATTCATCGGTGGGGGGCAAAACAGCGATCAACCACCCGATCGGCAAAAACATGATTGGCGCGTTTTACCAGCCGCTACAGGTGGTGTGTGATCTGGGAACCCTGCAAACCCTTCCGCCGCGCGAGTTGAGTGCTGGTTTGGCCGAAGTCATCAAGTACGGCCCGATTGCCGACATGGCGTTTTTCGAGTGGCTTGAGGGCAATCTGGAGGCGCTGTTGGCGCGTGAGCCATCGGCGCTGGCGCACGCCGTGCGGCGCAGTTGTGAGATCAAGGCGTGGGTCGTGGCTCAGGACGAACGCGATTTTGGCTTGCGCGCCATCCTGAATTTTGGCCACACCTTTGGCCATGCGATTGAAACCGGTCTGGGTTACGGGCAGTGGCTGCACGGCGAGGCGGTGGGTTGCGGCATGGTGATGGCGGCCAACTTGTCACATCGGCTGGGTATGGTTGATCAAGCTTTGGTAGAGCGGCTGACCACCTTGCTGCAACGTGCCGGTTTGCCCATTCGTGGCCCGCAATTGCCCGGCGATGGGGGCCACGAGGGCGCAAATCCATTGACGAACGCGCAGCGCTACCTTGCGCTGATGCGCCACGACAAAAAGGCCGAAGGCGGCGAGATCAAGTTTGTGCTGATTGACGGGCCAGGCAAGGCGGTCGTCCGGGCCGTGGCGGATGATGTTGTGGCCGGGGTGATCGAGGCCTGCTGTGCGGCCTAATTACCAGCAGGTTAACCTGCCGGTTGAGCCGCTGACGCACCTGGCGGCTCAGCCACTGGCAGATGTGCGCAGGGCTGTCGGGTTCCGTGGACGCGCCTTTGGAGCGGCGCTTTGCGTGGCGGTGTTTGCGCTGCTGACCAGTTGTGGCGGTGGCTCAGGTGGTTCCAGCGCGGCATCGGGCTCGGGTTCGGCGATTACAGCCACAACCCCGACAAACCCGGCTTCTGCCAATGCCCAGGCTGTTTATGTCGACGCAGGTCCGGCGGGCTCGGGCTACAACGCCAACCGGCTTTACACCGATGTAACGGTGTGCCCGCCCAGCGGCAGCTCACCCTGCCAAACGATTCCGCATATTTTGGTGGACACCGGCTCCACCGGCTTGCGGTTGTTGTCTTCGGCGATAGACCCGGGCATGAAGTTGGCCTCAGTGACGAGCGCAGGCGGGCAACCGCTGGTCAATTGCGTGCGGTTTGTCGATGGCAGTTTTGGCTGGGGGCCGGTGGTTGCGGCGCATATCCGGTTGGGTGGCAAACAGGCCAACAGCGTGCCGATTCAGGTGATTGCAGACCCGGCCTTCACCGGGTCTGCCTCTCGGTGCAGTTCCGGTGGTACAACCCCAATCACCTCGGTTTCGGCTTTGGGTGCCAATGGCATTTTGGGCGTTGGCCTGTTCAAGGAAGACTGTGGCTCCGCCTGTGTCGCCAGCGCAGCGCCGGGCCATTATTTTCGCTGCAGCAACACGTTTTGCAGTGCGGTGGTGGGCTCTGTGGCAGCACTCTCCAACCAGGTGAAGAACCCGGTCCCCTTGTTCGACAGTGACAACAATGGAGTGCTGATTGATTTGCCGGCTGTAGGCACCAGCCGAGCGCGGCTGGATGGTTGGCTTTTATTTGGCATTGGCACCCAGGCCAACAACCAGTTTGGCGGCAGCAAAGTGTTGCCGACTGACGCTTTGGGTTACATCACGGCCACCTACGAAGGGCGCTCGCTGCCTGTCAGCTTCATTGATTCCGGTTCCAACGGGCTGTTTGTTGATTCGTCTACCTTGCCGCCGTGTCTGGGTGGGGTTTCGTTTTATTGCCCGGCGACGCTTACTACCCAAACGCTCACGTTGACAGGTTCAAGTGGTGGCGCGGTTCAGATTGATTTTCTGGTTGAAAACGCAACGGCTTCGTTTGTGGGTGGCAACCCCGTATTGCCCTATTTGGTGGGTGATTTCGGCAGCGCCCGTACCTTTGATTTGGGCTTGCCCTTCTTCTACGGGCGGCGTGTCTTTTTCGGCATTGAAGGCATGAGCAGCCCGTTGGGTGCCGGCCCTTTTTACGCGTTTTAACGGTAGATGGAATCGGGGCCCGGGTGCTTTTGGGTATCCGTAGATGGTTTGGTGAACGGGGCCAGTCGTTGGCGCACAGTGGGGGCTAATCTTGGCTGGCCGTGTCAATCAAACAAGCCCTGCAAAAACCACCGCGCTGGCCCCCGATTGGGGCTCGACCGCGCCCCCAGCCGCTCAGTAAACACCCATAACAGCCCGGCTTGTTCACTCTGGGCGATGAAGTAATCGCGCAGAGCCAGAGGCGAGAGCTGGCCACTCGCCGACGCCCCCGGCGCGGGTGTGCGGCCCGCTGTTGCAGGTGGGCGGGCTGCACCATGGCCCGTACCCGCGTCTTCACCCGCGTTTGCACGTTGGCTTGGGGTGCCCCACCAGCCCGCCTCCAGCCGCTGCGGCCCGGCCAGCAGGGTTAGCGGGCCTTGGTAATGCGGCCTATGGTGTAGCACCGCCAGCGCCAGCGGCGGGTGCAGCAGCCAGGTGGGGTGGAGCGCATCGGGGTGTAAATGAAATAATTTTTGTATTTTTAAATTATTAATTTTATTTTTTTTAGATTTTGTTCTAATATTTATTGAATAATATGCTATATTATTTATAATTAATTTGTTATATATTAATATGTTTTTTGTATTTAAATCGTAATTTTGAGAGTATTCAGGCCGGTGATCGGCATGGGTTTGCAGGCCTTGCACGGCTTGTGGGCCCAAGCGGGCGCTCAGGCGTTCCAGCATTTGGTGCAGGTTGTCGCCTTTTTGCACGTCTTCCAGCAGCAGCGGGGCGTTGTGGGTGGCCAGGGCTTCGGTGTGTACGGTGCGCAGGTGCACATACAAGGCCGGGGCGGGCAGTTGCAGCCGGGCCA
>JANOWY010000068.1:0-16339 GCA_031418135.1 Rhodoferax sp. | reverse complement strand
CTGGGTTTCCAGCATCGAGCTGGAGACCAGACTCGACAACACCACGGCATAGGCCGCCAACAAAGCGGTGGCGTCAAACAGCCAGCCGCGCACGGCAAAACTGAGGAAACCGGCAAACAGCAGCGCGGCGCAACCCACCATCAGGGTCCAGGCGGCAGAGTTGGGCAGTTTCGAGGCCAGTGTGGTGGTGGGTCGGCGCATTTGCGGGATCAACCAAATCATCAAGAACCCGACCACACCCATCAGGCCGAGCTCGGCGCGTTTCATCCACCACGGTCGCAACAAAAACCGACGCTCCAGAAAACTCTCCAGCAACTGCGCCTGGATTTCGACGCCTGGTACCAGCTCCCGCAAAGGCGTGGTGCGCCGGTCATACAAACCCGATCCGGTGAGCCCGATCAGCACCAGCTTGCTGGCCAGTGCATCTGGTGCCACTTGCCCTTGCAATACGGCTGCGGCCGACACCTGGCGCGCCAATTGTTTGTCTTCCCGATGCGCAAAGTGCAGCCAGACATCACCACCACCCTGGGTGGGCACACTGAGATCGGCAACTTCGACACTGACAATGCCGTGGGCGTCAGCCATCAAACGCAGGGCTGGTTCTGCGGTGGCAACGCGCAACATTTCCATCGCCAATGAGGGCACGGCCTGGTTATTGACTGCCATCACCAGCGGAATCCGGCGCACCACGGTTTGGCCAGTGTCAACCGACACCAGTGCTTGCCCGTGCGCGGCGGCCTGTAGTTGTGGCAAGCTGGCCAACACACCTGCGAATTGCTGCAAGTGGCGCACTGCATCACCGGTTGCCAAGATGGGCGCGGTGCGCAATGACGTGCTGCTGGTCACGGTTTGGTCTTCAAACCCGGCAGCACCCAGCACGGTGGGTGCTGCCCGAAGCGCCTGGGCCAGCCGATCCTCATGCGATGGCAATTGGGCCAGCGCCTGGGCCAGCGCCTCTTGCCCTGCTGGCAAATTCGCAGCCACCCGTACGGGCGAGGTTTGATCGACTTCGGGCATGAACAGGTCCAGCCCGATCGCCAGGGGCTGATGCACCTGGATAGCGTCAATCAGGTCGGCCAGACGGTTTCGGGGCCAGGGCCACTGTCCAAACGCTTTCAGGCTGCGCTCGTCAATTTCAACAATCGTGACCGGCTGGGCCTGGCGTTGCCGGGGAATCAGGCGCTGATAACTGTCAAACAGCAGTTGGCGGGCTGCGCCAAAGGGCGCGACGAGCACGTTTTGCCAGTGCGTGGCGGCAGGCTGGCCAGGGCCCGAGGCAAGCGGAACTTCACTGCACCAACTGCCCAGCATCACCAGCGACAGCAACGCCATCGCCATGACCCGGCCGCGCCAGGCCAAAAAAGCCCTTTGCAGCAAGGCGAACAGGTGGTTCAAAGCACCAGCTCTAGACCATCCCAGGCGGCCAGGACCTGCACCGCGTGGCCGTCACGGGTGGCGGCCTCCAGCCGCTGCGTGTCGTTGAGCACCGATTGAAGCTGGCTGTCGTCGGAGGCCGGCTCGTGGTGAAACAGCACAAGCCGTTGGGCCCGGGCTTCCTGGCACAGTTCCACCCCCACAATATTGCTGGAGTGACCCCAGTCGGCTTTCACCGAAATCGCGTCGGCCAATGAATACATGGCATCAAAAATGACCGCATCGGCAGACCTGAAGAATGCCACCACCTTTTGCCGGGCCACATCGTCACCGAGCTGGTGTTCAGAATCAGTGGAATACACCACACTTTTTCCGCCGCGGTCAAACCGCCAGCCATAAGAGTCGCCGACATGATGCTGCAGCAAGGCAGACACGGTGAGCCCCGCAATGTCATAGGCTTGCCCAGGCACCAACACATCAAAACGGATGTCGGCGCCCAGTTGGTCAAACAGCACCGGGAAGGAAGGGCTGTCTTGCTGGCGCCGTAAGGCATCTTCAGCGTTGGCATGGCAGGTGTGAATGATGATCTGATTGCCAGGGATATATGCCGGCGCAAAAAACGGGAACCCCATGATGTGGTCCCAATGCAGGTGCGAAAGGAAGATGTGGTAAACCTGCGGCTGCTTAGCCCCAAAACGCTCCAGCATGGTTTGGCCCAATGGGCGCACTCCGGTTCCCAAATCCAGAATCACATGTTCCGGCAGATCGGTGATGATTTGCACACAACTGGAATGGCCACCGAAAGTGCCGCCCAAACCAAAATCAAGCGTGTCCAGAAAAACGTCTGCTTCAGCATCGGTTCGAACGGGTCGCGCAGCGGCGAGTTGGAGAATTTTCCGCAGCTTGGTGCGCAGCAGTTCTGCCGTCATCGACACGGGAATCGAGCCCCGTGTGCCCCAGAATTTAAGCCTCACGATGACAGCGCCTCCACGCCTTGTTCGACCGACGCAAAAACCCGCAACACCATGTTGAAGCGGCTGACTTCAAACACCACCCGCACGACCTCGGTCAGTGCGGCCACCCCCACCTGCCCCTTTTGCGCCTTGGCTTGTTGCGCCGTCAGCATGAGAACCCGCAACCCAACACTGCTGATGTATTCAACTTGAGAAAAATCCAGCAGCAGTGGTTGGCCGTCGGCCTTGCAGTTGGCCAGGAAAGGTGCCAGCGCGGCCTCCAGGAGGTTGGCGCTGGCATGGTCAACGCGGCCACTCACGGCCACCACCTGAACCTTGCCTGCGACGTGGGAAGTGATTGTCACGGGAACCCCTGGAAAGTGTTTCCCCCGAAGTATAGGGTTGCGCTATTCGCCCAAATAAGCAGCCCGCACTTTCGGGTCAGACAACATGGCCTTGGCCTCGCCACTCATGCTGATGAGCCCCGACTCCATCACGTAACCGCGGTCGGCAATCGACAACGCCCGGCTGGCGTTTTGCTCGACCAGCAAAATGGTGACACCCTGCGCCGCCACGTCGCGCACCACTTCAAATATCTTGTCGACCATGATGGGCGACAGCCCCATCGAGGGCTCGTCCAGCAGCAACACTCTGGGTCGGCTCATCAAGGCGCGGCCCATGGCCAGCATTTGTTGTTCACCGCCCGACATGGTGCCGGCCAGTTGGTCTTTGCGCTCGCGCAGGCGCGGGAACAGGTTGAAGACCTTTTCCATGTCCTGGGCAATGCCGGGTTTGTCAGTGCGGATGTAAGCCCCCATCTGCAGGTTTTCAGTGATGGTCATCCGGGTGAAGACGCCACGGCCTTCGGGCACCATGGCCAGGCCCTGGTTCACCATGTCCCAGGCCCCTTTGCCCTTGATGCTGTGGCCCAGGTACTCGATGTCGCCCGCGTTGATCGGCAAGGTGCCGGTGATGGCTTTCATGGTGGTGGTTTTGCCGGCACCGTTGGAGCCGATGAGGCACACCAGTTCGCCTTCGCGCACTTCAAAATCAACCCCTTTGACGGCCTGAATACCACCGTAGGCCACCTTGACGCCCGAGACTTTCAGCAAGATGGGTTTGCTTGTGTTGGGTGTGTTCATGTCAGTGCCCTCCCGTTCCGAGATAGGCTTCGATCACCTTCTGGTTTTTTTGCACATCAGCGGGTGTGCCTTCAGCGATTTGTTTGCCGTAATCGAGCACGGTGACGCGGTCACACAGGCCCATCACCAGCTTCACGTCATGCTCAATCAGCAAAATCGTCCGGTTGTCTTTGCGGATTCGGTCGATCAGCTCGCGCAGCATCACCTTCTCAGTGGCGTTCATGCCGGCCGCGGGTTCATCCAGCGCAATCAGCTGCGGATCGGTGGCCAGGGCACGGGCGATTTCCAGACGGCGCTGGTCACCATAACTCAAGGTGCGCGCCTTGTAGTCGGCAAATTTGCCAATGCCCACGTAATCCAGCAATTCCTGGGCGCGTTTGGCAATGGCCAATTCTTCAGCCTTGAAACCGCCGGTACGAAAAATGGCACCCAACAAGCCCGAACCGGTACGGATGTGACGGCCCACCATCACGTTCTCAAGGGCAGTCATTTCCGAAAACAGGCGGATGTTTTGGAAAGTGCGGGCAATGCCGGCCTTGGCGACTTCGTGCACCGCGGTGGGTTGATAAGGCTTGCCCGCCAATTCAAAACTGCCACTGTCGGGTGTATACAAACCCGTGAGAACATTGAAGAAGGTGGTCTTGCCGGCACCGTTGGGGCCAATCAGGCCGTAGACCTGACCGCGTTTGATGTGGATGCCGACATCGCTCAGGGCCTGCAGGCCGCCAAAGCGCTTCGAGACGCCTTTAACATCCAGTACGACATCGTTACCTCTAGGGTTGCTATCGGCGGTGCTCATGCAGCCTCCTTGGTATTGCCTTGCGACAAAGACTTGCCATGGTCTGGCGAAGGCCACAGGCCGCGCGGCCGCATCAGCATGATGACGATCATGGCCACGGCGATCAGCAATTGGCGCAGGATGGCGGAATCAAGCCGCCCGTCTGTCATGGATTGCAAAGGCCCGGCGATATAACGCAACACCTCAGGCAGTGCCGACAGCAGCACCGCACCCAAAATGACACCCGGCAAGTGGCCGATACCGCCAAGCACGACCATGGCGACGATCATCACCGATTCCATCAAACTGAAGGATTCGGGTGAAATAAAGCCTTGAAACGATGCAAACATGGCCCCCGATACACCGCCAAACGTGGCCCCCATGCCAAACGCCAGCAGCTTCAGATTGCGGGTGTTGATGCCCATGGCCTTGGCGGCGATTTCATCTTCCCGGATCGCCATCCAGGCCCGCCCGACCCGCGAAAGCTCCAGCCGGTGGCACACCACTACGCTGACCACTACCAGCACCAAAAACAAGTAGTAATACAGCGATACCGAGGGTATTTCAAACGAGCCAATGCTGATTTTTTTACCCAAACTCACCCCAAAAAAGCTGATCGAATCGATCTGATTAATGCCCTTGGGTCCATTGGTAATGTTGACCGGGTGATCCAGGTTGTTTAAAAACACGCGGATGATTTCACCAAAACCCAGCGTGACGATGGCCAGGTAATCGCCCCGCAAACGCAGCGTGGGTGCCCCCAGCAGCACACCAAAAATACCCGCAACCAGCGCCGCCAGCGGGATCACCACATACAGCGGTGAATGCAAACCGTTCGGGAACCAGGCCGCGAACAGCGGGAAGGTTTCGGTCAGATGGGGCGAAGCCAACAACCCGTACATATAGGCACCAATGGCAAAAAACGCCACATAACCCAAATCAAGCAGGCCGGCATAGCCCACCACAATATTGAGGCCCAGCGCCAACAGAACGTATAGCAGGGCCATGTCGGCAATACGTACCCAGGCGTTGCCAAACTGCTGCAAGACGAGCGGCAGAATGAGCAGGCCTGCGGCACAAATCAGCATGGTGATCAGGCGGTTTTTGGAGTTCATGTTGGATGTCATGTGATGCTCCTTCAGGCCCGGTCTGCCACCCGTTCACCCAACAAGCCAGAAGGCCGCAGGGTGAGCACGATGATCAGCACAATGAACGCAAAAATGTCTGAATAATGGCTGCCCAGCACACCTCCCGTGAGGGCCCCGATGTAGCCCGCACCGATGGATTCGATCAGCCCCAACAGGATGCCACCCACTACCGCGCCGCCCAGGTTGCCAATGCCCCCGAAGACAGCAGCCGTGAAGGCTTTCAGCCCCGGCAGGAACCCCATGGTGTGTTGCACCGTGCCGTAGTTGGCGGCCCACATGACGCCCGCAATGGCCGCCAGCAAGGCACCAATCACAAAGGTGGCCGATATCACAAAATCAGGCTTCACACCCATCAGCGCCGCGACGCGCGGGTTTTCAGCGGTGGCCCGCATGGCCCGCCCCAAACGGGTGCGGTTCACCACCCACATCAAGATGGCCAAAGACACCGCCGTGAGCGCCAAAATCAGGATTTGGGTGGTGGTAATGACCGCCCCGCCGATGTTGAACGGCGCAGCTGGCAGCAGGTTCGGGTAAGGCTTGTAATTGGGTTTCCAGATGATCATGGCCAGCGTTTGCAGCAAGATGGACATGCCGATGGCGGTGATCAGCGGGGCCAGTTTGGGGCTGTTGCGCAAGGGGCGGTAGGCCACTTTTTCAATCACAAAATTGAGCACCGAAGCCACCACACACGCCACCAGCATGGCGCACAGCAAAATCAGCCAGCCCGGTGTGCCGGGCATGCCTTCTTGCATCAGGCCAATGATGGTCCAGCTGGTCAGGGCCCCGACCATCAGCACTTCACCGTGGGCGAAGTTGATCAGGTTGATGATGCCGTACACCATGGTGTAACCCAGCGCCACCAGGGCATACATGCTGCCCAGTACCAGACCGTTGATGATCTGTTGGATCAAGGTATCCATGCATTCTCCTCGTTGATTTTCATGCCGCTATTTGGGGAGTCTGGCGGTCAAGTGCGGCATTGTAGCCATGCAAAACAGGGCTGTTTGGAGTGAAATCCCCAGTGAAATCAGTCGTTTTTTTGTGCTTCAGTCTGGGCCTGCCGCACCCTGGTTGCGCCGGCGCAGCTCCCGCATTTTTTCGGCAATGCGGATTTCCAGCCCGCGTTCCACCGGCTGATAGAAATCGGCTCCTTGCAGGCCATCGGGCAGATAGGTTTCCCCCGCGGCAAAACCGCCTGCCTCATCATGGGCGTAACGGTAGCCCTTGCCATGGTCGAGCGCTTTCATCAGCTTCGTGGGCGCATTGCGCAGGTGCATGGGCACTGGCCGGGTGCTGTCTTGTTTCACCAGCGCTTTGGCCGCATTAAACGCTTTGTAAACCGCATTGGATTTGGGTGCAACCGCCAGGTAAATGACACATTCGGCCAAGGCCAACTCGCCTTCAGGGCTGCCCAGGCGCTCATACACCTCGGCGGCATCAAGTGCCAAGCGCAGGGCGCGCGGGTCGGCCAGGCCAATGTCTTCACTGGCCATGCGCACCAGACGGCGTGCCATGTAGCGCGGATCGGCACCACCATCAAGCATACGCACCAGCCAATACAGGGCAGCATCCGGGTCGGAGCCACGTACCGATTTGTGCAAGGCCGAAATCGTGTCGTAAAACTGGTCCCCGCCTTTGTCGTAACGCCGCATGCGTTCGCCCAGCGCATTTTTGAGCCAGACTGCCGATATGTCGCCAATGCTTTCGTGTTGCGCGGCCACGTACAGCGTCTCCAATGTGTTCAACAGGCGGCGGGCATCTCCATCAGCATACGCAACCAAGAGGTCAACTGCTTCGCTTTCAATAGCGGGTGATGGCTGTAGCGAAAAAGATTTGGCGACGATTTGCTTGAGGTCATCCACCGTGAGGGCTTGCAGCACATAAACCGCCGCCCGAGACAGCAACGCCGAGTTCACTTCAAACGAGGGGTTTTCAGTGGTGGCACCGATAAAGGTGAACAGGCCGCTTTCGACATGCGGCAAAAAAGCATCCTGCTGGCTTTTGTTGAAGCGGTGGACCTCGTCCACAAACACAATGGTGCGGCGGCCTTGGCCCCGCCACACTTGGGCCTGCTCTACCGCCTCGCGGATATCCTTGACACCGCCCAAAACGGCACTCATGGATATGAACTGCGCTGAAAACGCATCGGCCATGAGCCGCGCTATCGTGGTTTTGCCCGTGCCCGGTGGCCCCCACAAAATACAACTGTGCGGTTGGCCCGATTCAAACGCCACCCGCAGCGCCATGCCCGGCCCCAGCACGTGCTGCTGGCCGATCACCTCGCCCAGGGTTTTGGGGCGCAGGCGTTCGGCCAGGGGGGGATGATTTTGCGTGACGGTTGCCATGGGTCAATATTGTGGCCCAGTGCACCACTTCGTTGGCCGCGCAAACTAGGTTGAACCGGCCAGAGTAGTTCGGGCTGACGTCAAACCAAAAAACGCGGCCGCATTGCCCGCCAGCAACTGCTGCCGCTCAGATGCAGCCAAAAATTCAGCGCCCTCAATCAGGCTGCCAATCTGCGGCTCGCCCAGCGGAAACGGGTAGTCTGAACCCAACATCACACGTTCTGCACCCATCACCTCCACCAACAAACGCAGCGATCGCACGTCGAAAACAGCGCTGTCGACGCTGAAGCGGTTGACGTAATGCGAGGGTGGATGCGGGCAATCTTGCCGTACGATGTCGCGCTGTTGCCAGGCGTTTTCAACCCGGCCCAGCAAAAAGGCAAACGCACCGCCACCGTGGGCGAAACACAGCTTCAGCGAAAGGGGAATGCGTTCAAACGCGCCCGACAAAATCAGCGACAAAATGCCCAACTGGGTTTCGGCGGGCATGGCGACCAGCCACGGCAGCATCCATTTCTTCATGCGGGCCCCGCCCATCATGTCCCAGGGGTGGGCCAACACCGGGATGCCGTTGTGGGCGCAATGCACTAAAAAGTCGACCAAATGGGCATCGTCCATGTCTTTGTCGCCCAAGTGGTTGCCGATTTGCACCCCGACATGTCCGCTAGCCATGGCGCGGCTGGCCTCGACACAGGCCCTGTCCAGGTCTTGCAGGGGCACCTGGGCCAACACCTTGAGGCGGGCCGGGTTGGCGCTGGCGAAGTCAAGAGCGTGGTCGTTCATGCGGCGCGACCAATCGGCCGCCAACGGGGCCCCCACTGCATAGGCAAACATGACCGGGGTGGCGCAACTGATCTGCACATCGACGCCCTGTGCGTCCAATTCGGCCAAGCGCGCATGGGCATCCCACAACACGCGGGTGACTGGGCGAAAGGCTTTGTCGCCCAGCATGATGTGGCCGGCATCGCCACCGCTGTCAATTTGCAGCCAGGGCCCAACACCGTGCCCCAGCGCCTGTGCTTCGGCGCAACTGATCTGCGGGAAGTGGTGCGAATGCATATCGATTTTTTTCATGGGCATTTTTTGTCTTCTGATTTGCGGCGCGTTCTTTATAACCCGTGCACAGTGTGCAAGCGCTCGTGCCACGCCGTGAAATCCCGCCCACTATGGACCTCACCACACTGCGGGCAGGTGCGCTCGGCATCGCTACTGGCATAAAACCGAGAAAAAACCGTCGGCAAATCGCTGACGATGTCTTGCAGCTGCAGGGCATAGCGCTGCACCACGGTGCCGCAATTTGCACAGCTCCACTGAAAGGCGTCTTGCAGCCCTGCCGGGCGCTGGCGCTCGATCACCAGGCACAGGCTTCCCTCTTCCGGCCGCTGGGGCGAATGCAAGACATGGGGGGCCATCAGGAACATGTCACCCTCTTTGAGGTGCAACCGGTCGTACTGGCCGCGGTCCCACATCAGCAGACTGGCATTGCCTTTGAACTGGTAAAAATACTCTTCCAACGGGTCATCATGAAAATCAGAGCGGGCATTGGGGCCACCCACGACCGTCACGATGAAATCGCCCTCTTTCCAGATTTGCTGGTTGCCCACCGGAGGCTTGAGCAAGTGGGCGTTGGTGTCCAGCCAGCGCTGGAAGTTCAGGGGTTGCCCATGTTTGTAGGTGGCCATGTCATCCTCTGCGGTAGCTGCAAAACGGCTTTATTTCAGGGGTTTGTAGGCGATGGCCTTGATCTCGATCAGCAAATGCGGATGCGGCAACTGATGCACGGCAACCGTGGTGCGCGCGGGGCCATTCAGATCAAAAAACTCGCCATACACGGCGTTGTAGCCACCAAAATCATTCATGTTCACCAGGTAGGCATTCACTTCCACCAAATCAGCCAGCGCCGCGCCCGCACTGGCCAAAATGTCGCGAATGTTCTCGATCACGGCGCGGGTCTGCACGCGGATGTCCAGCGTGAGGGTTCCCATGGCATCTGCCTCGGCCCCCGCGATGCGATTGTCAGGCAAGCGCGAACTGGTGCCTGAGACGTAAATGAAATCACCTGCCCGTTTGAAATGCGGAAACTTGCCGCGTGGCGTGGCTTTGCCGGCTACCAGGCCAGGGGTGAGTGGAGTGTGTGAAACGGCGCTCATGTTTTATACTCATTGAAAAAGAGAGAGGGTTTGGCGACCCAGCTCGGTAGAAACGTCTGCCAAGTCCAGAATCACGTCAAAATGATTACGCCCAGCAATTTCCAGCACGTCGCAGACGGACTGCCCGGCCACGAGTTGCCCCGCAAAATCCTGGCTTTGGCGCTTGAACTCACCGGTTTCGTTGTCGCCCCAAACCACCAGGCTGCGCGCAAACCCAGCTAGCGGCAGCAAGGCCGGACTATGCACGTTCGCCGTTGCGACGTTGAGCCCCAACGCGGCATTAATGGTAGTGCCCACCAGGGGTTCCAACTCGTAAATACCAGACACCAGCACTGCCGCTCGAACCGGTGGTGCCGTACCGTCGTGCGCAGGCTTCCAGCCCGGCAAGGCCACCATGGCCGCCAAATGGGCCCCGGCAGAACTGCCCGCAACAACGATATTTTGCGCATCGAACCCCAAGGCGCCTGCCTCACGCGCCAGCAACACCAGCGCAGCCCGGCATTCGGCAATGATGTCGCCGACGCTGGCCTGAGGCGCCAGGGTGTAATCGATCGCCGCAAAGGCCACACCTTGGCGCACGCAACCGCTAGCGGCAAACAGCGAATCTTGCGCACTGAGTTCTTGCCAATAACCCCCATGGATAAACACCAGCAAGCCGGGTTGGCGATTGGCAGGCGTTTGATGAGCATGCGCAGGTGGGGCGGGTACACACACATCGATCCGCTGGGAGGGCAGCGCGCCGTAACGCAACGCGTGCCAGCTTGCACCCATGGCCAAGGTCTCGGCGCGGGCCGCCTGGCTTTGAACGGCGTAGGCCTTCACAAACGCCTGGTAATTGCCGCCAATACACGAGCTGGGCGAATAGGCCTCTTCACGCGCCGACAGCGAAAGCGTTCGCCAAGCCGCACCGGGCACCCTGCCCGATTCGTTTTCGACGGCTTTTTGCAATGTCATTCTCTATATATTTAATATTCAAATATTACTTACATAAATATAGGCGATTGTTCACGAAATAATTGCACAATAAGCTATTATAAATATATCAAATATATCAAATATATCAAATATATTGTAAATAAATACAATTATTTATCAATTTTCGTAAAAAAGCAGACTATTCAAGGTTTTAGAGGCTACTGGTTCACCACATCCACCCCCGCCGGTGGTTTGAACTGAAACGTGCTGGCGTCCAGCGCCGGGTTAACCTGAACGGCACTGAAACTCATGCGCGAGTTTTGCCCAAAGCTGTCCAAAATTTCGAGCGTGGCAAGGGTCGGGCCTTTGAACCCGATGCGCACGGTTTGTACCTGCCCATCCTTGGATTTGGGGGTGGCCAACACCCACACCTGGCCCTCTTGATCTGGGGCATTGGCCAGGTTGAAATCAGCTTGCAGGCTTTTCAGATCAGTGGCGGTGGCAATCAGCGCAGCGGGCGAGGCGCTGAGAACCTGGGCTTGTTTGCGTGCGGTCACCTGGTTCAGATCAACGTCGTGCAGCCACAGGGTTTTGCCGTCGGCCACGATGGTTTGTTCAAACGGCTTTTTGTAAACAAACTTGAAACGCTCGGGCCGCGCAAATTCAAACGTGCCGGTCGAGGTTTTGTTGCGCGGAGCCTGCCCAGCTTTGGGCGGCGAGGTTACCACCTGGGTGAAATCAGCGCGGCCTGTTTTGGCGTTTTTGACATACGCTTCCAGACTTTGCAAGCCATTTGCAGTCTGGGCTGAAGCAGAAATTGCACAACATGCTACCAAAAATGCAGCAATTTGGCGACTCTTCAGCACGCCAAGCTTGGGCAAAACACGCATCAGATCGCCTTTCATTCCGCCCTTGCGGGCACCAAAATATCGCGCTGGCCGCTGCTGCTCATGCTGCTGACCAGGCCGGCTTTTTCCATGTCTTCAACCAGCCGCGCGGCGCGGTTGTAGCCAATCTTCAGGTGGCGTTGTACCAGCGAAATACTGGCTTTGCGGTTTTTCAAAACGATCTGGACCGCCTGGTCGTACAACGCGTCTTTTTCGCCGCTGCCTCCAGCACCGCCGTTCAAATCCAGGCCAGCGCCGTCTTCACCGTCTACCGTGCCGCCCTCCAACACACCCTCGATGTAATTGGGCTCGCCCTGGGTTTTCAGATAAGCCACCACCCGGTGCACCTCTTCATCGCTGACAAACGCGCCATGCACCCGAATCGGCAGGCCGGTGCCACTGGGCATGTACAACATGTCGCCCATGCCCAACAAGGCTTCGGCGCCCATCTGGTCCAGAATGGTGCGGCTGTCAATTTTGCTGCTGACCTGAAACGCAATCCGCGTTGGAATATTCGCTTTGATCAGGCCGGTGATCACGTCTACGCTGGGCCGCTGGGTCGCCAGAATCAGGTGAATGCCGGCGGCCCGTGCTTTTTGCGCCAGGCGGGCGATCAGCTCTTCGATTTTTTTGCCGACCACCATCATCAGGTCGGCCAGCTCGTCAATCACCACCACGATGTGCGGCAGGCGGTCCAGCGGCTCGGGCGATTCGGGGGTCAGGCTAAACGGGTTGCCAATGATCTCGCCGCGCGCTTTGGCGTCGTCCATTTTGGTGTTGTAACCGGCCAGGTTGCGCACGCCCATTTTGCTGAGCAATTTGTAGCGGCGCTCCATCTCCATCACGCACCAGTTCAGGCCGTGCGCGGCCTGGCGCATGTCGGTCACCACCGGTGCGAGCAGGTGCGGAATGCCTTCGTAGACCGACATCTCCAGCATCTTAGGGTCAATCATCAACAAACGCACATCGCGTGCATCGGCCTTGTACAGCAGGCTCAGAATCATGGCGTTGATGCCCACTGATTTACCCGAACCGGTGGTGCCCGCCACCAGTACATGCGGCATTTTGGCCAAATCGGCCACCACCGGGTTGCCGATGATGTCTTTGCCCAGGCCCATTGTGAGCAGCGACTTGGCTTCGTTATAAACCTGCGAGCCCAAAATTTCAGACAGCTTGATCGACTGGCGTTTGGCATTGGGCAGTTCCAGCGCCATGTAGTTTTTGCCGGGAATGGTTTCTACCACGCGGATCGACACGAGGCTCAGGCTGCGGGCCAAATCGCGGGCCAGTCCTACCACTTGGGACCCTTTCACGCCGGTGGCGGGCTCTATCTCATAACGGGTGATCACCGGGCCGGGCTGTGCCAGCACCACCTTGACTTCCACGCCGAAATCCTTGAGCTTCTTTTCGATCATACGGCTGGTCATTTCCAGCGTTTCGGGGGCTACGGTTTCTTGCCGTTGTTGCGCGCCATCGAGCAGATCGACCTGGGGCAGTTTGCTGTCGGGCAACTCAACAAACAGCGGTTTTTGCCGCTCTTTGGCAACCCGCTCGCTTTTGGGCAATTCAACCATGACCGGTTCAATCTGCACCGGCACTGGGTGCAACACGGCGATTTCTTCGCGCTGCTCGACTACGACTTCTTCGCGTTCACGTGCGGCTTGTTCACCCAGCGCCAGATCTTGCGCTATTTCACGTTTGGCGCGGCGCGACTGGACGAACTCGTAAATCATGGCTCCAATGCGCTCGGCCACTTGGGCCCAGGAAAACCGGAACACCACCGCTGCCGCTGCAACGCCCAGCACGATTGCCACCAAGGCTGAACCGGTGAAACCGAGCCATTTAACAGCCGCTGCGCCGACCAGGTAGCCCAAAACGCCCCCAGCATGCCCAGGCAGGCCTGCTTCCAGGCGATACAAACGCGCCCATTCCAATGAAACGCTACACGCCAACAACAACAACAGCGCCACCCAAAAAGCAAAACGGCTGCTCGATAACGCAGCACCCCAGATTTGCAGGCGCGTGCGGGGTGCCACCGGTGCCTGCGCAGGCTGCATGTGGCGCTGATACCCGCCGCCGTGTGCCGCCTGAGGCGTGTGGGACGGCGCGGGCACGGGCAAGGGCTCTTGGCCGCGCATCCAGTTGGCCAGCGTCGCCAGCCAGGCCTTCACGCCGGCAGCCACGGCCCACCAGACCGAATAACCCAGCAGGTAATAACTCACATCGGCTATCCAGGCGCCCAGCTTGCCGGCGCGATTGAAAACGATCGGCTCGCTGCCCGGCGCGGTAGCTGGTACGACACCACCGCCCGAGGTAGACCAGGCCGCGTCTTGCGGGGAATAAGTCAGCAACGCCAGCAGCCATACGATCAAGGCGACCACACCCAGCACCAGGGCAATTTCAAGAGCAAACCGTTGCCAAGCGGGGCGTGCTGCTTCGTGCGCCTGGGTGGCCGAATTCAGTGTGTTTAAAGAGTAAGTCATCTAGGCAGCATTGTGAAGCAAGCTACCTGCCGGCGCTTCCAGAAATTCAATTTTGGTGATGCAGTGCGAGGCCTACACGTCACGTTGTGCCACAGACATACGTCAGTATGGCGGGGATTTGCAAAGAGGCAATGCGCCCCACCGTTGGATTTGTCGGCTATCTGGGCTTTAATCGGCGCTCTTTGACCCATATGGCACCATCGGGCTTGGTTTCTATAAAGCCCTGCTCCTCAAAGTCTTTCATCACGCGGCTGACCATTTCACGCGACGCACCGACCATTTTGGCAATGTCTTGACGCGAGATTTTGTCGCGGATGGTCCGCACATTGGTGGTTCCGCTCAAAGGCACACCGCTTTCCAGCAAAACATTGGCAACGCGGGCATACACACCCATCAACGCCAGCGACTCGATTTTGCGGTCGGCGCTGCGCAGGCGCTGCACCAGACCGCGCATCACAGATTGCATCATGGCCGGGTTGTCTTTGAGACACCGCGTGAAATCTGAACCGGCCAGCACCAGGGCATCCGTCTGCATTTCGGCTTCAACGCTGGCCGAATGCGGCTCCTGGTCGATGAGGCTCATTTCACCGATATGGTCGCCAGGCTGCAACGTGGCCAGAATCACTTCCCGTGCCTTTTTGTCAGTTACCACTACCCGGGCACGCCCGGCCAGAATGATGTAGAGCTCTTCATAATTTTTGCCTTGTTCGACAATCAGCTCACCGCGCTTGAAGCGCCGCTTGTCAACCGCGTTTGCCAGCGATTCGGCCTGCGCGGGTGTCAGCGTGGCAAACAGGGGCACGCGTCGAATAAGATCCAGATTCGTCACAATCGACATGGGTTCTTCCTTCCAGCACAGTCAACAAAAAGAATACTTTTTATAATGAACATTTCCGGATATGCCTCCAATGGAAATGTTTCCTCTTTTCTGGGGACGCTTGGCTGGCGCACCAGTTAGTCCCTCTCTTTTTTGGCACTTTTCGAATACAGCCTGCCCGGTTACGGGGTGTTTCACTCGCCACTTCTCTTGACACTTCTCAATTAACCCCAAAATATACACGGCTTAAGCGCTTTCAAGTCACGGCTTTCCCTAGTTTTTGACAACCGCCGTTTCATTTCACGCCAGAACTCCTCATGACAAACACCCTCCCCAACAGCCGTCACGCCAAAGTATTGATTCTGGGCTCTGGCCCAGCCGGCTACACCGCCGCCGTTTATGCCGCCCGCGCCAACCTCAATCCGTTGCTCATCACCGGAATCGCACAGGGCGGCCAACTGATGACCACCACCGATGTCGACAACTGGCCGGCTGATGTGCACGGGGTCCAAGGCCCGGATTTGATGCAGCGGTTTCTCGAACACGCACAACGCTTCAACACCGAAGTGGTGTTTGACCACATCAGCGCGGTTGACCTCAGCAAACGCCCGTTCACGCTCAAAGGCGACAGTGGCGACTACACCTGCGATGCGCTCATCATTGCCACCGGTGCATCGGCCAAATACCTCGGCCTCCCATCTGAAACCGCCTTTATGGGCAAAGGTGTGTCAGGCTGCGCGACCTGCGACGGGTTTTTCTACCGTAACGAGATTTGTTGTGTGGTGGGTGGTGGTAACACGGCAGTAGAGGAGGCGTTGTACCTTTCGAACATTGCCAGCAAGGTCTACTTGGTTCACCGGCGCGACAAATTCAAGGCCGAAGCGATCCTGATCGACAAGATGATGGAGAAGGTTGCCGCCGGAAAAATCGAACTCAAAACGTTCCAGACCCTTGACGAAGTGCTGGGTGATTCGACTGGCGTAACCGGCATACGCCTAAACGGCACCAAAGATGGCAGCACAGAAGATATAACCCTCAAGGGTTGCTTCATCGCGATTGGCCATGCGCCCAACACCGAGATTTTCATCGGGCAACTAGAAATGGCGGGGGGATACATCGTCACCCAGTCCGGGCTCAAAGGCATGGCCACCATGACCAGCGTGCCCGGCGTCTTTGCAGCTGGCGACGTGCAAGACCACATTTACCGGCAGGCCATCACCAGTGCAGGAACGGGGTGTATGGCGGCCCTGGATGCCCAACGCTTTCTGGAGCAATAGAACACGCCCCCTCGGTCGCGTAATGCGTGTCGCTCCCTGCCCCCCCGAGGGGGCCGCATTTTTCCTCGGC
>JANOWY010000067.1:0-4576 GCA_031418135.1 Rhodoferax sp. | reverse complement strand
GCAGCCCATGATCAACGCCTTGGCCCGTCTGGGCGGCATGAACCCGGGCGAGTTGCCCAAGAGCGTGGCGGCCTTTGGCATTGCTGGTGGTATTGGCAAACTCTTCAGCACCCACCCGCCGATGGAAGAGCGCATTGCGGCGTTGCAGAACGCCAGCTGATCTTGCAGGTGCGGGTGAAGGACCCGCCCCAAACAAAAAGGCCCCGGATTTCGGGGCTTTTTTGCAAAGACGGCTTCAGTCTGCCGCCTTTTTTTGAATTATGCTGACTGGCGTTTGCGCAGGGCGAATGCGGCCAAACCCAAGCCTACCAAAGCGAGCGAGCCAGGCTCGGGTACCGATTGCTGGCGGTCATCGTTAAAGCTCAGGTCGTCGTACGCCCAATAGGAGTTTCCCGCACTCACTTGCACAAATGCAATGCCCGTGCCCGAAACGGCCAACTCTTGCCATCCTTGGGCGACGGCAACAATGGATGTATCCAGCAGACCATTGTTGGTGTCAAAGGCTTGCATGATGAACTGATCGCCGAAAGCGCTGTTGGCCCAAATTGACACGTTCGTTGCCAAATTGGCAAAACTCATCACCTGAATGCTGCCCGTGCCGACCGTCGTGTTGAACGCCAGAAAATCGGTGCCGCTGCGTGCGTTGAAGCCAAAACCGCCGGACTGGCTGAGGATGGAACCACCACTGCCGTTGCCGCCAGAGAACGTCACTCCTTGGCCTGAATACAAGTTTGTCAGAGGGGAGGTAGAGGCAAAACAGCACGGCGCACCGGTACCATCAAAATCGATCGACGTAGTAGCTGCCAGGTTGTTGCTGCTGACCGCCGCCATCGCCAAGGCAGATAGGGTGGTTATAAGTAGTTTGTACGGGGTGGACATGGGTTGCTCCTGGGTTAAGAGTTGTTGATGTGCGGGTTCACAAGCGAAGCTGAAAATACTGGTCGGCGTTCCGCAAAAAGGTTTAAGCAAAAAACATGCCATTTCTCCAAGTGGTTGATTTATTTACCAAATGTGCTTCGGAGCCATTGAACGTGTCAATTTTTCCGACATTTGGCGCTGCGGTTTAACCACGTAAAATAAGCACCGCAGGAGAGTGAACGGCAGGTTTCAAACCCGCGTTCCACCGAAGGCGCAAACTCCCATGAACGCTCAGGTTCCGTACTGCATGCTTTGAAAACGCCGACTGGAGAGACGTTGTGGCCATTTTTACGAATGGCAAGCAACGCACCGAAGGAGCAAATCCCCACCGCAAGTGGGTGTGAATCTCTCAGGTAAAAAGGACAGGGGGAGCGGCACACCACCTAATTTCATATATTTTATATTCAATTTAGCTATTTAAAATGTAGCTATTAATGCAATTAATACGTGAACTATGGCGGTTAAATTTTCAAAGGAATACTCCATGAAAGTTATTGTCCTTGGCAGCGGTCTGCTGGGTGTCAGCTCGGCCTATTACCTGGCCCAATTGGGTCACGATGTCACCGTGCTGGACCGCCAGGCCAGCCCCGCCGCAGAAACCAGTTTTGCCAATGGCGGGCAAATCTCGGTGAGCCACGCCGAGCCCTGGGCCAACCCCGGGGCACCGTTCAAAATCCTGCAATGGCTGGGTAAGGAAGACGCGCCACTCCTGTTCCGCATACGCGCCGATATGCGCCAGTGGTTGTGGGGCCTGCAGTTCCTGCGCGAGTGCACGCCTGCCCGCACGCGCCACAACATTGCGCAGATCGTGCGCCTGGGCACCTACAGCCGCAGCATGCTGCAGCAACTGCGGCGCGACACCGGCCTGGCCTACGACCAGCGTACCCAGGGCATCCTGCACTTTTACACCTCGGCCAAAGAGTTTGAGGCCTCGCTCAAGCCGGCCGAACAAATGCGGGCGCTGGGTTGCGAGCGCCAGGTCATCAGCGCCGATGAGGCGGTGAAGATTGAACCCGCCTTGCGCCACGTACAGCCCCAACTGGCTGGCGCCACCTTCACGGCGGAAGATGAGTCAGGCGACGCCAACCGTTTTGCACGGGAACTGGTGAAGCTGTGTGAGGCCGCTGGCGTGCAATTTCGCATGAGCCATACGGTGACGGCGCTGCGCACAGTGGGCGGTGCCAAGGGCAACGAGATTGACCACGTGGAAGCCACCGACAGCGAAGGCCGTTTTCAGCGCCTGCGCGCCGATGCCTATGTGCTGGCCATGGGCAGCCTGAGCCCGGTCTACGCCGCGCCGCTGGGGCTGAATTTGCCGATCTACCCGGCCAAGGGGTATTCGGTGACCATGCCGGTGAAAGACGCCGCCATGGCGCACCAGGTCAGCCTGACAGACGACGAATACAAACTGGTGTTTTCCCGTTTGGGCGACCGTTTGCGGATTGCCGGTACGGCCGAGCTGAACGGTTATGACCGCGACTTGAACCGGGTGCGCTGCGAGGCCATCGTGCGTCGCACCGAGCAGCTGTTCCCTGGCGCGGGGGATGCCAGCCAGGCCAGTTTCTGGACCGGTTTGCGTCCCGCCACGCCCAGCAACGTGCCGATCATCGGCCCGTCAAAAGTGGGCAAACTGTTTTTGAACACCGGCCACGGTACGCTGGGCTGGACCCACGCCTGCGGCTCCGGCAAATCCATTGCCCGCATCATCAGCGGGTTGGCGCCGGAGGTGGATTTTGACTTTGCGGTGCCTGGCTGAACGGGGGCTCAAGGTCTGGGTTTGGGCAAGACCAGATACCGGTAAAAAAAAGGCCTGTCAACGTGAGTTGACAGGCCTTTTACCCTTCAAATGAGGGCGGGTGATACCACCCGCCAACCCGAGCGAGCGTTCGGATCAGAAACCGTGGCGCAGCCCGATATCAAAGCCGGTGCCGGTGCCATTGACGCCGACACCCGAGCCAAAGTAACCATTGCCAACCTGACCATTGGTGTTGTTGACCGACGCAACGCCCATCGAAACAAAGGTGCGTTTGCTCAGCGGATACTGGTAACCCACTGCGAATTGCGTGGCGCCAGCATTGCCGGCGGCCGACGTTTCGCTCTTGCTGTAAGCAACCTTCGCAAAACCAGGGCCTGCCGGAATGTGGGCACCCAGCGCCCAGCCCGTCTGGGTAGTAGTGGTGCCCGCAGCATTGACGTCGTCTTTGTTCCAGTAACCCATGAGTTTGGCAATACCCAGGTCATACGACAAACCGATGTTGGTCGTTGCCACATCGGAGCCCACACCAGACTCGACACGGCCCGTTGCCAAGGCTGCGCTCAAGGGGCCGGCGCCATAGGTCAAACGCAGCGAGGTGCCCGTACCCGCATTGGGTGCCGCCGCGTTGGAGGCGTTTTCACCCAAGTAATACTGAACCTGCGCGGCAAAGCCGCTGAAATCGACGGTTTTGTAATCAATCGCGTTGGAGACATTCACGCTGGTGATACCGCCGGTGCGCATTTTGAACGCCAACGAGGTGCCTGCGCCACCGATGGTGAATGGGTCATACACCGCATGCGCCCAGAAATGCGACGCGTAAACGCGGCCCAAGCGCAGTTCACCAAACCCGCCTGACAAACCCACGTAGGCCCAGCGGTTGAAGACAAAGCCCTGGTTGCCCGCTTGTGCCGCCGTTGCGCCAGCAGCCTGGTTTGTGGTGTTGCTGGCGCGGCCTGTGCCGTCGTCCAGGTTAACCGTGCCTTCCAACACGAAGTTGGCCTTCAGGCCGCTGCCCAGGTCTTCACTGCCACGAAAGCCAAAACGGGTGCCGTCCACGCCGCTGTTGGTCAAAATGGTCGTGCTGGACACGTTGCCGTTGCCGATGCCCAGCGTGCCATCCAGAATGCCGTATACGGAAACAGTCGATGCAGTTTGAGCCTGCACACCCAAGGCAGCCAGCGCAGCCAGTGCGATCAAGGTCTTTTTCATGGTTCTCCAGTCGTTATGTTGTTGATTAAAGCGTTTCGCCACCTCGGGTTTGCTTGGTGAATTAGCGCGTCATCAGCGTAGCAGAAAATGGCCATCCCACTGAGCACGGCTGGAACAGCGCGGTGCATTTAGGCGCAAATCCAACAAAACCCAAGCTAACGGGGCCGGTACATCAGGAACTTGGGGCCGAGCTCGAAGTAATCTCCGGGGCCGCCGCCACGAAGTACTGGGTGTGCGGCTGCGGTGTCGTACACGCCGTCTTTCAAGAACCGCTTGTCGATGTGTACAGCTACCACTTCACCAAAAGTCATCCAGCTGTTCACCAACTCGCCTTTGTGGTTTTTGAACTGCTGCACACTGAGCACTTTGCATTCAAATGACACGGGGCTCTCCAGCACACGCGGCGCAGCCACCACGCGGCTGGGTGCTTGGGTGAGGCCGGCCAGCTCGAATTCATTCACCTCAGGCGGCACGTTGGCACAGGTCTGGTTCATGGCCTCGGCCAGTTCGCGTGTGACCAGGTTCCAGACGAATTCGCCGGTTTCTTCCACATTGCGCACGCTGTCTTTGTAGCCCACGCTGCTGAAGCCCACGATGGGTGGAATGTAATTGAACCCGTTGAAAAAACTGTAGGGTGCCAGGTTTACCTGCCCGGCCTTGCTGCGGGTGGAGATCCAGCCAATCGGGCGTGGC
>JANOWY010000066.1:0-12595 GCA_031418135.1 Rhodoferax sp. | reverse complement strand
AGTGGCCATTGCGCTCTTGGCCGGCAAGGATGCCTTGGCGCAAGGCATGCAAGGTGACATGAGCAAAGATGTCGGCATCCTGAATGTGGCACTGGGCCTTGAGCATGAGGCGATCAATGCCTACCAGCTGGGTGCTGGCAGCGGGCTGCTGCAAAAACCGGTGCTCGATATCGCGGTGCAGTTCCAGGGCCACCACAAGGCACACCGCGACGCGCTGATCGCCACCATCCAGAAAATGGGCGGTGCGCCCGTGATGGAGAAAAAGCTGGGTGATTACGCCATGGCGCTCAAGGCCGACACCTTGCGCAACCAGGGTGATGTGCTGGATTTGGCAGCCCGCCTGGAGCTGGGTGCCATCAACGCCTACCTGGGCGTGATTCCGGCGTTTGGCAGCAAAGACCTGGCCAAGGTAGCGGCGCGGTTGGCGGCTGATGAAACCCTGCACTACACGGTGTTGACCAATGCGCTGGGCCGCCCCTTGCCATCGGGTGCTTTGTCGTTTGGGGCATGAGCAATCAGCCCAAGCGGTGCCACACAGTGCACTGGCACACACCGGTGCTGGCCCTCGTCCTGGCGGCCAGCGCCGGCGGCGCTGCCGCGCAGGCAGACGCGCAAGTGCAGCGCGGGCAGGCCTTGTACGAATCCCGTTGCGTGGCCTGCCATAGCGTAGACAGCCACCGCGTAGGCCCGGCGCATCAAGGTGTCATGGGGCGCAAAGCCGGTGGCGCGGTGGGCTTCGCCTACTCTGACGCCTTGCGCACCAGCCGCCTGGTGTGGAACCGCAACAACCTGGCGGCGTGGCTGGCCGGGCCCGAAGCGGTGATACCCGGCCAAACCATGAACTACAGCCTGGGCGACACGCGTGAACGTGAAGACGTGGTGGCCTACCTGGCTACCTTGAAGTGATGGTTGGCAACCCCTTCCTTTTTCCCCTGTGTCCGATTATTTGACCAAGGAGCAACCCATGAAAATCCAAACCCAAACCCAAAACCAAACCCAAAACCAAAACCAAACCCGGCCGCAAATCTTCGCGCCGCTCCTGTCGAAACTCGTAATGACAGCCGCCGCGCTGGGCCTTACCGCTTGCGCCAGCATGGGCAACGCGCCGGTGTTCAGCCAGGCCAGCCTGCCAGATGCTGTGAAAGTGCCTGCTGGCCATGCCGTGATGATGGAAACCGCCGCTGCTGGCGACATCACCTATGAATGCCGGGTCAAAGCGGCCATGCCGGGCCAGTATGAATGGGTGTTTGTAGGCCCCGATGCGGGCCTGAAAGACCGCAGTGGCCAGGTTGTAGGCCGTTACTTTGGGCCACCCGCCACGTGGGAGAGCAAAGACGGCAGCAAGGTGACCGGTGCGCAACTGGCCGTTGCACCCGCCAACCCGGGCAGTATTCCATTGCAACTGGTCAAGGCGAACCCTGCCATGGGCAGTGGTGGGATGCAGGGCACCAGCTACATCCAGCGGGTTAACACGCAAGGTGGTGTGGCACCTGCCACCCCTTGCACGGCATCTGCCATTGGGCAGAAGCAAGTAGTGAAATACCAAGCGGATTACATCTTTTGGCGGGCGGTTTAAGGCCCAAATTATTTAAAATGAAATAATTTATTGGAAAAATTTGAGAAATTGTTCCTTAATTTATTGCATAAAAAGCTATATTTATAATATTAAAAACGTATTATAAATAAATAAATTTTGTGTAAATTACAAAATTTTAGGTATATTTTTATCAAAAATAAAGGTGCCAACGGGTGGCTGGTGCTTCGCCAGCAGCATGGCCCGCCGCGCCCCTCGCTTTAGGCGGGCCACTTGAGGGCAAATCAGGGGTTTCCCCTCCCGTTTAGGGCGGGGACAACACCCTAGACTTGCCCGATTATTGTTGTCGCCAGGAGCCTTTTGATGTCTGTTTCTACCCACGCCACACGGCGCCGTTTTTTGTCTGCCTCATCTGCATTGGCGGCCACTGCCTACTTGCCCGGCGCCATGGCGCAAAGCGGCAAATGGCCCAACAAGCCGATCCGGATCATCGTGGCCTTCCCGCCCGGGGGCCTGACAGATGCCTACGCCCGCCTGTATGCCGACCAACTCAGTGCCAAAACCGGCCAATCGGTGGTGGTCGACAACCGCCCCGGTGCAGGTGCCGTGATCGCCATCGACATGGTGGCCAAAGCCCCGGCGGACGGTTACACCTTGCTCATGACCACCTCGGGCACTGTGTGGCACAACCGGGTGCTGTACACCAAGCTGCCCTACAACCTCGACAAAGACCTCACGCCCGTCACCGTGTTCCCTTCGGGCCCGCTGGTGGTGGGTGTGGCAGACAAGGTGCCGGCCACCAACATGAAGGAATTCATCGCCTTTGCCAAAACCAACCAAACCAATATGGGTACCTATGCGCCGGGCTCGTACCCACACATGGTGGCCGACCAAACCAACCGCCGCGAGGGCACCAAAATCCAGTCGATTCATTACCGGGGTGAAGCGCCCATGTGGGTCGATGTGGTCTCGGGCCAGCTGCAAATTGCCATTGGCAGCTACCAGGCGTTCAACACGGTTTCGACACGCGGTGTGCGGCCCATTGGCGTCACCGGCACCTACCGTTCGCCCAAACTGCCCAACGTGCCCACCTTGCTCGAGCAAGGTATCACCGATACCCTGGTCGGCCTGGAAGGTGGCTTGCCCCTGATGGCCCCTGCGGGTACGCCCGAAGCGGTGCTCAAGGCGCTTTCAGCCGTGGTGGTCGAAGGGGCCAATACCGAACGCGCGGCCAAACTGCGCGAGAGTTTTGCCATCCCCAGCAAGCCCAGAAACCTGGTCGACACCCGCAAGTTTTGGGAAACCGAAGTGCCGATCTGGATCAAGGTGGCAGTCGATTTGGGGATCAAGCTGGATTGAGCGGTGCCTCACCGGCCGGTCGCGCCTTGCGGTGCCCGTGTTTGGCCAGAATCTCCACATAAAACTGCGTGCCACCGCTTAACACCATGGCGTCGATCTGCGGCGTGATCTCGGCCAGGTGCGTCACAGTGGCTTCTTCGGCACTGGGGCCAAAGCGGCAATCGAAATCCCAAAAATCAACGCCTTCCGGTAAATCGCGGCCGCGCTCGCGTTTGATGTATTTGCGGATCTCGTGTTTGGTGGCTTCCAACAGGCGGGCCGGGTTTTTGCCTTCAACGGCAAGCGGGAATGTTTTTTTCATGGGGGTCCTTGGCCCAAACGGGCCGCAATTTATTCTGAAAACGGTGCCAAAAAGGCTGCCGACTGGGGCCAAAACTGGCCGTCCATCATTCGGCGATGATACGTGCCTATGAACACGCCAGCCGACCGACCGTACCCGCCCAGCGCGCGGGCAATACATCTCGACACACCCGACAAAGAGGCCATCAACCTGCTGGCGCCGTTTGAGCGCCTGGGTATGCATCAGATCACCCTGGCCAGCAGCGGCCCCCAGGCGCTGGCCGCACAGGTGGCTTTGAATGCTGCGGCAGCCTGGGGGTTTGATACGGAATCCAAACCCACTTTTCGGGTAGGCGAGGTGTCGGACGGGCCGCACATCGTGCAACTGGCCACCACCCGCCACGCCTGGGTTTTTCAGCTGCATGACCCGCAATGCCGGGCCGTAGTGGCCGAACTGCTGGCCCAACCTGGGAAGGTAATGGCGGGTTTTGGCCTGGGTGATGACCGCAAACGCATCATCAGCAAACTGGGGGTAGAACCAGCGGGTGTGCTGGAACTCAACACGATTTTCAAGGCGCGCGGTTACCGCAAGGAAATGGGCGTAAAGGGTGCCGTGGCGGTGCTCTTCAACCAGCGTTTTATCAAAAGCAAAAAGGCCGCCACCAGCAATTGGGCCAATCTGCAACTCACCGAAGCGCAACTGGTGTACGCGGCGAATGATGCGTATGCAGCGGTGCGGGTGTATCAGGCACTGGGTTTGGCCTGACGGCTTATTCCGTCTCCATTTCAATTGGACAGGGCGTTGCACCACCTAGCCGTGCCAAAGCACTGTCGTCGTCGGTGCGTCTACTGTCCGATTAAAATGGAAACGGAATTAGGGGCGGCCCAGATCCAGCAGCATTTGGTCGGTGGCGTAGTTGCAGTCTTTGGGGCCGCGCTGGCAAAAGCGGGCAATGTCGTCAACGTCCACTGTCTTGTCGGCCCAGGCGGGGCGCTTGACCACCAGGCCGCCGTTGGCAGCGGGCGCAGTCTGGTAACTGGGGAACTGGTCGGTAATTTTGATGGCCAGCAGCTTTGGCCAACCGGGTGGCTCACCGCAGGCCATCAGCGCCAAAACCGGCGCCCAAACCAGCGTCCGCCAAAAGGTCCGAACAAAATGAGTCATTTGTTCATAAAGTATTTGCACTAAAAGCTACTAAAATAATAGCAAATGACGGCAACCTGAGTGCTGCGCAACCCATCTGAAAACAGCGTTTCGTTTGGGCCTGCGGTCTGACCGCTATCGGGCCGCAAACCGGGCGTAATACGCCGCGACTGCGGGGGTTTGGGCAATGCGGTTCATGTGGGCGTTGAGGGCCGGGGCCACCGTTTCAACGAGGTCTTTGGGGATGTGGTCCCAGCGGCCCGAGTTGAGGGCGCGCACATCCACAAACACCTTCAGGTCGGCCACGGTGAGGCGGTTGTCGGCAAAGTACTGGCCGCCATGCGCTTGCAGCTGGTTTTGCAGCCATTTCAGGTAAACCGGAATCGAGCTGTTCACCAGTGCCAAACGGGCCGCCTTTTGCTCGTCGCCCGTCATGCCGAAGGTGGGGCCCATGGTGACACCGGCTTCTTCCACCACGTAAGCCACCTCATCACACAGCAGCGCCTGGTAGGCGTCCGCCGGGTACAGGCCGGCCAGTTTGCCGGCGTAACGCAGCATGGCATCGCACTGCGTGACGGCCACGCCATCCACCAACATCACCGGCACCTTGCCCAGCGGTGCCGCCTTGCGCATGTCGGCAAATTCCGTAAAAGCAAAACGATGGTCGTCAAAGGCAATGCCGCCCACGGCCAGCGCCAGGCGCACCGGCTCGGCGCGGCCGCCATGGATGTCGAAATAACTGAGTTTGATGTGGGGCATGGTGGGTAAGTTAAAAGTTGGAAATGGCACCATAGCCCGGGAAGTCAGGACAATTCAGGGTGCCTGCTGGGTGGCGAAAGCGCCCGGCAAGGCCCAGTTTACCGCCTCACTTTGCCATGCAAACACCCTGAACCGCATTATTTCTGCCAGTGATATGCATCGAAAGGTGCAAGCCATTGATGAACAAGCCAGCCAATGCCCGCGACGTACCCTTCCAGTTTTTGGTCAAGATCTGGCTGCGGAAAAAACGGCGCGCCTGATTGCAGCAAAATGGCCACCTCAACACGTCAAGGATCCTTATGGAAAGCCCCAGCCACCGGTTCAGCGAGCTTTTTGCCCAGCTTGGGTTGCCCTGTGAGGCTGATGGCATTGCCGGTTTTCTGGCGGCACATGCGCCGCTGGCAGACAACGTCAAGCTTGCCGACGCGCCCTTCTGGACACCCGCACAAGCCGGGTTTCTGCGTGAGGCCTTGCAGCAGGATTCAGATTGGGCCGATCCGGTGGATCATTTGAGCCAAGCGCTGCGGGCAACCAAAACCTGAGAGGGTAAAACGGGGTGCTCGGCGCATTTCTTACGCCATCGGCAAAATCCGGAACTCGATCGCTTTGGCCACCGGTCTAACCTGTCGCTGGTTGACGCTTTGTATTTCAACCAACCCATAGTTGGACATGGATTTCAAGGTGCGCGACAGGTTGCTGGCCTTGCGTCCTGTCGCCAGCGCCAGCGCCGCAATGGAGTCTGGCTGCATGTCCGAGATGACCTTCCGCAAGGCGCGGTTTTCGTCACTCAACACCTCCGCCAGCAAAGGTATCGCCGTGAACCAAACCTTGGGGTCACCGGGTTTGGGTTTGATGTCGCCTTTGGCAATAGACAGCACACGGACTCGGATTTGGGTCTGCGGCAAAATTCCAACCGTGATGGTTTTCGTAAAATTCCGATGCCCGGATGTGTCGATGCATTCCCTGAAATGTACATGATGGTAATATACAGAAATGATTGACTTAGGCCTGATTGAAGGTTTTGATTGGGACAGCGGCAACGCCCGTAAGAATGAGAAGCATGGGGTTTCGATGGCTGAAGCCGAGCAGGTTTTCTTCAACAGCCCATTGCTGTTTTTTGCAGATGCCCTGCATAACCAGCAAGAGACGCGGATCCATGTTCTTGGCAAAACCGATAGCGAACGGGCCTTGCACATCACGGCCACACTTCGCCAGTCAAATACCCTGATCCGCGTTATTTCTGCCAGAGACATGCATCGGAAGGAGCGAGCCATTTATGACCAAACCAGTTAAAGCCATTCCCAAATTCCGCAGTGAAGCGCAGGAGCGGGCTTTTTGGGAGTCTCATGACTCTTCAACGCTGGTTGACTGGGCGAAAGCCAAAAAAGTCAGCCTGCCGAATTTGAAGCCGACCACCAAGACCATCTCGCTGCGCCTGCCGCAGCACTTGCTGGATGGTATCAAGACGGCAGCCAATGCCCGCGATGTGCCTTATCAGTCTTTGATCAAGGTTTGGCTTCAGGAGAAGTTGCACGCGCATTGAATCGATATCTGTATCTGCTAAGTGCAGTCGTCCACTCAGCATAGTGCAGCACGATCCGCGGCGCTATGAGTGAAAAGTTCACTACAACGGCTCTTTGAAACTGATAGCATTTGTCTCAAACGACGTAACTTTTTTCAGGCAGCATTTTTTTCTATGAAACGAGTAGTCATGTCGCTCAAGGAAATCGACACATGCTTTAAGAATGGCCGATTTCCTCAATGACGACAAAGCAATGCAATATTTGTAAAAAAAGTATTTCCGGCGACACCGGATTACTTCAGTTTTTATACAAATCGTGATGCTGCCGGGGGTGAGCGTACGGCGTTGAGGGGTACTTGCAAGGGGTGCATGGCAGCACGTACGGCGCAACACAAAAAAGACCGACCAGATCTTCTTGCAGCAAATACGGAGCGCCGGCGAAATCTGGTCCAGGCCGCTGAGGGACGTTACACCCCAAGAGATGTTTAAGCAATCCGGCAAGCTCTAAATGATCAATGCTACTACTGTGGCACAGATTTGAAAGGCGCCGGAGACGTAGATCACATGACTGCTTTGTCCCGCGGTGGAACAAATTGGTCCGCAAACCTTACGCTCGCCTGTAAAACATGCAATCTCGACAAGCACGGAAAAGACGCGAGGTCGTTTCTTGAATGGCGAATTAAGCGCCATTTGCCAGTTAGACAAGAAAGCTTGCGCAAGTGGCGAAACTAGGAGCAGATGAAATTGATGGTCAAGACCAACTCGTCACAAGGAAATATCTTTGGTTACGTTCAATTGCAGCCATGCGGAACTTTTGCTCCAAAAACGCGCGCGCATTGCCTAGTCGCCGCGCGGTGGTTGATATCGGAGCAACGCTTTCAAAAGGCGAAGCCAAAAAGCCTCAACTGCAGTTAAACAATGCTGTTTCACAGTACGATGTCCAAATTGGATATCAGCAAGGCAGCGCCACAATTGCACTGACCATCACTTCAAGAGGGCAGGCAACCTTCAGGAAAGACGTATTGAGGCATTTAGGTGTCAAACCGGGCGAGAAAATTGAACTCGTGCTGCTTCCGAATGGCCGGGTTGTCATCAAGGCGGTGAGGCCTGTTTTTGCGACGGACGGGTTTGTCGGGTTGCTGGCAGGGCGAACCAAAATGGTGGCCACCATCGTTGAAATCAACGAGGCCGCAGCGCAAGGCTGGGCTGGCAAATAGTGCAGTCACGGTCAACTTCAAGTTGCAGGTACCGGCTGTCATGAATGACGTGCCGGCGCAAGCCAATCTTGCGGAAGTTATGCCGCCTGCTTGAGCGGCGCTGTCGATTGCACCAGCCACTTCAACTCCGGCACACACGACCCGCAATTGATGCCACACTTCAGGGCTGATTGAAGCAAGGCGAAGCGTTCATCGGCGCTGCCGGGGGTCTGGCTTAGATGCAACTGGATGGCGGTTTCCGTCACGTTGAAACAACTGCACACCTGTTTGCCGCGCGCCTGCACGGCCACCGGGGGGGTGGCGCCGGGGGCCAGCAGCATGCGGCCATAGGCCTGGGCGGGCAATTGGTCTTGCAGCAGGGTTTTGATCCAGGCTTCGGCGCTGGTGTCGCCGGCCAGCAAAAAGGCATCGAGCTGAATTGAGTCGCTGCCCTGTGCGGCGGATACGCTGTCGGGCGCGTGGCGGGCCATGCGCATCACGCGGCGCTGGCCTTTTCTTTTGTCCTGATAACGCATGGTGTCGGTGCTGGCCAGACCGAGGTGTTTTTCAATCTGCGCCAGCACCTCATCGGGCGGGGCATCGTGCGCGGCGGCGCGGAACAGGATGCCGTGGCGCTGGTTGGCCAATTCGGCCAGTGGGGTGTTGCTGGTGGGCAATGGAGCGCCGTTGGCAAACGGCACACAACTGGCGAAGGGGAACAGCCGCATCAGTTGCACCAGCTGGGCGCGGGCACTCAGAACCTCCTGCTCTGGCAGCCAGGCCACACCCAGCAGCGACCACGGCAAGTCGGCCTTCAGGATCTTGACAGCGGCGTGTTTGAGTTCGGGCTGTTTGGAGCTGGGGCAGTAGGCGCTGGTGGTGAGCGCGTTCACCCCGGCCAGCGGCAGCCCGGTGCTGGAGCAGCCACTCAAATACTCTTCGCCCCAGTGCATGGCCATAAAGGCCTGGCTGAAGCCGATGTCGCTGCTGCCTTGCAGCGGCACCACGATGGAGCCGCGTTTGCTGGTGACATGAACGAGGTCGCCGTCTTTGAGCAGCCGGCGGGCCATGTCCTGCGGGTTCATCTGCACGAGTGGCTCGGCCACGTGGCCAAACAGGCGGCCCAGGGTGCCTGTGCGGCTCATGCCGTGCCATTGGTCGCGCAGCCGGCCGGTGGTCAGCGAGAAGGGGTAACGCGATTCACGCGGTTCGGCCACCGGTTGGTAGATGGTGTTGACGAAGTTGGCTTTGCCGTCTTTTGTTGGGAAGATGCCGTCTTGGTACAGGCGGGTTTTGCCTTCGGTTGCGCCTTCGGGGTACGGCCATTGCTGCGGGCCTTTTTCTTCGAGAAGGGCGTAAGAAAGGCCGGTGATGTCCAAGTCACGGCCGCGTGTGGATTCGCGGTGTTCGAGCCAGATGGATTCGGGCGTGGGGTAGTTGAAAAGCGATGGTGGTTGTGACCCGGAAATGGGGGGCAGCACACCAATTGGGGTCAGAGCACGATCTACCGAATTCGCCGCTGGCGCGTCGCCTTCCGGTAATCGCGATCTGACCCCAATTGGCGCGCCGCCCCCCATTTCCTCAAGCCGCCGGGCAAAATCAACGGCAATCGACCAGTCATGCCGCGCCTCACCAGGGGCAGCCACTGCCGCCCGCACCCGGCTGATGCGTCGTTCGCTGTTGGTTACCGTACCTTCTTTTTCGCCCCAGGTGGTGGCAGGCAGCAGCAGGTCGGCATAGTCGCAGGTGGTGGCGCTGATGAAAGCCTCTTGCACCACCACGTACTCGGCGCGATCCAGGGCACGGCGCACGGTGGCTTGGTCGGGCATGCTTTGCGCGGGGTTGGTGCAGGCAATCCACAGGGCCTTGATTTCGCCATCGGCGGCGGCCTGGAACATCTCTACCGCTGTTTTACCGGGTTTGTCCGGCACGTTGCGACCTTGTTTGTCGAGCCCCCACAGGGCATCGATTTCGGCGCGGTGGACGGGGTTGGCCATGTCGCGGTGGGCGCTGAGCAGGTTGGCCAGGCCACCCACTTCACGGCCACCCATGGCATTGGGCTGGCCGGTGAGTGAAAACGGGCCCGCGCCGGGTTTGCCGATCTGCCCGGTGGCCAGGTGCAGGTTGATGAGGGCGGCGTTTTTGGCGGTGCCGCTGCTGGATTGGTTCAGGCCTTGGCAATACAGGCTGAGCGTGGCGATGCCATGCTGGACGTCGCCCGTGGCACCTGTATGCCCCCCCTGGGCAAACAGCCTGGCGGCGCTGTGCAGGTCGGCCTTGTTGATGCCGCAGGTCTGCGCCACCAGGTCGGGTGTGCAGTCGCGCACGGTGCTCTTGAGCGCTTCAAAGCCGTGGGTGTGGGCGGCGATGTAGACGGCGTCAACCCAGCCTTCCCACAGCATGATGTGCAGCATGCCATTGAACAGCATCACGTCGGTGCCGGGCTGGATCGGCAAAAACAGGTCGGCGATGCCAACGGTATCGGTACGACGCGGGTCGGCCACGATGATTTTCATCGCGGGGTTGGCCGCCTTGGCGTCTTCAATCCGGCGGAACAGCACCGGGTGGGCAAAGGCCGCGTTGGAGCCGACAATGAAGATGCAGCCAGCATGGTTCACGTCGTCGTAACACGCGGGTGGCGCATCGGCACCCAGCGTTTGTTTGTAGCCGGCCACCGCGCTGCTCATGCACAGGCGCGAATTGGTGTCGACATTGTTGGTGCCGATCAAACCCTTGGCGAGTTTGTTGAAAACGTAATAGTCTTCGGTGAGCAATTGGCCCGAGATGTAGAAACCCACCGCATCCGGGCCGTGCTCGCGGATGACCTGGCTGAATTTGCCAACGGCCTGGTCCAGGGCGGTATTCCACGGCAGCACCTGCGGCTTTTCACCACGGTTCTCATGGCGATTCAGGCGCTGCATGGGCTGCAGCAGGCGGGTTTGCCGCGTGACCGCGTTGCTGGCCGTCAGGTGCAGCGTGGAGCCCTTGGTGCACAGCCGCCCGAAGTTGGCCGGGTGATCCGGGTCGCCCCGAACGTTGGCGATCTGGCTGCCAGTCGATTCGATGATGACACCGCAGCCCACACCACAATAAGGGCAAGTGGATTTGGTTTCGCGCAACCCAAACGTCATGCCGCTTCGGACAGGTGGCGCTGAGGCCCTGCAACCGGCCGCACCAGGTCCAGCGCATGGGTTTTAAGCTCCTGGGCATCCAGGTACACCTTGCCATCTTTCACCTGCACGGCAAACGTTGGTGTACAGCCTTCATCGGGCGATTTGGCGCAGCCGTCGCCCAAGCCGATGTTCCAGTTGTGCAGCGGACAGGCCACGCTGGTGCCATGCACGATGCCCTGGCTCAACGGGCCGCCTTTGTGGGGGCAGCGGTCCAGCAGTGCAAACACGGTGTCTTCGCTGTTGCGGAACACCGCGATATCCATGCCGACAGCGCGCGCCACGCGGCGTGCACCCAGCACCGGAATGTCATTTAAAAAGCAAATTCGCTTCCAATCAGTCATTTTTTAATCTTAATTTTTATAATATATATAGCTTATTGTGCAATTATTTTATGAACACTAGCCCCTTTTATTTAATGAAAATTTATAAATATAAATAAATTCAGGCCGTTAGAGCGTCAAACTGCCGTGTGTCCACCGCCGCTTTGTCAAATTCAAACCACGGGTCAGGCTCGCCGTCCAGCGCAAACTGCAGGCGTTCCCACAGGGCTTTGCGGCCTTCGTGATCTTCCAGGATGCGTTTTTTCACGTAGTCCAGGCCGACGCGGTTCACAAAATGCACGGTGCGCTCCAGGTACCAGCCTTCCTGGCGGTACAGCTCGCAAAACGCGCCGGTGTATTCCAGTACTTCAGCGGGTGTTTTCACCTTCACCAAAAAGTGCGCCACCTCGGTTTTGATGCCACCGTTGCCCGCCACATACATCTCCCAGCCGCTGTCCACGCCGATGATGCCCACGTCTTTGATGCCGGCTTCGGCGCAGTTGCGCGGGCAGCCGCTCACTGCAAACTTCACCTTGTGCGGCGCGTACATGCGCCACATGGCGCGTTCCAGGTCTTTGCCCATTTGTGTTGAATCTTGCGTGCCCATGCGGCACCACTCGCTGCCGACGCAGGTCTTCACCGTGCGCAGGGCCTTGGCGTAGGCGTGGCCGCTGGGCATGCCGATGTCTTTCCACACGGCTTGCAGGTCTTCCTTCTTCACACCCAGCAGGTCGATGCGCTGGCCGCCGGTGACCTTGACGGTGGGTATCTTGTATTTGTCCACCGCGTCGGCGATGCGGCGCAACTCGCTGGCCGTGGTTTCGCCCCCCCACATGCGCGGGATGACGCTGTAGGTGCCGTCTTTCTGGATGTTGGCGTGGCTGCGTTCATTGATGAAGCGGCTCTGCGGATCGTCTTTGGCTTCTTTGGGCCAGCTGCTGATGAGGTAGTAGTTCAACGCCGGGCGGCAGGAGGAGCAGCCGTTGGGGGTCTTCCAGCCCAAAGCCTGTTGCACAGCGGCAATACTCATCAGCTTGCTTTTGACGATGGCGTCACGCGCCGCCTGGTGGCCGTGTTCGGTGCAGGCGCACATGGCTTTGGTTTTGGGCGTGGCGGAATAGTCGCCGCCCGCGGTGAACATCAAAATCTGCTCGACCAGGCCGGTGCATGAGCCGCACGACGCGCTGGCCTTGGTGTGTTTGCGCACCTCGTCCAGGGTGAACAGGCCTTTGTCGCGAATGGCCTTGCAAATCGTGCCCTTGTTCACGCCATTGCAGCCGCAGACCTCGGCATCATCGGGCATGGTGGC
>JANOWY010000065.1:0-3086 GCA_031418135.1 Rhodoferax sp. | reverse complement strand
TGCGTCCTTGCCGGCCGATGGCAAGTCAAAAATGGATACCAGTTGTGCGGCACCCGCGGGCCGCGCCAGTGCCGCTATTGTGGGCGCATTGCGGCCGATGCAACCGGGAGTGAAGCGGCCGGTTTACCCTGCAGATAGACGGTTTCGCGCGGCCACGGCGGGCCACGGGCGGGGAAGCAAATCCTGCCGGTTTTTACACCGGCGACGCTGGGTTGCCAATAGGCCGAACGGACATGGGCCGACACGGGTCATCAACGTGAATGAAACGTTGCAGTGACATGTGCCGCTTTGGCAGGCCGCATCGGTGGGTCATTGGTGGGGCATTGGTGGCGACGGGCTTGGTACCCGTCTGCGATAGATCACCCATACCTGCGGGCATTCACTGGCGCTGCCTGTTTGTTTGTTGCGCCGCAGTCTGGGCTAGCGGCGACCGCCAAGTCTGGGGAAATGGCATGCATTGGCATGCAAGGGCACCGGGGCAGCGGTGCGCCAGGCCCCAGTTGGCTGCCCCAATGTGGCGCGGGGGGCGCGGCGCATTGTCGACACCCAGCTTGTGTTGGTGTAACAATTGAACTGGCATAAGTGCAACTTGGAGCTTGATAAGAACCGAATCACACTAGAACCCGGCAAACGTGGTGGCAGACCCTGCATCCGTGGGCTGCGCATCACGGTGTATGACGTGCTTTCCATGCTGTCGAGCGGTATGACCCATCAAGAGATCCAAGACGACTTTCCTGAACTGACCCCCGAAGACATCCTTGCCGTTCTGACGTACGCAGCCGACCGGGAACACCAGGTTTATTCGCTGAAGGCGCAATGAAGCTTTTGCTGGACGAGAACCTCTCTCGTCGATTGGTGCCGTTCTTGCAGCATGCCTACCCTGGCAGCAGTCAAGTGGTCTTGCTTGGGATGGAGTCGGCTACCGACCAAGCAATATGGCAAAAGGCGGCAAGCGATGGTTACGTGATTGTTAGCCGCGACGCCGATTTTCAGGAGCTCTCGCTGGTGTGGGGGCCGAATTGCAATGTTGATTGCTTGGTGTTGCGTTGGAGCGCCGTTGGCTTTTCGTAGTCGCCAGAGTAAACTGAATCATATGGACAACGTCGAAAATCTCATTCTTGAACATCTGCGGGCCATTCGCACGGATATTGGCTCGATCAAGGACGATGTGCGCGAACTGAAACTGCGCGTGGGCAATCTCGAGGTTGGCCAAGCAACCATGATGCAGCACCTTGGCCATCATGCGTCGGTCAGTGCCCAGCAACACCTCAGCTACGACCGCATCATTGAACGCCTTGAGAAATTGGAGAAGCGGCTCGAGCTGTCGAGCTAGCAGCCTGACTCTCGGGCAACGTTAGCGGACTCACAGAAGGTCGATTCTGACGCACAGGTGCGACCGTAAGTCAAAGAAATCCGCAGCGCGTCAGGGGGTACATTCCACAGCCGTTGCGTCCGGCCACACGATCCCGGGCGGCGGCGAGACCAACCGCAGGCCCATGCATGCGGTGCTGGTGATGGTGCCGGCGGCGCCCGGATTCCTGATTCAGAAATGGATGAGGCCTGTTGGCCAATCAGGCAAACGCGGCCTTGAACTCCACTGACGACCGCCCAGCGATAAGGCCCACGACGGATATGTCTTCGTCAACATCAGGCCATAGCCTCGACCAGCCGCAAACCCGCAGGCGCATCCGGATAGGCCTTGCATAACGCCGCTGCGCCTTGCTTCAGCCGCGTGCGCCAGCCTTTGCCACGGGTGAGGATGTCCGTGATCGCGTCTTCCAGGGATTCGCGCCGATGATCCCAGAGGAAGTTGAGCAAGCAGGCAGACTGCACCAGATCCTTGGCAGACTTGCTCCTGAATGCCCCGGTTCTTTCACCGTAGACGATCAACTTGTGCAGCGCATACCGTTCAGGCGCTGGCAGGTTGACCAACACAGCACCTTCGCTGCAATACAGCACCCCCTGCTCCACGTTTTCCAGCGAAAACTCCATGAACGGCAGTGGTTGCAGTGTTACGTGCAACTGCGGATGCTTGTACGGCGCATCGCCGCCGCGATGTAGAGGCGTCAGAAAATCCAACCGGAATTCAGGCTCGGCCGGAATGAGGTAGCTGCCTCCCGTCTTGCCACTCAACCCGGACACTGGCAAAAAACCCATTTCGAGCGAAGTGATTGCCTCGTCGGTATTGACTTCAACATTGCTTGGCAGCAGGAGTGAGACCTTTTTTCCGGCGTGGGCAAAGTCGATATCCTGTGTGCGGGAGGCATCACCCCAACGCACGCCGAGGCCATTGCCAAGGGCGAGGAACGCATGCGTGCCGATGAGCACGCCGCCCGCACGGAAAAAGCCGTAGTCAGAGAGGCGACGAATGACACGGTAGTGGCGTGGCAATACGGCGGCGCCACCCAGCGCGATGGCAGCGCGGGCTAGAGGCCCAAGCGCTGCTGCTGCACTGGGTGCCGCTTTCTGTGCGATGAGCTTTTGCACGGGCTCGCCATCGGGCCCGACATAGATTTGATGCAACTTGCCTGACGGCTCGGTAAACTGGAAGTACCAGTACTTGCGCCCTTTCACCGTCTTTTCGTTGAACGAGCCCTGAAGGTCAGAGAAGCCGCGAACTCGCTCCGCTCCCAGGGCAGCGTCCAAAAGCTGCGCATAAGCAGTCTGCGTGGACAAGGATTGCTCGGTGTAAAAGGAGTGCATAAGTGGCGCAAGTTATACTAGTTTTTACACCTATTTAGTATAGCCGCCTGCATCTTCGCGGGGTGCTATGTGAACGATGCACATCAGTCGCATAGCTGAGCGCATAACCGCTTACCGCTGCCTGGTCACCGGGCCAGAGCGGCACAAGCCAGCGCGTCCAGCGCTTCAAAATGCCGCCACAGACCCGGGTCAGCCCGGCGCCGCTCCGCGACCACGCCTTGGCACGCCAGCCAACAGCGGTGGATGGTGGGGCGCCAGCTCTCCAGAAACAAGGCCGGGTCGAACAGCCGGCCCGCCACCAGCAGGCCGACCAGTTCGAACTGGCGGCACACGGTCTCGGCGGCCTTTCTGTCGGCGCTACTCCACTCGGTTAGGGGCAGGTT
>JANOWY010000064.1:0-1940 GCA_031418135.1 Rhodoferax sp. | reverse complement strand
CAACAACGCCACGCCCAGCCCGGTTGTCAGGCTTTTGAGCAACTCCTGCGACTGGCTGGCGTCAAAGTTTTGCATGTTGCCAATTTGCAGGGCCAGGATCGAAAAACCAATCACCTTGCCCAGCAAACCCAGCTTGAGCTGGATGCCGTTGACCCACCAGGCCGTCTGGTGCGGCCCGTGGGTTTGCTCCAGCAACAAATCAAGCGGTGCATTCACATCCAGTGGCTGGCTGCCCAAGCCTTCCCAGTACTCAAAAACCCAGCCCGATTGCCCTGCATGCAGCAGGCGATGTTGGGTTTGCAACGCCTTGGCGCGGGCACCACACCACAAGGTGGCGCAGGCAAACAGCACGATGATGACCAGCGTAATGCCAGTGGGGTCAGAGCGAAGCAACAAGCCCCACACACCCTGCGCACCCAGCAGCCAGCTGGCAAAAAGCAGCAGGCCACCCAGCGAGAGCCACTCCAGCCAAAGGGGCTCCAATAGGGGGCTGCGTGCTGCGCCCTGAACCGTTCGATGGGCGGTATTCATCGGCACGAGGCGAGTCGGGTCGAACAGCGTGAAGGCGGTGCAAACAAATAGGTGTCAGTCATTCAATTCATTGCGCAGTGAACAAAACCGCCGTCGCGGCGAGCGCCATCTTAAACGGCCCCACCTTGAAGGTCTGTTTCAACGTCGGTTGAACGGCAACAAGCATAGGACCCACGCTGGCAGCGAGCTGTCGCAAATTGAGAAAACCAAAAGGATACGCATGGAGAGCGAGGGTTTTACCTAGCAATAACGACGCTGACGGCGGCGGGGCCGCGGCTAACCTGTAGGTGTCTTTCAAGGTGCCACAAGGTGCCATTTAACGCCTTTTGCACCCCTATTCCATTTTTTTCAACACGCATGGTGCCCACCTCAAATCCAGTTTCCGTTTTTTACTTTTTCGGCTGCATAGGTTGTGCCCTCAGCCTGGCCACACATGCGCAAACGCCGCCCGTCCCGGCAGACAAACTGTTGGGTGCGGTTGAGGTCATTGGCAGCACACCCTTGCCGGGTATCGGGCAGCCGCTCCATGAAATTGCAGCACCCGTGCAAACCCTCAAACGGGGTGACATCGCGGCCAGTGGTGCATTGAATCTGGGCGATTTGATCAACCAGCAATTGGGTAGCGTACACGTCAACGACATGCAGGGCAACCCGTTTCAGCTGGACGTGAATTACCGGGGTTACACCGCTTCGCCGCTTTTAGGGACGCCCCAGGGCCTGTCGGTGTATCTGGATGGCGTGCGCATGAACCAGCCGTTTGGCGACGTGGTGAGTTGGGACCTGATCCCCAAAGGTGCCATTTCGTCGCTTACGCTGATGCCAGGTTCCAATCCGCTGTTTGGACTGAACACATTGGGCGGGGCCTTGGCCGTGCAGTCCAAGGATGGCAAAAATGACCCGGGCAGTGCGCTTGAACTCACGCTGGGCAGCCACCAGCGCAGGCAGTTGGCTGTTGAAAGCGGCGGCTTCAACAACAACGGGCTCAACTGGTACGGCCATGTCAACCTGTTTGGCGAGCAAGGGTGGCGGAACAGTTCGCCCTCCAGCACCCGCCAGTTCTTTGGCAAGCTCGGCTGGCAAGGCGGCAATACCGATCTCAAACTGACGCTTTCGCATGCGGACAACCAGCTCACCGGCAACGGCCTGCAAGAACAATCCATGCTGGTGCGCGATTACGCGAGCGTCTACAGCAAGCCCGACGAAACGCAAAACACAGCCAGTTTTCTCAATCTGGCCGGCACGCGCGCATGGGGAGACAACCTGCTGTTGTCGGGCAACTTGTATTTACGCCAGATCAAGACCAACACACTAAACGGCGATGTCAATGACGACGCGCTCAAATCATCGATTTACCAGCCGTCAGCGGCAGACCGGGCCGCCTTGGCCGCAGCCGGTTACAGCGGGTTTCC
>JANOWY010000063.1:0-21587 GCA_031418135.1 Rhodoferax sp. | reverse complement strand
CGTTGGAGGCTCACCTCGGCAAATCAGTCCACCCCGTGGAAATTGCCGACCTGGGCAAGCGGCTCAATGAAGTGAACGCCGAGTTGCAGTCGTTGGAAGAAAAGTGGCTGGAGATGTCGACGGCTTGATTTGAATTGAGTCGGATTGAAACCAAAAAAGAAAGGGCCTGATATTGCTATCAGGCCCTCAAATTTTTGGTAGGACGTGGCAGGCTCGAACTGCCGACCAACGGATTAAAAGTCCGCTGCTCTACCGACTGAGCTAACGTCCCATCACGGATTCAAGACCTGAGTGGTTTGGTTTGAACCAAAGCGCCAAGCGTTGAAACCCATTTGCAACCGCTTCACATGCAGCTTTTCAGCCACCTGTTCACTGTGCAGCAAAGCCTTAAATTATAACCTGATTTTGAAACGCTTCTCAGGTGGAGGCTCCAATTTTCTCGATGACCCATCCGGCTGCGCAAAACCCGAAAGCCGCCGTCACGCTGACAACCGAACCGTAACCGTGGCAGTTGAGCGAGCCATCACCTTCCAGGGCGCAGGAAGGGTCAGGCGCGGCGACCGCTTCACGGCTGAAAACACACGAGACACCGATTTTTTTTCCGTCACGTGCAGCCCGATGATGTTTTCGCAAGCGGTAACGAAGTTGCGCCAGCAATGGATCATGCGTGCATTGGCTCAAATCGTCCACGTCAACCTGATGCGCCAAACGTTTGCCGCCAGCCGCCCCCACCGTTACGAAAGCAACATCTGAGTGTAAAGACCAAGCCGCCATGCACGTTTTCGCAGACATTTGATCACACGCATCGATAACGGCATCAACATCATGGGGCAGCAAGGCCGGCCAATTTTCAGGTGTCACAAACTCTTCAATGCCGTTAACCTGGCACTGCGGATTGATAGAGAGAATCCTGTTCCGCATCGCCTGCACTTTGGATTGGCCGATGGTCTGGGTAACAGCGTGAACTTGCCGATTGATGTTGGACTCAGCGACATGGTCGAGGTCTACCAGCGTCAAGTGGCCCACACCACTTCTTGCCAACGCTTCCGCTGTCCAGGAACCGACCCCACCGATGCCAATCACGGCGACATGCGCACTGCGGATGCGATGGCCACCGTCGATTCCGTACAGGCGATCCAGGGCGGAAAATCGCCGCTGAATGTCGGCGGTCTCAGGTAATGCGGTCAAGTCGAGCGATCTGATATTTGAATGCCAAAACAGCACCGGCGAAAATGCCAGCCACAGCAAAAAAGCTGGTTATGCTGAGGGTGGAGAGTCCACTCAGCCCCTGCCCGACTGTGCATCCCAGTGCCGTAACACCACCAACGCCCATCAGCAACGCGCCAACCAGATGATTGGCAACATCCTCCGTGCCACCAAAACCTTCCCAACGGAACGTCCCCTGCAACAACGCCATGAGGGCCGAGCCCACGACAACACCTGCCACCGAAACGATGCCAAGTGTCAGCGTTTTGCTTTTGTCGCTGAAGAACATCAACCAATCCAGCGAATAGGCGACAGGCGCCACAAATGACAAGGCCTCGGCACGACCCGAGTTGGTTGCCAAAAAGGCTTCCTGCAAGGTTTCAGGATGCTCGGCAACATACCCAAAGTTGCCACTCAGCCACCAGGCCAAACCAACCAACAATCCAATTCCCAAACCAGCCAAAAGATTGTCAACATTCATGAATCCTTTGCCTGCCAGCGCCCAGATGACCAACGCTGCACCTATTGCAAGTCCCAGCACAAACGTGGCTGTCGACGGCCCGCCGAAAGAACCCGCCAGAATTTGCGGCAGAAGCGCGCCTGACGGAATCTCAATATTGATTCGGTCAACCGTGGCCACCCGCAAAACGGCCGTGACACCTTTCAGCGTCGCGAACGAAGCAACGCCCAACACAACAAAGACCACAACCGATTTCAGGCTGCCCCCACCGATGCGCACCAACGTCTTGCTGCCACATCCGGATGCCAACACCATACCGAACCCGAACAGGCAGCCACCCACAATGGCCGACAACCACATCACTTTGGTGGACGCATACAGGGTCTTGGCCGGATCAACAAAGCCCCAGTAGGCAAGACTGGCGAAACCGATCATGGCACTGCCGACGGCCAACCCCCACTGCCGCATTCGTGTCCAGTCACCAATATTGACGACATCGCTGATGGCACCCATGGTGCAAAAATGGCTACGCTGGGCAATGGCACCAAACGCTGCCGACAACACAAAACCAGCCCACAACAGCTGGGTCGTCAGACTAGAAATTTCAGAGTTTTGCATGGCCGGATTTTACGGCGTGCGGGTTCAGCCCCGTCGGCGCTACGCCTGACAACTATTTCAGGCGCGCCAAGCGCTCTTTTGCAGCCACAGCAGCCTCAGACTGTGGATAGGTTTTGATCAAATCCTCGAGCGATTTCCGGGCGCCCCGAATATCCTTCAGTTCAACCTGGCAGTTTGCGATAGACAACACGGCTTCTGAGGCCCGCAAGTGATCAGGTGCCGTTGTCAGCAACAGCCGAAAATTTGCCATGGCACCAGCGTAATCGCGATTGGCATACTGCGCGTTGCCCAGCCAAAAAAGCGCTGTGGCGAGATAGCCACTTTGGCCATAGCGCTTCACAAACTCCTGAAACTGGTTTTGGGCGGGCGGGAAGTCGCCTTTCCTGAACGTTGCCAACGCGGCCTCGTAGTCCCGCTTTTCAGCCGGCTCAGCCATGAACTCACGCCCGTCAACAATTACTTTGACAGGCTCGTTTCGCCGCAATCGCTCATCCACCGACGAAAGCGCATCTCGCTGTTGGCGCTGAAGCTCTGTCAATTGACGAACCATGCTCTGATTTTCACGCCCGAGTTGCTCGTTTTGCCCGCGCAATGCCGCGACATCTGCCTTCAGCAAGTCGATCTGGTTTTGAAGATCCAGTAATCCTTTACGCAAAGGAGTCACTTCATCTGCGAGCAGCCGCCGCATTTGCTCAGCAGATTTTTGATCCAGCGACTGGAGTTTTTGCTCGGTTTCCTGCCGGTTGGTTTCAACCCGTTGACGCAATTCAAGAATGGCCTTGCGGGCTTCTTCGTCATCAAACAAACCAGCCGACGCAGGCGCACACCAGACCGAACCCACTGCAATGGCAAGAACCGCAACGGCCTTTTGGGCTAATCTGATCCAAGACAACATGTTTCGCACTCAGCGGTAAGTGATTTCAGCGCGCCGGTTTTTAGCGAATGCCGACTCGTCGGCGCCTTCAACCGCAGGCTTCTCTTTGCCAAAACTGACTGCCTCAACCTGACTGTCATTCACGCCCAGCAGCTCCAGCGCTTTTCGCACCGCTTCGGCCCGCCGCTGGCCCAGAGAGAGGTTGTATTCCCGACCACCGCGCTCATCGGTATGGCCTTCAATGGCCATCTTTCGATTCTTGTCGGCCCGGATGTAGCGCGCGTGTGATTCAATCACAGATTGAAATTCAGGCTTTATCGAATAACTGTCGTAGTCAAAATAGACGAACCGACTACCGGCCTGTGGTGCCATAGAGGCGGGTCCGGGTCGATTGACATCAATCGGTGCTACGGCAGTCTGGCTACCCTGTGCACTGCTGACGGGGACAGGGCTTCCAAGAGGCGCAACGTTGTTTGCAACTGGCTGGACCTTTTGTCCGGCTTTGTCTTCAACCGGCACCTCGTCCAGCTTGACCGATGAGGCGCAGCCAGAGAAAAGCAATACGATTGCACATGCGGTGATCAGGCGATTCATGACAATACTCCCTTTTTCAAAAACTCAACAACCAAAACAATTTGGCAAATCCGAACGCAATAGAGTCAGGGCTTTTGAAACGGACCCCAATCCGGCTCGCGAATATTACCGCCTTGCCCGACGAGCCGCGCCCTGATTTTTCCATCGATAGTGGAAGTCATCAAGGTTTCACGGCCTTGCACCGAGGTAGCATACACAATCAGCCGGCTGTTGGGCGAAAAACTCGGGCTTTCGTCGGCCACCGTATCGGTAATTGCGGTCGCCGTACCGGTAGCAATTTCCATCACATGCAACTTGAAAGCGCCGCCCAAGCGCGACACATAGGCCAGCCAGCGACCATCCGGACTCAACGCTGGCGAGATGTTGTAATTGCCGTTAAACGTTACCCGCTCTGCAGCTGAACCAGCGACACTCATTCGATAAATCTGCGGCGAACCACCGCGATCGCTGACAAAGTAAATCCAATTCCCATCAGAGGAAAAATTGGGCTCGGTGTCTATGCCGCTTGACTGGCCCAGGCGCCGCGGCTCCCCCCCGTTGACGTCCATCAAATAAAGCTGTGAACCGCCGTCTCGGCTCAATGTGACGGCCAGGGTTCGCCCGTCCGGTGACCAGGCCGGGGCGCTGTTTGAACCCCGGAAATTTGCCACCAGCCGCCGCCTACCTGTTAACACGTCATGAACGTAGACCACGGGTTTTCTGGATTCAAACGACACATAGGCCAAAGAAGTCCCCGAAGGCGACCAAGAAGGCGAAATAATGGGCTCCGGGCTGGCCAGCGCAGACTGCGCGTTTTCTCCGTCAGAGTCGGCCACCCATAGGTTAAAACGGGAGCCAGCCTTGGTGACGTAAGCAATACGGGTTGAAAAGACACCCTTGTCCCCGGTCAGCTTCTCATAAATAAAGTCGGCAACCTTGTGGGAAGCCAGGCGCAAGTCTGCAGCAGTTACCGCATAACTTTGCCCCCCCAAATCCTGTCCACGAACGGCATCCCAAAGCCGGAAACGAACATCAAACCGGCCGTCAGCCAAACGGGTTACGCTGCCTACCACCAGCCCGTCTGCCCCTTTTTGCCGCCAAGGCGAAAAATCCGGCCGCTGGCTTTCATCGAGATTGGCCCCACCCGCTTCAACTGATTTGAACTGCCCACTTCGCTCCAGGTCTGCCAGGACGATGGCGGACACTTTTTGCAGTGCAGCATCTTCGCCCCGAAAAGCCACTACTGCAACCGGTAACTGCGTCAAGCCTATGCCTGAAACTTCAACCCGAAACTGCGCAGCCGCAAAGGCAGACCAGAGGAAGATCCATCCGGCGACAAAAAAATTGCGAAAATTCATGTATTCCATTATCTCAGCCTTGTGACCACCACATGCTCTCTTTCCCGTGACTGGCTGTAACCAATTTCTGAACGGGTAATAGCCGAAAGGGCGCGTTGTTTGACGCGTGTCCAATTCGCTGATTCCTGGCTGCGGCTGGCTTCCTTGTGCCAGAGGTGAAAAACCTCGGTAGCGCAAAACCCGTTTTTGCGCAAAATTCCCGCGTGATGCAATCTGAGTACCAGGTCAGCGTCCTCGTGGCCCCAACCCACATAAATTTCGTCAAAACCATCCACGGCGGCAAAGTCTGCCCGCCATACCGCCAGATTACAACTGCGGATACCTCTCCAGCTGAACTGCTTTTTGACGCGGTAAACGCCATCAGGCAGACGCCAGGTGCCGATGAAGCGGCTGGCACGGCCTGCAACCCAGTGTTTCCACCAAAACCAGCGCGATTGCCCGACGATGGGTACGGTGCCGTCAATCGCCTGCCGGGTCAGCTCTTGCGACAGCAAAACCCGGCTTCCGTTGACAAACTGCCTCTCCCCAGAAAGGCGCCGATGCTGTGCAATAAAGTCTTTTTCAGGCACGCAGTCCCCATCCAGAAAAATCAGGTACTCGCCACGGGATGCCGCCACACCCAAATTACGGACCTTGGCAGCCGTAAAACCAGCATCGGGGTGCCAAACATGCACAACGGAAAACTGCGCAAAATCAGCCAACGCCAACACCGCGTCACGATGCTTGGGGTTGGATCCGTCATCTGCAATGACCACCTCAAAACGCAAGTCCGTCTGCGCTGATAATCCACGCATCACCGCAGCCAGCGCATCGCTGCGGTTATATGTGGTGACTATCACCGATACCAAACCTGGAACGACCTTCAAATCGACGACCTGGCTAAATGGCATGGACACCCTTGAATCATGCATGAAATGCTACCACTCCACGGCCCTTGAATGAGCAAAATTTCCGTTTACCTCATCGCTTTCAACGAGGCAGAAAAAGTGGGCGCCGCGCTGAAAAGTGTGCAGTGGGCTGACGAAATTGTTCTGATTGACTCGAACAGCACCGATGGCACTTTGGAGATCGCCCATCAGTTGGGTGCCCGCGTCGTGCAGGTTGCCTTCAAGGGGTTTGGCGATTTGCGAAACCGGGGCATAGAGGCCTGCAGCCACGACTGGATTTTCAGCCTGGATGCGGACGAACGCTGCACCCCTGAAGTCCGGGCCGAGATCCTCGCCATTGTCCGTGGCAACGGTTCAGGCTCCACAGCCCATGCAAGTGCCCAGCAGGATGCTGACTGTTTTTGGGTACCACGTCGCAACTATTTTATGGGACGCTGGATCCGCTATTCAGGCTGGTATCCCAATTATCGTCAACCGCAGTTGTTCCGAAAAGGTGCCATGAGCTATGACCAACAGCCGGTTCATGAAAATTACATCCTCCACACGCCCAAGCCGATCGGGCATCTGCGCCATGCCATCTGGCAGTTTCCATTCAAGAACCTCAGCGAAGTGATGCAAAAAGCCAATCGGTATTCTTCGCTGGGTGCGCAGCGACTGATTGGCACGGCGTCTATGAGAAGCGCGCTGACCCACGCCACATGGACGTTCATCAAGCACTATGTTTTCAAGCGCGGTTTTTTGGACGGCTGGCCGGGTTTTGTCATCGCCCTGGGGAACTTTGAAGGCACGTTTTACCGGTACGCAAAAGCATTTGAAGCCCAAAACGCCGACCAATGGAAAACTGCCGGTGACTGAAGCTGTTTCACTGAACTCTTCGCTTAAACCAGAAAGCTTGCGGCTAAATGTCCGGCTGTTCATTGTTTTGCTGTTGGCGTTTTCGGTCAGCCTGCCCATGGCCTGGATCAGCCTGTCCAAGCTGTTGCTTTTTGCTGGCTGCCTGATCACTTTGCTGACGGGTCCGCAGGATCTTCATCGCCAAGTCCGGCGCCTGCAATCAATGGCTTTTCTCGTACCAGTGTTTGCCGCGTTGGCACTGTTCATGTTGAGCCTGCTTTGGACTCCCGCCCCGCTGGATGTGGCTCTGGCCTCATTGGTCAAGCATTCCCGGCTGCTGGTTATCGTGCTGCTGGTTCTGATGCTGCACAATGCCCACGAGTCCCGTTGGGCGCTTCTGGCATTTTCGCTCGGCATTGCGCTGCAACTCGTGTTTTCATGGCTTTCCGCAGCCGGGGTGCCGTTGCCTTGGCAGACAACTTGGAGACAGCATGGCGTCGTGTTCACCAGTTACCTTGATCAATCCATCATCTTTTCAACCTGTGCTGCCATCTGGTGGCATATGGTTCCCGCCAAGGCCTGGCAACGATGGTCGACGTGGTGCCTGGTGCTTGCGGCGTTGGCCAATGTGCTGTTGCTGCTTGACGGCCGTACCGGCTATTTGATCGCCCTGATGCTGATAGCGCTGGCTGCCATGTGGCAAATGCCGCAACAGCTCCGCTGGCCCGCTTTTGCATTGATGCCTGCGCTCATCCTGTCCGTGCTGCTGGCAATGTCACCGGGCTTTCAGGCTCGTTTGGCCCTCATTGGCACGGAACTCGTGGCCTCTTCAACCCAGATTGACACCCGTACATCGACCGGTTGGCGGTTGAATGCCTGGCACCTATCAGCCCGAGCGATACAGGAAACACCCGTCTTGGGTCACGGCGTGGGCAGTTTTACCGTAACGGTCAAACACCTTCAGGGTGCCGATGCCGAAGCCGTTTTTGGCCCAGGCAGCCTGTCGAATCCACACCAGGAGTTTTTGTTGTGGGGCATTGAAATCGGCGTTGCCGGCATCCTGCTGCTTTTTGCTGTCTTCATAGGCCTGGGGTCCGATTTCAACCGCATGCCGCTGCCCATTCGCCGGGCGGGGATGTCCGTGTTGGCGGCGCTTTTCATTGGCTGTAGCTTTAATTCGACGCTTTACGACGGCTTGATCGGTGATTTTTTCGTGACTCTCTTGGGTCTGCTGCTGGCCTGCGGCTCCTTTGCAAAACCGGCCACTGACGCCTGACTCCTTGAAGCGATTCGCGATCATGCAGCCATCGGACAAACCGCAGACCCTTTGGAACCGCATACGCCGCTTGATGCCATACTTCAGCGGCGTGACTCCGATCTGGGCCATGGTCGCACTGGCTGCTGTCGTGGGCGCTGCCACCGAACCCATGATTCCGGCGCTGCTCAAACCCTTGCTCGATACCGGTTTTCAGCAAGGGAAACTGGACATCTGGATGGTCCCGACCGCATTGCTTTTGTTGTTCGGTCTTCGTGGCCTGGCGGGTTATGTTGCACAGGTAGGATTGACCAAGATCACCAATCACGGCATGCTGCGGCTTCGCCGCGCGATGTTTGGCAAATTGCTCGATGCCAAGCTGGATTTGTTTGCCAGGCAAAGCTCCAGCACGTTGTCAAACACAGTCGTTTATGAGGTTCAGACCGGCTCCGCGATGTTGATCGCGTCATTCCTGAGCCTCACCCGCAACAGCCTGACACTGTTAGCCTTGACGGGCTATTTGCTGTACCTCAATTGGCGGCTTACCCTCATCGTGGCAGTCATGTTTCCGCTGGTTGCCGTGGTGATGCGCCTGTTGACCACGCGCCTGCACCGGTTGACCAAAGACAGCCAGCGCGCCACCGATGAATTGGCCTATGTCGTCGAAGAAAATGTGTTGGCGCATCGCGATATCCGCCTGCAGGCGGCTCAGGCGACCCAAGCGCAGCGGTTCGAATTGCTGAGCCTTGCGTTGAGCCGTATCGCCCTTAAATCCACAGTGGCAGGCGCGGCGATGACGCCCTTGACCCAAATGTTGGCGGCATTGGCCTTGTCAGCGGTCATTTCTGTGGCGCTCGTTCAGAGCGCTACCAGCGGCACCACGGTCGGCGGGTTCGCCGCCTTTGTGACAGCGATGCTGATGATCGTTGCGCCAGTTCGTCAACTGTCAGAAGTCTCGACGGCGCTGACGCGGGGTGTTGCCGCCCTGGAAAGGGCATTGGAACTGATAGACCAGACGCCCAGGGAGCAAGGTGGTAGTTTTACGAAGACACGGGCCGCAGGTGCCATTCATTTTGCCGGTGCCAGCGTGGCGTATGCAGATGGCAGCGCACTGGCGCTGGACAACATAGAACTGCGTGTCGAGGCAGGGGAAACCATTGCCCTGGTCGGAGCCTCCGGATCAGGAAAAACCACGCTGGTCAACCTGCTGCCCCGGTTTGTCGATTGCAGTGCCGGAACCGTCAGCCTTGACGGCCACGCCATCACCGATTGGAGCTTGACCGCCTTGCGGGCCCAGTTTGCCCTGGTCAGCCAGCACGTGATGATGGTGAACGACAGCATCGCCCACAACGTCAGCCTGGGCCTGCCGCTTGACCGGGAGCGCGTCCGACAATGCCTGGGTGCCGCCCATTTGCAGGGCATGATGGCGGATCTGCCGAACGGCCTCGACACCGTGGTTGGGCACAATGCCGTGCAGTTGTCGGGTGGTCAGCGGCAGCGGCTCGCCATCGCGCGCGCGCTGTACAAAGATGCGCCGATTCTGATTCTGGACGAAGCCACCTCCGCGCTGGACACGGAATCGGAACGTGCCGTTCAGCAAGCCCTGGTCGAACTGATGAAGGGCAGAACCACGCTGGTGATCGCGCACCGCCTCTCGACTGTGCGGCATGCCAGCCGCATCGTGGTGCTGCAAGCCGGCCGCATTGTCGAAGTGGGCAGCCACGAATCGCTGCTGGCGCTGGATGGCACCTATGCCAGGCTCTATCGCTCGGGCCTACAGCCTTGAGGCAATGGCAACCCTTTTCACAACCATCGCCAGTCGTTACCCAAAAACTGTTTCCAGCCGCTTCCTGCAATGACCCACACCAGCACCCCGTACCTGCTTGCTTGCCCAGTCGGCTGCATGACCCCTTTGACGGCTTCGGCCTTCGTCCTGCAGGAAGGCGCCTTGCGCCGCTGCCCGGCGTGCGGCCAATTGACGAGCGCCTGCAGCGAAACGCGGTATTGGGCGTCGATGGAGGAGTTCAACGATCCCCGAGGCACGTTGCCCAATGAAAAATCTGTCTTGCGCGGCTTTCGCCGCCACCGCAAATTCCTGGACAGAATCACCGCCCAATTGCCCTCCCGGCCCGCCGACGTTCGCTTGCTGGATGTCGGCTGCTCCAGTGGCGCTTTTTTAGGCTCTGCCGTTAAACTGGGCTTCAGGGCTGAGGGCGTTGAGCCAGCGCCCCGCGCGGCGGCAACCGCCATCGCGCAAGGCTTGGCGGTTTTTCAAGGGCTGCTGCACGACGCGCGTTTTGCTGACGCCCGATTTGATGCCATTTCGCTGTTGGAAGTGATTGAACATCTGAAAGACCCGCTGTCGCTGTTGGTGGAGTGCCACCGGGTTCTTCGCCCGGGTGGTGTGATGCTGATCGGCACCGGCAACGCAGCCAGTTGGTCAGCGCAAGCCTTTGGTTCGTCCTGGGAATATTTCAACATTGAAAAACACGGCGGGCACATCAGTTTTTTCAATCCGGATTCCCTCGCCAAACTGGCATCGCAGGCTGGGCTGGAACGCGTTTCTCTGCACACCCGAACCGTGCGGTTCAGTGACCGGCAGAGCGAAGGCTTCGCAGGCCGGGAACCCGTCTATTCGATCTTGAAACTGGTTGGCGAACTGCTCAATCCGCTGGCGGCGCTATTGGGACAAGGCGAAGACATGACCATGGTATTTCGAAAGCGTTCTTAAAGACTCTATTCAGTTAATTTAAATAAAATATCGATCTAATTATAATTATTTTTGATATATTTTTAGTAGCTATTATCTATTAATTAATAAGAACAATTATCAACTAATTAAAAATTAATTATTTGAAACTATTTAAATTGTCGCTTGAGCCATGTGACGTTCTGATCGCCAATGCATAAAGCTCATCTTGCTGGCGTGCAATGTCGGTCCAGCGGTGGTGGCTTGCAAACCTGGCTGCGGCGTCACCCATGGCTGACGCCACTTCCGGACTGCCCAAAATGCCCTGCAATGCAGCGGCCATGGCGACCGCGTCTTGCGGATCACTGAGCACAACGGCGTTGGCCCCGTGGGTCAGCAAGGCTGAGATTCCACAATACCGCGCCGCACTGACGACCACCGGCAAACCATGCGACATGGCCTCCAGCACCACCATCGCAAACGTGTCTTCCCGCGTTGGATGCGCCAGCATATCGGCGGCGGCATAGGCTGGTGCAACGTCGGGCAAGGAACCCAAAAAATGCACCCTCTGCTGCAAGCCCAGCGCGGCAACGTCTGAGGCAAATCCTCCGGCATGTGCCCCATTGCCCACCACACCGAGGTGGACATCTGGCGGCATCTGGGCCAGGGCTGCCAACAATACCGGCAAACCTTTCTTGCGGTAATCGTTGCCGACAAATAAGACCAGTCGACACGACAGCGGCAAACCCAGCAGCCCGCGAGCGGCGGCTTTTTCCACTTCACCAGCACGGCCTGGCACGGTGTTCACACCGGGTGTCAGCAAGTGCAAAAGCGCTTGGGTGTGCGGATGGGTTCTAACCATGACATCCAACAAACCGGCAGAGGTTACGACCAGCGTCTTGCCAGGTGTTGCGTGGTACCGGACGCTTTCGAGCCACAAATAGGCCAGCAGCCGTGGGCTGGTCAGCACCTTGATCCAACGCAGCGCCTTGCGCCCGCCCGTTAGACCACGGAACAAGTTATATTGGATCGGCAATACGTGGATGGTCTGTATCTGCCCGTGCCAGGTGTTTTCATGCGAATGAACCACATCAAACCCGTGCCGCGTGGCGCGGGCAGTGGCCCATGCAAACCAAAGCTGGTTGATCCAGCGCGGTCGCTTGAACGGCATCGGCACTGGGTGATAGGTCACACCTGGCCACTGGTGGCGGATGGCTTGCGCGAAAACATGGATCTCGTGCCGCGTTGCCAGATGCTCCACCAGCGCAATGGAGTAACGCTCAGCGCCACCGCCTATTGGATCGAAATTACGATTCAACACGGCAATTTTCAACCGCCTTCCAGGCTGCGTCCCCGCGTCAGTCATGGCCGGATTCTCCAGGGCGCTCATTCGCGTCGCCGATCCTCATAGGCAGTCGCCAGTTTGGCCCAAAAAACCGGCAGCACGGTGCTGCGAACCACCGGCACACGCGGCAACATCAGGAGATCATTTGCCAGGTTGGCGCGGCCGCGAAAAGTTGTGGTTGCTGTTTGAAATCCTGCCGCTTTGACAATGTCAACATGCCCGGCGTTGAACTCGCCGTAAGGGTAGCAAAAATGGTTGATGCGCTTGCCGGTAATATGTTCAAGTTCAGCCTTGCAGCCGGCAATTTCTTCCGTCGCAAGGGCGCTGTCCAGCTGGTTCAAATGAGCGTGCGTTCGGGTGTGGGCCCCGGCCTCTTGGCCAGCGCCAACCCATTCACGCAACTCCGACGCGCTCATCAACGGAACTTGAGCGACACCCAAATTTTCATCCCATGAATTGGTAAAACCGATTCGCTGGCTGACGCAATAACAAGTTGCCGAAAAGCCATAACGTTGCAAGACGGGGAGCGCATGCGTCAGGTTGTTGAGGTATCCGTCGTCAAAGGTAATCCCGACAACTTTGCCTTGTTTGTCACCCCGCAAGTAGGGCAGCAAGGCAGTCATGTTCAGGCCTTGGTAACCCAGCGCTTTCAAGAGCCCCATCTGGCGCACAAACCTGCCGGGAGCCACCACCAGACTGCGAAACCGCGAGCCTGGTGGCGGTGCGCCATCAACTTGGTGGTACGTGAGGATGGGGATGGCTGCCATGGCGTCCCGATTCACAACAACACGATGTCATATTGCTCCTGCCCCATGGCCGCTTCACTTTGCAACGACACGGGTTTGCCAATGAATTCCGAAAGCCCCGCCAAATGCTGGCTTTCTTCATCCAGGAACAACTCAATCACCTTGGGAGATGCCACCACCCGGAATTCACGCGGATTGAACTGGCGCGCCTCTCGTAAAATCTCACGCAAAATGTCATAGGCCACGCTGCGCGGAGTTTTGACGCTGCCCTTGCCCTCACAAAGCGGGCACGGTTCACACAACATATGCGCCAGCGACTCACGGGTGCGTTTGCGTGTCATCTCTACCAGCCCCAACTGCGAGAACCCGCCAGCCGTTGTTTTGGTGCGGTCTTTTTGCAACTGCTTGCGAAACTCGGCCAACACCGCCTCGCGATGGTCTTCACGGGCCATGTCGATGAAATCGGCAATGATGATGCCACCCAGATTGCGCAGCCGCAGTTGCCTGGCTATGGCTTGTGCGGCTTCAAGATTAGTCTTGAAAATGGTGTCGTCAAAATTGCGGGCCCCCACATACCCGCCGGTGTTGACATCGACAGTCGTCAGGGCTTCGGTCTGGTCGACGATCAAATATCCGCCCGACTTGAGCTCCACCCGCCGCCCCAAGGCCTTGGCCACTTCCTCATCAATGGCGAACAAATCGAAGATGGGTCGTTCGCCCTTGTAATGCTGCAACTTCGATGCAGCGGTGGGCATGAACTCCTGGCCAAATGTTTTCAGATTCTCAAACTGCTCATGAGAATCGACACGAATGCTTTGGGTGGCATCGCTGACCAGATCACGCAGAACCCGTTGCAGCAAATTCAGGTCTTGGTGCAGCAACGAACCGGGTGGCAAACGCAGCGCCGCATCTTTGATACGAGCCCAGGCTTTTCGCAGGTAGCCGATGTCTTCACCCAGCTCGGCATCGCTGGCATCTTCGCCATTGGTACGCAAAATAAAGCCGCCGCCCTGAGGCTGCGTCAGGGTTTGCAGGCGTTTGCGCAATTCATCGCGCTGGCCAGACGGTATTTTTTGCGAAACGCCCACATGGTCATCTTGCGGCAGAAACACCAACAATCGACCGGCAACGCTGATTTGTGTCGACAGCCGGGCACCTTTGCTGCCAATCGGGTCTTTGATCACCTGCACTGTCAGCGCCTGTCCCTCAAAAACCTGGCGTTCAATCGGTATTTGCACTTGGGCAGCGCGCGCGACCGACAGGTTTTCGCCTTCCGGCGGGCGGTGCCACACGTCTGCCACATGCAAAAAGGCCGCCCGCTCCAGACCAATATCAATGAAGGCCGACTGCATACCCGGCAATACGCGGGCCACCTTGCCCAAATAAACATTGCCCACCAGGCCGCGCTCGAGCGAGCGCTCAACATGCAGTTCCTGTACCGCGCCGTTTTCAACCACGGCCACGCGGGTTTCCTGCGGCGACCAATTAATCAAAATATCTTCTTGCATAGGCTGTATTGTTGACCGGATTGATCCGCCGTCCAGCGATTACAGAACCCGAAAATCCCTCAAGAGGCGTGCTGTATCGAACAAAGGCAGGCCCATGATGCCCGAATAACTCCCGCTGATTTTTTCGATATGAGCGGCGGCCTTGCCCTGAACAGCGTAGGCACCGGCTTTGCCCATGGGTTCACCACTGGCCACATAGGCCTGAATGTCTGCCCGTTTGAAGTCGCCAAAAGTAACCCGCGACGTGCTCAACACCTGCTCCCGCTTTTGCCGGGTGCCCAAGGCCACCGCCGTCAATACGCGGTGGGTTTTGCCACCCAGTTCAAGCAGCATGCGGCGAGCATCTGCCGAGTCTGCCGGTTTGCCATAAATGACGCGCCCCAAGGCAACCGTAGTGTCACAACATAAAACCGGTGCTCTGGGCAAGCTGCGCTTCTCAAGCCGGTGCAAAGCAGCATCCAGCTTCAGACCCGTAACGCGTTGAACATAGGTGGCGGGCGCTTCGCCTGGCAGCACATCTTCCAGAGCCTCGGTGTCTTCCTCGACGCCCGCCAGCAATAGTTCATATCGCACGCCAAGCTGGTCCAGCAATTGCCGCCGGCGCGGGCTTTGTGAAGCAAGGTAAATAAACTTGGTCATACCAATCAACTCAAGGTTTCGCCGCCGGGCCGCCCCAAGGCGAAATGCCTCCCCCTTGGGGGGCAGCGACCCGTGAAACGGCGGAGCGTGGGGGCCATATCACTCTCTGTGGTACGGATGGCCGGCGTTGATGGACCAGGCGCGGTAGAGCTGCTCAACCAGGAGCACCCTTGCAAACGCATGCGGCAGGGTCATGTCTGACAAGCGGATGCGTTCGTGCGCCTCTTTTTTAAAATCGGATGCCAAACCGTCTGGCCCACCGATAACCAGTGCGATGTCATCGCCGCCCAGTTGCCATGCCTTTAGACGCGTCGCCAATGCCTGCGTTGTCACCGGTGTGCCCCGCTCATCCAAAGCCACCACACGGCACCCTTTGGGAATGGCGGCCTCGATGCGTGAACGCTCTGCTGCATAGAGCGTTTCCAGCGTTTTGGAACCTCTTGGTTCGGTTTTGACAGCCTTGAGTTCAACCTTGATTTCCGGAGGAAACCGTTTGGCGTAATCGTCCCACGCGGTCTGCGCCCAATCGGGCACTTTCAGTCCGACGGCAACGATCAACACACGCATGTCACGGGCTCGACTTCGGCAGCTTGTCGAACCGGGTCATGCCATGTGCAGCGAATCGGTGAAGCGAAAGTCAGCGTTTGACAGCCGTCTTTTTGGCTGCGACTTTTTTGGCCGGTGGTTTGCCCACAACGATACGTTTGGCACCGGTTGATTTGGCTGCAACCGTTTTGGCCGGTGATTTGGCAACGCCCGTCGAAACCTTTTTAGCGGGCACTTTTTTGGCAGCCGACTTGACAACAGTCTTGGCGCCAGTTTTGGTACCCGGCTTTGCGGCTGCTTTCTCAGCCGCCTTTTTTACTTGTGCTTTGGATGGGAAATTTTCCATCAAGCCTTTTTTGGCAGCGCTAGAGCGCCGCAGGCTTTCTGCATTTTTTGCCGGCACAGCGGCGGCTTTGGCCGTCGTTGCAGCCTTTGCGATCACGGGTTTGGAGGCACCCAGTTTCAGGCGTACCGGCTTCTCACCCCACAACTCCTCCAGATGGTAATACTGCCGAAAGTTGGGCTGCATGATGTGCACCACCGCCTGGCCACAATCCACAATGATCCATTCACCGTTGGATTCACCTTCGGTGCGCGGTTGGGCAAATCCGGCTGCTTTGACGGAATCGCGAACGCTCGCAGCCAACGCTTTGGTCTGCCGGTTGGAGGTGCCCGACGCCACAATGACCCGCTCAAACAATGCCGACAAATGTTCGGTGTCAAACACCACGATGTCTTGCGCTTTGACATCTTCGAGCCCATCCACAATGGCGCGCTGCAGTTTTTGGGTGTCTTTCTTTCCGGCGGTGTTCAAAGCGGGTTTGGTGCTCATCGGGTCTCCTGGGTTCAATCGGGGTCAATCGGTATAGAGGTGATGGTCTGCAATATAACGTGCAACGGCATCGCCGACCAGTGTTTGCACTGCACCCGCCTGGCTGACCCGGTGGCGAATGTCGGTGGCGCTGACCGGGCTCAAAGGCAATAAAAGTCGCTCAATGCGGGCTTCGGGCAACACTTGCCAATCAAAACTGGCATCTGTTCTTTCAGAATTTGTACGATCAGCTATGCATATTGTAGCATTCTTCAGGATCGATTCCCACGCGTGCCAGGTTGCGAACGCACGCGCCTGGTCAGCCCCGATGATGAGGAACAATTCGCAAGCCGAATCGGCCTGCAGCAGTTCTTTCAGCGTGTCGGCGGTGTAGGTTGGTCCTTGCCGGTGAATTTCACGGGTGTCCAGATGTGTTTTGGGCAGGCCGCCAAAAGCCAGCTCACACATGGCGATGCGGTCCTGTGCAGCACTCAGGGGTCGGCTTTTGTGCCACGCCTGACCGGTAGGAACGATCAGTAATTGGTCCAGCCCCAATTGTTGGACGGCCACCTTGGCCAGCGCCACATGGGCCAGGTGCGGGGGGTCGAATGCGCCGCCAAAAACGCCCATTCGCCTTGCGGGTGCGTCGCCAGGCGTTGTGGGTTCAAGGCTGGGTTTGCTGGTCAAAGGTGTCAACAGTGTTTGGAGCGCTGAATCGCGTCAAACCCAATTCCGGCGCGGCAAAAAATCAGACAACAACCGGGCTTCCGGGCCACCCGGTTCGGGGGTTTTTTGATAGGCCCAACTTGCCTGGGGCGGCATTGACATCAGGATCGATTCCGTGCGCCCGCCCGACTGCAGGCCGAAGTGCGTGCCTCGGTCCCACACCAGATTGAACTCGACATACCGGCCCCGCCGGTAAAGTTGCCAATCGCGTTCACGGGCACTATAGGGCGTATCTTTGCGACGCTCCACAATGGGCATGTAGGCCTTCAGAAATGCATCTCCCGTAGCCTGCATCAGGGCAAAACCGTTGGTCACACCCCCTTGCGCGAAATCATCAAAAAAGATGCCGCCAATGCCGCGCGCCTCGTTGCGGTGTTTCAGAAAAAAATACTCGTCGCACCAGGCTTTAAACGCCGGGTATTGGGCATCACCAAATGGTGTCAGAGCCGTTTTGCACGTCTGATGAAAATGCACAGCATCTTCTTCAAAACCGTAATACGGTGTGAGATCCATTCCACCGCCAAACCAGAAGACCTGCTCCCCCGATAGGGGCGTCGCGACAATAGCCCGCACGTTCATATGTACCGTGGGAACAAACGGGTTTTGCGGATGAAAAACCAGCGAAACACCCATGGCTTCGAATGGGGCACCCGCCAGGTCAGGGCGATGTTGCGTGGCCGAAGGTGGCAATTTGGGGCCAGTCACATTCGAAAAACCCACACCTGCACGCTCAAAAACAGCGCCACCTTCCAAAATGCAGCTGCGGCCATGGCCCTGCAAGGGCTCACCCGGGGGCTTGTGCCAATCATCGGCCAGAAACGCCTTGCCATCCAGGCCAGTCACCGCCTCGCTGATACGGGCCTGCAGTGCCTGCAAATAAGCACTGATGTCAGCTTTGATCATTTCTGTCTTCCTTCCGGGCGGCTTTGACTTTTGCCTTACCGCTTCAGTGCACGCCAACCGATGTCGCGTCGAAACTGGGCACCATCAAATTGAATCCGGTCGGCCAGTTCATAGGCGCGCTGCTGCGCCGCCTTGACAGACTCACCCAGCACCGTGACACACAGCACCCGCCCGCCATTGGTAACAGTGGTGAGATCTTTGGCCAGCGTCCCCGCGTGAAAAACCACAGCCTCGTCGGAATCTCTGGGCAGACCCTTGACCACATCCCCTTTGCGCGGTTCGAGCGGGTACCCCTGTGCGGCCATCACCACCCCCAAGGCAACCCGCCGATCCCATTGCAACTCGATCTTGTCCAATTGGCCATGAGGCCCGGGCTCGGTGGCCGCCATCAGCACTTCGACAAAATCAGTCTTGAGGCGCATCATGATGGGCTGGGTTTCCGGGTCACCCATGCGGCAATTGAATTCCAGGGTTTTGCAATGGCCCTCTTTGTCAATCATCAGGCCGGCGTATAAAAAGCCGGTGAAAGGAATGCCGTCTTGCTCCATGCCCCGAATGGTCGGCAAAATAACCTCACGCATGGCCCGCGCATGAACGGCAGGTGTCACAACCGGCGCGGGTGAGTAGGCTCCCATACCCCCCGTGTTGGGGCCGTTGTCGCCGTCCTGCAAACGCTTGTGATCTTGGCTGGTGGCCAAGGGCAGCACGTTTTTGCCATCTACCATCACGATAAAACTGGCCTCTTCGCCTTGCAGGAACTCTTCAATCACCACACGGGCGGTTGCTTTGCCATCCAGCATAAAGTCAACCGCCGCATGAGCTTCGGCCAGCGTCATGGCCACCACCACACCTTTGCCGGCGGCCAGGCCATCGGCTTTCACAACGATCGGCGCCCCCACCTGATCCAGGTAGGCGTGGGCCAGCGCCGGGTCAGAAAACGTTTCGAAGGTAGCCGTCGGAATACCGTGGCGCTTCATGAAGGCTTTCGAGAAAGCCTTTGAACTCTCCAACTGAGCGGCCGCCTTGGTGGGGCCAAATACGCGCAGCCCATGACTGCGAAACTCATCCACAATCCCCTCTGCCAACGGGCCTTCCGGGCCCACCACGGTCAAGCCAATTTTTTTGGCTGATGCCCATTCGCGCAACGCCTTGACCCCGGTGATCTGCACGTTCTGCAAACGATGATCCAGCGCCGTGCCACCGTTTCCGGGCGCCACAAAAACAGTCTGCACCTTAGGCGATTGCGCAATCTTCCAGGCCAATGCGTGTTCGCGGCCACCACCCCCCACTACCAATACGTTCATAGTCTGCTGTCCATTCCCTGAATCATCCTGCCGGATGGTCTTGCTGGTTTTGATTTAAGTCAACGGTTGAATGTCAAGGTGCAGTCGCGATCAAAGCGCTGCATTGTGATAGACGTTTTGAACGTCGTCCAGGTCTTCAATAATGTCCAATAGGCGCTGCATTTTGGCGGCATCCTCAACGCTGAGTTCTATCGTGTTGTCGGCCCGCATGGTCACCTCGGCCAATGCGGGTTTGAACCCTGCCTTCTCCAGCGCGACCTTGACGGCCTCGTAATCCGGGTAGGCTGTCAAAACCTCAATCGCGCCATCGTCTCCGGTAATGACATCTTCAGCCCCGGCCTCCAGCGCCGCTTCCATCAGCGTGTCTTCGTTGGTGCCCGGCTCAAAAACCAGCTGGCCGCAATGCTTGAACTGGAACGACACCGACCCTTCGTTGCCCATGTTGCCGCCGTTCTTGCTGAAGGCGTGCCGCACTTCAGCCACCGTGCGCACCCGGTTGTCGGTCATGGTATCGAGCATGATGGCCGCGCCACCAAAGCCATACCCTTCGTAACGAATTTCCTCGTACACCACACCTTCGGCGTTGCCGGTGGCTTTATCAACGTTGTATTTCACCCGGTCAGCCGGCATGTTGGCCGCTTTGGCTTTGTCAATGGCCAGGCGCAGGCGCGGGTTCATGGCGGGATCTGCGCCGCCAGCCCGTGCTGCTACGGTGATTTCACGGACGATCCGGGTCCATATCTTGCCCCGCTTTTCGTCTTGGCGGCCTTTTCTATGCTGAATATTGGCCCATTTACTGTGTCCTGCCACGCGAAGTCCCCCAAAAAATCGTTACGCTATTGCCTTGATTGTACTTTTGAGGCTTGAAATGGCATCTTCCATCGATGGATTCGACAACGGCATCTTGATTGGCCAGCACGGCTCGGGCAACAGCCCCACCCAATGCACCCTCTTGTTGGACAAAGCCAACCGCCACGGCCTCATCACCGGCGCGACAGGAACCGGAAAAACCATCACCCTGCAAACCCTGGCGGAGGGGTTTTCGCGGCACGGTGTGCCGGTGTTTATGGCGGAGGTGAAGGGTGATTTGTCGGGCATCTCGCAGGCCGGCAAAATCGGCGACAAACTGGCGGGCATCATCCAGGAGCGCGGGCTCGAAACGCCGGTGTCAGCCGCCTTCCCGGCCACCCTGTGGGACGTGTTTGGCGAACAGGGCCACCCGGTGCGCGCCACCGTGAGCGACATGGGCCCACTGCTGCTGGCCCGCATGCTGGATTTGAACGACACCCAGGCCGGTGTGCTGAACCTGATTTTCAAGATTGCCGACGACAACGGCCTCTTGCTGCTGGACATGAAAGACCTGCGCGCGATGTGCCAATATGTGGGCGACAACGCGCGTGATTTCACCACCACCTATGGCAATGTCAGCGCCGCCAGTGTGGGAGCCATCCAGCGGGGCCTGCTGCAGATTGAAACCCAGGGTGGCGAAAAGTTTTTTGGCGAACCGATGCTTAACATCGCAGATTTCATGCAAACGGCTTCGGGCCAAGGTGTCGTCAATATCCTGTGCGCCGACAAATTGATGAACGCACCGCGCCTGTACGCCACCTTTTTGTTGTGGATGTTGTCCGAACTGTTCGAGCAGTTGCCCGAAGTGGGTGACCTGGACAAACCCAAGCTGGTCTTCTTCTTCGATGAAGCGCACCTTTTGTTCAACGATGCGCCCAAAGTGCTGGTAGAACGGATCGAACTGGTCGTGCGCCTTGTGCGCTCCAAGGGCGTCGGGGTGTTTTTTGTCACCCAGAACCCGCTGGACATTCCAGATTCTGTACTCGCGCAGTTGGGCAACCGCGTACAACATGCCTTGCGCGCTTACACGCCACGCGACCAAAAAGCCGTCAAGGCCACCGCGACCACGATGCGGCAAAAAGCGGGCTTGAATATCGAGACGGCCATCACCGAACTGGCCGTGGGTGAAGCGCTGATCAGCCTGCTGGATGCCAAAGGCCGCCCGACAGAAACCGAACGGGTTTACGTGTTGCCGCCAGGCAGCCAGATCGGCCCGATCAAGCCCGAACAGCGCCAGGTGCTGATGAAGGAGTCACTCGTGGCCGGTGTCTATGAAAAAGCCGAAGACCGCGACTCTGCCTTTGAAAAGCTCAAAGGCCGCGCCGACTCTGCCGCCGTGCGACCGGACGAGGTGCCGGCCAGGCCAGGCGGCCTGGGCAACACGGTTCCGGGGGGCTTGGGCACATCAATGGGAACCCCCAATGGCGGTGGTGCAGCAACACCCAAAGAGGAAGCC